>CAYJRE010000059.1:0-1515 GCA_964372665.1 uncultured archaeon | reverse complement strand
AAATCATTCATTCGTTGTGGCTACGGTGTCATTATAGGTCATTCAATTCGCGGGGCAGGCTTGAAATTGTTAATGCTCTTGGCTTCGCCTTTCATTTTGCCCCGCCTACGCCGAGGCTTCGGCGGGCAGGCCGCCCGCCCAATCCGAGCCCCTCGACTTTGCTCGGGACGAGGAGCGAATTCCGTTCGAGCTATTTGGAGAATACACCGCTTTGTGGGGGACGAATCTAACCACTTCCGCTTTTTTCGGGAACTCGTCCTCCAGGGGAGGATCCGCCTCTGGCGGAAAATTGTTACCCCGACTTTGCTGGAGAAAAAGTTTCCCCGATTGAGTTAGGGCGTATTTCATGCTAGAATGCGTATATGAAAAATTGGTCAACCGATGTTCGAGAGCTCAAAAAAGATGAGGAGAAGTTTGCGGTATGGAAATTGGAACAACTCATCAATTTTGGCCTAGACGGGGAAAAAATCCCGGAGAAAAAATTACAAATGTATTGGCAAGTGTTGCACCTTGATCCTGCAAAGCGAAGATTTCTTTCTTTTATCATTAAATAGAAAATGCAATCCATACTTTCTAAAAGGCAGAAAGACATACTCTCCCTTTTCGGAAAGGAAAAACAGATTTGCGACAATTTCTACTGGGGTGGCGGTACGGCGCTCGCGGAAATGTATCTTCGTCACCGGCGCTCGGAAGATCTGAATTTCTTTTCTGAGAAAGAGTTTGACCCTTTTGCCATTTCCGTTATCTTAAAGAAAATCCAGAAGGCGGCAGGAATAAAAAATGTGGAATACAGTCAGAGCTTCAATCGAAACCTGTTTTTTCTTGATTATGGAGAAGAAAAGATAAAAACCGAGTTCACTTATTTTCCGTTTTCTAGAATTGACAAGAGCGATATCGTGGGGAAACTGTCGATTGACAGTCTGCTCGATATCGCCGTGAACAAAATATTTACCGTGTATCAGAAACCCCGATCGCGAGATTTTATTGACTTATACTGCATTGTGCAAAAAGAAAAAAATTGGACGTTCGATGGTCTTGCGGAAAAAGCGCAGGTGAAGTTTGACACGCATCTCGACCCGATACAGCTTGGTTCCCAGTATCTTAAGGTTACGGAGCTGAAAGATTATCCTAAGATGCTCATTCCGCTCCCTGAGCATGAGTGGCAGAATTTTTTTATCGAGGAGGCGAAGAAACTCAAGGGAAAAATTATCGAGTAACTTTGAACATATGATACAATCAGCGTAAGAAACAAATCGGCTCGAACCATTCTTTGAGAGAAAGAAAAGAAAAAATTTCCATAAGATTTTTAGAGTCAAAATAGCTTGAAATAGAGCTGTTTTTTGTTGCCCACATTTGGCTTGACACAAATACTGTGTCGTGGTAAGCTATTGGCATCAACAATGCGAAAGCTTTTGTTGGGCCATTAGTGGGTTCTTCTCGGACTCACATCGTTACGCTTCCGAACTTCATCGGTTGCAACGATCCATGCAGGTAATGGGAAATCTCTTGAAAGGA
>CAYJRE010000058.1:0-1712 GCA_964372665.1 uncultured archaeon | reverse complement strand
ACGCCTTTACCCCTGCCTTCAAGGCAGGGGCTTCGGGCGTGGGAGTTTCAGTGACATTAGAGAATCATGTACGCCAAGTAGCACCCCATGAGCCTTTTTGCTTCGCAAAAAGCCTCGGGAAAAAACTAAAGGATCATGTGCGCGAGGTAGTATTGCATTCTCGTTTTGCCAATCGTATACGTCACGCGCATGGGGGCATCGCTCTTGAATTCCAACAAAATCATGCTATCATTGTCCGCTTCCTTTACAACATTAGACAAAAAATTAAGCGAGTATTTGGAAGTGGCGTTGCCCGTACCGAGAACATTGATTGCGTTCGTTTGTTTGGAAATCGTATTCAACATCCCTTGGCTGCCTTTCGCCTCGATCCCAAACAGTTTGTCTTTTACCTTTATGGTGACTGAACTCCCAAACAACTGTGCGTCTTTCAAGGCCTCTTTCAACAGCTTGGCATTCACTTCCACCCGACAGTCAAAGTTTTGCTGGGGCAATTTCAACTCCTTTTCTCCGTCCGAAACATCAATCAAGGGCAAGTGAAACTTTCGAGAGAAATCTCCTTCCAACAAGAGGGTTATTTCGCTCTCATTCACATCCATCACGAGTTTATCGTTTTGCAGGGAACGAGCAAGCATGCGCGCCAATTCCACGACATCCACCCCCACGTACGTGGGTTCGAGCTCGTATTGGGTAAATGAATTTTTGTCAATGAAACAGTCGACCAACACGATTTGAGAAGGGTCTACGGCACGCAAACTAATCCCTTTTTCGGAGAAACGAAAATTTCCTTCCGAAATGAAGGACGCAATCGCATCAATCGTGCGCTTGAACGACGAAACATCCTGCAGCTCAATCATGCCGGTTTCCCCCACGAAACTCACCCGAAAAAAACACGATTATTTATAGGAGGCCGGACGTTTTAATGGATTACGGTGAAACTCCCACGCCTAAAGGCGTGGGCTTCTTCCGGGATTGCTTTGAAAAAACGCAATAATCATTGCGACGCCTTTACCCCTGCCTGAAAGGCAGGGGCTTCGGGCGTGGGAGTTTCAGTGAAAACCCCCTATGACACGAATGAGAACCGGGTATCAAATAGGGTGGATTTTGCGCGCGATTTTGGGAATAGGCGTGTGGTATGCCTTGACGCAAAACCACTGGATCGCCGCGGGCATACTGCTCATGAGCTTGGGGGCAAGTGGCTTGGTATACTCCATTTGCCGGCATTATTTGGGGGAAACCGGTCAATGGATGGACGTGTTGTTCGGCTTGTTAATCGTGTTCAACAATTTGTTTGGAATGGTATTGGATTTCTATCACACCGTTCCGGGATGGGACGTTGCCACGCATTATACCACAAGCGCGTTCCTCGCGGTGGGGGCATTAGTGCTCATGCAAAAAGCGTATCCAGTCGTATTGCTCGAATCCCCAAAAATAATCATTATGATGGCCATGGTTTTGTTTTCTCTGGGATTGGGGGCAGCATGGGAAATCATGGAATATGCGGCGGATATTTTGTTCAATGCTAGCACGCAGAACGGATTGGCAAACACGATGCAGGATTTGGTAGTGGACGGGATTGCGGGAATTGTGGTGGGAACGGCGTGGGTGCAAACGCGAAAAAAATAGTGGCTACAAAAAATATTCTTTTCCTTCGTCCACTTCGTATTTACTCATGTTTCGCTGGTGCTCGGGCGCATAAATTTTAGTAATAATGA
>CAYJRE010000057.1:0-1780 GCA_964372665.1 uncultured archaeon | reverse complement strand
GTTAACCCATTATGAATCCGAATTGAAAAAGTTTTTGGCCGACCGAAAGGTCCAGATGAACCACCACTAGGTGTTTTATTTCCGAGAAAAGCCCACGCGTCGCTTCATTGTTTCAATGGAATCGTCCCTTTTTCCGACGTTCTTGATAACAAAATGTCCGGACCCTACAGATTGCTGGATCTGCCGTATTCCGATGCGTCGTTTTATTCGGTCTAAATCGCTCATTTTTACCAACCCAATCAAAGCCACTGTCTTCAGACAGCGATCATGCGTGGCTTTGATTCCGTTGACGGGAAACAGACGTTCCGCTTCCCTGATGGGAAGCCCACGCCTTTAAGCGTGGGAGGACGTCACTTCTTCCAAATATTGTTTGATTTGGTTTTCAATCATGCGTGCAAGCGTGGGGTTTCGTTCAATGGTTAATTCAATGTGCGAAGGATCTTTCTGGTCAACCTCGGTGAAATAGAAATGGAAAAGTTCTTTCATATCATGTATTTTAGAATAAATCCTATCGAGGAATGCAATAGTCTGAGGAGAAAATTTAACGCGAATGACAGCATCTCCTGCTACAAAATAATCCTCCTCAATTTTGATTTTCATGCCGGTTTTGAATTCCTTCACTCCCCCTAATCTATAGTGTGTGGCTATCCATCGGTCAAAGGGGGCATCGCAAACGGAAACTCCTTTGGTGACGCAGTTGGCTGCCATCTGGCGCAGTAACTCAAAATCCATGAAATTAAATCTTAAAGGCCATGGTGCATGATAAAACATTCCAAATATTGGCCCCGTTTTTCCTTGGGTGAATTTTCCATCTCTAAGACATTCAGCCATCCAAACAACGTACGTGGAGAAATTATCGAACACAATCGTATGTGGTTTTTCAAAGGAAGAAGGGAGCCTATATTGTTTTCCTTTGGTGTAAATAGTATCAACTGTGAATGCATAATCCTTTACTTGGTGTATCCAATTTTTACTTAGCTGAACCCCCTTTTTTTCTTTTACAACGATTCCTTCTTCCATGAGCTGAGCAACTACTTTGTGCACGGCTTGATAGGTAATCTCGTGCCCTTGTTTCGAAATTCGATTGTATAATTCTTTGACAGTCAGTGGAAACTCCTCGCTCAAGATGACTAACACTTGGTCGCGAACCCGTTGGCTACCGCCACTAAATGGAATATTCCCAAAATCTCCTCCCATAAGATACATAACCGTGCCTGGCTTTAAAAGCCAGCGGAAAAGAAGTTTGTTTTTCGCATAGGGCATTGTTTATATATCGCCATACCCTTTCCCTTATTCGGATGACCACGCGCGTTAAGACCGGAATCCAGGGCTTGGACAAGGCCCTCAACGGAGGCTTTCCCGAAGGCAATCTCGTACTATTGTCCGGTGGAGCCGGAACGGGAAAATCCACGTTGGCCATGCAATACTTGGTGAATGGTGCCAATCTCTTTGGAGAAAGAGGATTATACATTTCCACCGAGCAATCCGAGGAAGAATTGCAGAAAGCCGCATCCCAATTCGGGTGGAAGTTGGTGGATTTAGAAAACCGGAACCTGTTAAAGGTCATCTTTTTCAAGGTGTTGGAAGAAGATCATTTTTCCCAAAAGATTGATGAATTAGTGCAAACATTCAAGCCGAAACGCATTGTGGTGGATTCTCTCACCACACTCACGGATTCTTTATTGATGAGCGAGCTACAAAAAGACCCCGGAATGTCCATGGTCAAAATAGCCGACACCATTTCACCGGTTCCAAGAACCGAACAAATCATGACCAAAAT
>CAYJRE010000056.1:0-1784 GCA_964372665.1 uncultured archaeon | reverse complement strand
ACCAATCCTTTCTCTCTTTAAATACTTTTATCGCGTTTGGCTCACAAAACAATGAAAAAATGGTTTTTCTGTGATTTTTTTTAGGTGTTGGTGGTTCTTTTTCGGATGATTTTGAAGTTTTTGTCCGCGGCCAGGTATTCGACTTCGTCTCCGCTCGCCAAGTCCTTTATTTCCGCGGGTTTTGGAACGTTGAACGTTTCATACGTGGTAACGTCCATGAGTTGGATTTGTCCGCCCATGACTGCCACCACTTGGGCGTTTCCGCGCTCCACGATGGGGACTTCCGCGTCCGCGTGAACCGGGGCCATCAGGTTTCTTTTTTGGTTGTCGAACACTCCGATGGCCATGATTCGGGCTTTGGCCGCGCCGTGTTTTCCAGGTTTGCTTTTTTCGAACGTCTTGATTTGGCAGACGAAGCCGTCGATCATGACGTATCCTCCTTCCCGGAGTTGTCCGACGTGCGTGAACTTGATTTCCATGCTTTTTCCCTGTTTTTCTTCTTTAAGTTGGGATTATGCGGGCAAGAATGCTTTTTAATCCATCCTCTTTTGTTGCGGGGAATCCAACCTACTCGCACTGGGTAGTTGACACAGGCTTAATAATCCCGTCCGCGTTATGGCCTCATTCCTATCCTCATTAGGAGAGGTCATTCCATCATGAATCTTCCAACCGGCGTCGTAAAGGTTTCTTCTCGAAACGTCCGTTCGTTTGAGGCGAAGCGCGAGTTGGACGAGCTTTCGCAATCCAATTTTTCGGGGTATGTGATTGAGAGCTTGTTTGGTTTGTTTGGGTTGGAGGAATCCTGTCTCTTATTCAAGAATGGGGCGGGGACAGGGGCGATTTACGAGTATTATGGCATCAAAACCACGTTGCAAGGAGACGAGGCCGTGCTTCATGTGTTGAATGCTTTTTCCGCCGAGCACGGCGTGTTGGATCTGGTGGAACTGACTTCCCAACAAGCCGATTTGGTGACCGCGTTCAATGCCAAACTCAAGCTCAGCAAGCCCATTCAAAAAGGACAGTTTCGTGGTTTAGTCAAAGAGCAATTTGATTCCAGTTTGGGGCAAGGGGTGGCAAAGCAAGCCAAGCCGGAAGCCGAAGCAACAAAAGAAAGTTTGTTCAAGCGTTTTGGGTTGGCGGGCATTGATCACTGAAAAACGAGTAGCTTTTAAATAGGGAGAATGAAAAAAATGGTGATGCGCAGAGTCAAGTCGTTGGTTCGGGGGATTACGCGAAAAGTCTTGGATGTGGAAGACAACCACGTTCCACGTGAGCAAATGCATTTGTTGAACAATTTTTTGGCTCGACACAAATTCGAGCTCAATACGGCCTCCGTCCAAGATTTGGTCCAATCCATGAAAAAAAAACATTTGGTGGATTCGATTTGCATTTGTTCCCCCAATGGGAGCATTGTGATTTCCACGGACGGGAACGATTTCTCGGAAGCCATCATTGGGAGCGCGATGTTCAACTACATCAAGACCGAGCTCCCGGAAAGCGACACCATTTTAGTGAAAGACAAGGACAATTGGTTCATGATCTTTCCCTACAATGGAAAAATCTATATCATTCGCGCCGCGAGTGACATGACACGAATCGAATTACTGGCCTTGGCCAAGGAAATAGAATCCTTCCTGAAGGCACATGGGGATTAGGCGTCGATTATAAAGAGGGTTTTGTTCCGGTTGCTTTTCACTGACACTCTCGCGCCCGAAGCCCCTGCCTTGAAGGCAGGGGTAAAGGCGTAGCCGTTTGTCAATCGTGCCTCTCCAACGCCATTTCAA
>CAYJRE010000055.1:0-1990 GCA_964372665.1 uncultured archaeon | reverse complement strand
GACGTGGTAGAAGTCGATGCTAATAAAGGAATTGTGCGGAGAATAGGTTCTTGAGGCGTGATATGACCAAACACAAAATGCGTAACATCTTAGTGGTATGCGAAGGGAACGTTCTTAGAAGCAAACTGTTGGCCTCATTTTTAGAAAAGGAATTGGAGAATGAAGGGTATCATGTGTGGTCACGCGGATTGCGAGCGGAAGGAAGTACCCCTGTGGGAGAATCTTCTAATCCCAAGCTCAAGCAGATTTCAGAAATGATAGCAAGGCAAGGATTACCAGACTATGTCAAGCATGTGCCCAAACCGGTAAGTGCGGAAGACATTCGAGCAGCTGACTTAGTTTTGGGGGTCACTCAGCAAGTCGTGGAAGGACTGAATGAGCATTTTGAAGGAGCACGGCAAAAAACAATCGTAGCGAGAAGATTTGCTATGCACGGAATCATGCCCCGCGAGGCGCGCGCAGACATCGGGCTTTCCCGAAAAGAAGTGGAAAAGCGCGTCAGAAAAACAGGTCTACCAAAGGAAAACTTCATCATGGACCCGCGGCATGTGCATTCGCTCTTCGAAGAAACGAGGCGATTGTCAAAACACGTTGCCGGTCAGCTTCGCTCCAGATCCAGGAGGTGATGGCTTGTCGTCCTACGAAGCAACCGTATCTGTCGAAATACCTCCCTTCGTTTTCTATCCCCTAATACGAGGGATGTTCAAAGTCAAGGATTCTTTTGTGGTGAAATTCGAGAATCAATACTACACTTTCTATCAAACAAAAGAAAAAATCGAAAAAGAAAGCCAGTCACTCATCAAAAAAATGGAGCAATCTCCCCAGTTTGTTGATCTGTATTTCAAAGAAGCCATGGAATTAACTCAAAAAGGGGAGAAGCTGGCGGAAAAATTCAGCCAAATCGATTTCTCACGCGCAAACGATACACAACTACGCAGAGCCCTTCAGGATTTTTTTCAATTGGTATCAGAATTGGGGGGAACCATCACCTATGCGCGGTTTGCTCCCGCGCGGCAATTGAGAGAATTTCTATCTGAGAAAGGCGTTCCTGAAGGTGAATTAGATAACACCCTCATGCAGTTAGTACATCCGGAGATGAAAACGGATTCGTATGCTGAAAATAAAGAGCTCTATACCATTGCAGAGAAAATAGAGAAAAAGGGGATCGATATCGATACAGCCTCAAAGTCTTTCCATCAAAAGTGGGCATGGACGGGGTTGAATTGGGGATATGGGAAAGTCCCAACCGTAAAAGAAATAAAAGAAAAAATTTTGAGCACGGCCAAAGACAATCCGCAGCAGAAAATGAAAGAGATGGAACAAAAAGAGAAAGACGCATTGCAAATGAGAGAGAGTCTTCGGGAAAAATATTTGGTCGGTAATCAGAAAATGCTTGATTTTGCACGAATGATCGAGATTGAAGGATTTTATCGGCTGTATAGGCGGTATGTCATTGGAAAGATGTTATTTCCTCTGCTCATGCTGATTGATGTTCTCGAAAAAAAGAGTGGACTATCTTATTCGGAAATAATGTTGCTTACCGAGAAAGAGGCACTGGGCATTTTAGATGGACAAAAAGCGCCGGACTTATCTCAGCGAAAAATTTTTGTGCTATTCGAAGCAAAAAATAATCAAATCACTATTTTAGAAGGAGAAAAAGCGTTAACTAGCGCCCACGAATTGGGACTTATGGAACAAGCCCAAAAAACCAGGCAATTGAAGGGAAATCCTGCTTCTCCAGGAATAGTAAAAGGGATTGTTTCCATTGTACGAAACCGAAATGACTTCTCAAAAGTCTCCGAAAGCACAATAGTTGTTGCCCCAGAAACAACTCCGGATTTTTTGCCTGTACTGCGGAAGGCAAAGGGAATCGTAACCGAATTTGGAGGAATCACCTCCCACGCGTCGATCGTGTCTCGGGAAATGAACAAGCCGTGCATCATCGGCACCAAAAACGCAACCCAACTGTTGAAAAATGGGGATTTGGTCG
>CAYJRE010000054.1:0-2152 GCA_964372665.1 uncultured archaeon | reverse complement strand
TGTCGTTCATGCCCAATTGGATACCGTGGCCTTTAGGCCACGGAGGAGGTCATTCCACCGGCTCTTTCTTCGGCTGCGAGGGAGTAGGCCTTTAATCTTTGCCGTTTTTTTTCTGGGCATGGCTTCTTTTTCTCCGCGTCTTCTCGAGCGCTATCGCGAATTGCTTCCGGAGAGGGAGGATTATGCCGCGTTTCTCCGCGTGTCCAAAACCAAGTGGCCTAAAACGGTTCGCGTGAACCGATTGAAAGTCACCCCCGAATGGGTGGAAAATCTTCTTTCGTCTCGAGGAATCCGCGTGCGCCCCCATCCTCTTTTTCCGGATATTTTTTTTCTGGAAAATGTTTCAGTATTGGTTGGGGGTCTATGGGAATCGCGGGGGGGCTTTATTCAACCCCAGGAATTGGCCTCGCAACTGCCCGCCCGTGTTTTGAGTCCGCGACCCGGGGAATGTGTATTGGACATGGCCGCCGCTCCTGGAAACAAAACGATGCAGCTCGCTGAGATGATGGGAAACACCGGAAGTGTTTTGGCGTGCGAGCCCAACAAGGAGCGCGCCAAGGCCTTGCGTTTTCAGTTGGGAAAGGGGGGCGTCGTCAACACTATCGTCGCATTGCAGGATGCCCTTACTCTTCCCCCTCATTTACGTTTCGACAAAATCCTCCTCGACGCCCCCTGTTCGGGAGAAGGCCTGCTGCGGAAGAAACCCCAAACCTTGAAGTCGTGGTCCGAAAAATATGTTCAGCATAAAGCCCAATTGCAGGCAAAATTGCTCGAAAAGGGGGTCTCGCTGCTAAAGCCCGGGGGAACGCTCGTTTATAGTGTTTGCACCCTCTCCCCCGAAGAATGCGAGGGGGTCTTAACCAGCGTAATGCATGCGAGAAAAGACCTGGAAATTTCCCCTGTTTCGATTCCCGGGTTGAAAACAAGGCCCGGCTTGAAAACCTTCCGAAACCGGACATTCGAAAAGGGCATGGCGAATGCGGTTCGCTTGTATTCTCAAGACAATAACACCCAGTCCTTTTTTCTGGCCAAGCTGGTGAAGGGCAGTCGTGGGAATCGACAGGAGGCTTCTCCATGAAAGTCCCTCTCCTTTCTCCTCCGCACGCGAAGCGGTATGTTCAACATGTGCATTCTCGGTATGGGGTCCCGGTTTTAGAAATGAAAAACTGGGTATGGGCCCAGCACCGCGAAAGCATTTTTGTTTTATCCGAAAAAATGGTTCCTCTCCTGAACGAAAAAGACCTCAACCTTTTTTCAGCGGGATTGCAGGCCTTTACGAATGCTAAAAAATTCCAACCCACGACGAATTTCATTACCTTGATGGGAAACTCTATTATCCAAAATAGGGTTGAGATTCCTGAAACCAAGTTGGAGCCCTTTTTTGGCGGGAAAAAGATTTCGCGTGAATCGTGTATATTGAAAAACGTTCTTTCGGACGGGTGGGTAGCTGTTTCGTTGAACGGAAAAGTCATCGCTTCCGGCGAACTCACGCGAAACCATTTAATACCAAACTTACCTGGAGTGACTCAGCATGCCGATTCCGAATAACGGGTACACGCATTTTTGGCTCGTCTTGGACATGCATGGCGTGTTGATTCCTTCTTCCGAGCGGTGGATTCTTTCCCAGCTCGCGAAAGAAACCAACCAACCGTGGCTTTCGATTTACCTGCGTTGGTTGCTCTATTTTCCAGCCGTGCAACGTGGGAAGATATCGGCCCGAAAATTTTATGAGCATGTATTGAACCAAAAACTCACCGAAAAGCAGTTTCAAGAAATGGTCATGAAAAAATACGCTCAACGAGGGGAAATTCCAAAAAGAGTATTGGAGCAATTGAAAGCATTGAAAAAGAAAGGATGGAAATTGGGCATTCTTTCCGACATGAATTCAGCTCAAGCCGAGTTTCATCGCAAAAAGAATCATTTCGCGTTGTTTGACCTGGTGTATTTATCGTGTGAGACCGGGTTGATGAAACCCTTTCCAGACGTGTACACCGCATTCGAGAAGCGTTTGCGTACGCGCAAGGATTACATCGTTTTCGTGGACGATTTATGGTTCAATTCCCTGAGTGCTCAAATCCAAGGATGGCACTCCATAACATTGCACGGAGAAAAGCAACTCGTGCGTTTTCTGAAGGATTTGGAATAAATTTTA
>CAYJRE010000053.1:0-2287 GCA_964372665.1 uncultured archaeon | reverse complement strand
TGTTTTTTTCACGTAAAACTCGCATCACTTCGGTGGCACTTCCTCCTTGTCCCCCCACTCCGGGAATGAGATAGGGAACTGGGACGTTTCCGGAAGTAAATAGCGTGTGAATACGCTGCAGTTCGGGAATGCTCGTGGCTCCGATTACCGCTCCCACGTTTCCATTGGCGTGTTGCCCCCATTCCACTATTTTTTTCCCCACTTTTTCATAGAGGGTTTCTCCATCGATCACGAGATTTTGGAATTCGGTGGAGCTGGGGTTTGATGTGCGGGCAAGCACGTATATTCCTTTTTCTTTTTTTTCGCACCAGCTCAAAAAAGGCTTTATCGTATCGCTTCCCATATAGGGGTTGATGGTCACCGCGTCCACCCCCCAAAAGGAATAGGCTTCACGTGCGTAGGCTTCGGACGTGTTTCCCACATCGTTTCGTTTGGCGTCCAAAATGAGGGGGAGTTTGTATTTTTTTACCAATTCACATACGCGTTTGAGTGCGCGCAACCCCTCAAATCCATATTGTGCGTAGAAGGCGTATTGGGGTTTGCATGCGCCGGGCCACACATTTTCGTTTGCGCATGCATCCAATATTTCGGAATAGAATTGCACAATGGTTTCTTCCATGTTTTTTCCGTGGATGGGAATCTTTTCGAGCACGGGGTCCATTCCCAGGCATGCCAGACTTTGTTTTTCTCGTGCGGTTTGGCGAAGCATTTCGGAATAGTTCATTTTCCTTCGCTCCATTTGGTTGGATTATCAAAGTAGGATTTAATATCTGTGTATTGTTGTGCAGAAATTTTTCCTGTTTTTTGGAGGATCTGAAGCATTTCGGAAATAGGCAAAACGGCGTGCAGGGCGTAGTTTTTTTGCGCGAGTTCTTTTTTTCCTCCTTGCTCGCGGTCGATGAGCACGACAATGTCTTTTACTTTGAGGCCGTTTTTTTCTAAAGGTTCGATGGCTTCGAATTTGCTCGAGCCCGTGGTGATGAGATCATCAATCACCAGCACGGTTTCCCCCGCGTTGTATTTTCCTTCGATAGGGGCTTTGGTCCCATATTCTTTGATTTCTTTCCGCGTGTAAATCATGGGCCAACCCGTTTCCAAGCTGAGAGCGGTTCCGATTGGGAGAGCCGCATACGGAATGGAGGCTATGCGTTGAAATTGCAATTTGCCTGCAATCTCTTTGAGTTCGTGGGCAACTCGTTTCAATGTGTTGGGATGAGACACGAGCACGCGCAAGTCGATATAAATCGGGCTCTTCAGCCCTGATTTTAGAGTGAATAATCCAAATTTAACGGCGCCGCAGTCGAATAGCTCATTGCACAGTTCTGTTTTATTGTCGGTCATACACTATTTTTCCTCCCACAATCGTTTTTTCGACTTGCCCATGCAATTCCCACCCTTCGAAAGGGGTCCATCCGCATTTGGAAAACAATTTTTCTCCTTCTACTTTCCATTTTTCGTCTGGATTGATCACGACCGCATCCCCGAGCATTCCGGGTTCAAGAAAACCCCTATCTGCGAAACCGAAAATGCGTGCGGGGTTTGGGGCGCAACACGCGATTACGCGCTCAATGGATATTTTTTCGTTGTGTGCCGCATCCAAGAGGAGGGGGAGCATGGTCTCGACTCCGGGAACGCCGGAAGGGGCATCCAAATAGGGCTTGTTCTTCTCTTCTTTCGTGTGCGGGGCGTGGTCGGTGGCGATGCAGTCGATTATTCCATCATTCAGCCCTTTCCAGAGCGCGCGCACGTCCTCTTTTGTTTTCAGCGAGGGATTCATTTTCCCCAAATTACCTAATTTTTCCGTATCATTTTCAGTGAGGAACAAATGATGGGGACAGACTTCGCAGGAGACGAGGGAATTATTTTGCTTGGCTTCGGCGATGAGTGCCACTCCTTCTTTGGTGGAGAGATGCGCGATGTGCAGGCGGTTCCCTATTTTTTCTTGCACGCGTAATGCGTTTTGGATGGCCGAATATTCGACTTCGGCGTTGCGTACTTGGCTGTGCACACGCACATCGTTTTGGGGGAATGCTTTGGCGTTTTCTTGGATCTTGTTTTCGTTTTCGGCATGAACCACCATGACCCAATTCTTTTTTTGGCACAAACGGAACCATTTTTCCCATGCTTGTTCGTCATTCACTAATAAGTTTCCCGTGCTGGAGCCCATGTACATCTTCACGGAGCGAATGCTTGGAATCTGGATAGCTTCTTCGAGATTGTCTTTGGTGGCGCCGAAGTGCAAATCGTATCGTACAATGGAATCTTTTTGGGCGAGCGCGTTTTTTTG
>CAYJRE010000052.1:0-2422 GCA_964372665.1 uncultured archaeon | reverse complement strand
TCCTCTTTCGAAGCGCGTTCTTGATTAATTTTCTGTCGTACATATTCTTTCGATTCGTTCAAACGCAATAATATCTTTTGGATGACCATTTTTTGTTGCTTCTTATCGCTGATATCCGCCAGCAGAATAACACTCTATCCCTCATAGACCAAAAAATATAACCGGTTACCATTGAACTTTTTTTCTCGGAAGAAAGGACGCCCCAGCGGTTTGCCAACGATATCCCCTTTTTCTTCCAGTTGCGAAATAAAACTTCCAATTCGTTCCTGCTCAACTTTTGGGAGTTTGTTATACTTCTCCCAAAAAATTTCAAGTTCAAAAATCTCAAATTTTCCCATTCCGAAGCAGGAAACCGAAAGCCACTTAAAGCTAGGGAAAATTTTTGGAAAAATCCTACATCTCTTTCAGGGTTTCAATCCCGAGCAAAAACAAGCATTCTTCGAGCACATCGTGGATGGCTTTCACCAAAACCAAGCGCGCTTGTTCCAACTCCGCATTCTCTTGGATGATTTTTGTTTCATGATAATAGGTGTTGAATGTATTCGCGAGGCACAATATATACTGCGCCAAAATGTGGGGGGAATAATGTGATAAGGTGTCGGCGATGATTTCATTTTTTTGGGAGAGGAGAGTCAACAATTCTTTTTCTCGGGGCAATGTCAAGAGTTTGGCGTTTTCTAAATGGGGTTTTTGGGTGCTCTTGCGCAGAATGCTGCCTGCACGCGCATTCGTGTAGAGCAAATAGGGTCCGGTCTGCCCCTCGAATGAAACCGCTTCTTCGGGGAGAAAAACGAGTTCTTTTTTGGCATCCACGCGCAAAAGGTAGAGTCGGAGCGCGGCGAGGCCGATGACATTGGCCCGGCGGAGGATTTCGGTTGTGTCTAATTCGGGATAGCGTTTTTCCAGTTCTTTTTGGGAAAGGGAAACCAAATCGGAAATCAACTCGTCGGCGTTGATCACGTTTCCTTGCCGCGTGGACATCTTTCCGCTGGGCAGGGTGACTAACCCGTACCCTAAATGATAACACTTCTTGGCCTTCTCGAATCCGAGCAATTGGAGGATTCCAAAGAGTTGCTGGAAGTGCATGTCCTGCTCGGACGCGACGATGTATACTATCTTTTCGAGCTCGGGAAATTCTTCAAAGCGCTTCACCGCCAAATAAATGTCTTGCGTGATGTACAAACTCGTTCCATCCCCCCGCATCGCCGGCTTATCGGGCAATCCAAATTTTTCCAAGGGAGCGATGATGGCCCCATTCTCGGCTTTTTTGAATTGTTTTTTTTCGAAAGCCTTTTGGACGATCTCTTTTCCTTTGTCATAGAACTGTGACTCATAATAATTTTTATCGAATGTGGCATTCAAGCGGGCGTAGGTTTCGAACATCCCTTTTTCGGCCCATTCGTTCATCTGTTTCCATATTTTTTTTACTGCGGGATCGTTTTTTTCCCATTTCACGAGCATTTCCTGTGCCTCTTCTTCCAGTTTGGGGTCTTTCTCCGCGTGTTTCGTAAACAAGTTGTAGTATTTCCCTACGAAATGGTCGCTTTTCATGTTCGATTTTTCGGGCGTATCCTTTTTTCCCCATTTTTGGTACGCGAGCATGCTCTTGCAGATGTGCACGCCGCGATCATTCAATATTTGCGTGCGGAACACTCGTTTTCCTTCGTGTTCGAGCAAGCGGATGATGACTTCCGCCAAGCAAATGTTGCGCAGGTGCCCGATGTGCAACGGTTTATTCGTGTTGGGGGACGCGTATTCGACCATCACGAGGGGCGCGTGTGCGTCCGGAACAGGGGGTGCCTCGCTCGCATTTTCCAACACGCTTTGAACAAATGTTTCGGGGTTCAGGAAAACGTTGATGTAGGGTCCAGTGGCCTCGAATCGATAAAATTCATCGTTTTTAGAGAGTCTACTCAATACTGTTTGCGCGAATTTTGTTGGGTTTTCTCCGGCGGGAGTGAGTTTGAACACGGGCAGAGACAAATTCCCTTTTTCAGGGGAGGGAGGTCGCGTGATGAGGTGAAAAATTTCATCGATGCCGGGGGAATGATAGTGTAAATCTTTCAGTATCCCGTCAATGGTTTCCGCGAGTTTTTTTTTGGAGGAATCCAGTGCCATAAATGGCTTTTCTGGTTAGTGGAAGTTTTAAACGCACGTTCAAAAGGTGCTGTTTCCGGAGGAAAAAGGCGCCGGACCCAACGAGTAGGAACCCGCCGAGGGCCACATTCCAGGTGAGTGTTTCGTGGAATGCGAACACGCTGAGCAAAACCCCGAGCAGGGTTCCGATGACCAGATCGAATATTCCGACTTGGTGCACGCGTAGCCTTTCAAGGGCAAGGTTGAAACACAGGTATCCTATTCCCGTGGAAATGATTCCGGCCAACGCGAGCCAAAAGAAACCGTGCCACGTCCATTGGATGGG
>CAYJRE010000051.1:0-2751 GCA_964372665.1 uncultured archaeon | reverse complement strand
GCCTTTACCCCTGCCTTCAAGGCAGGGGCTTCGGGCGTGGGAGTTTCAGTGAAAATCGCATTCCAGTTGCTTGCTTTTTATTGATTTGTTTAGGGAACAATCCGTAGTATGGATAAATCTCTCAATTCCGAGCTGATCCAAAACCTCTCCGACATCGTGTTCAAGCACATGCAGGCCGCGCCCGAGACAAAGGTGTTGGTCATTTATGATTTACAGAGCCCTTTGTCCAAAATCATGTATGAAGGGTATCACACTGCGCTGCAAAATAGGCCCTATACGGAATTCATCGATTTTGATTCGTTGCCGATGGAAGACGTCGAAGCCAAGGCCAAAACTCTTTCTCCCAATGACATCGTTATTTTGGTTCAATCCATGTCGTTCCGCGTTTCGGTTTATCGATGGCGTTTGGAATTGTTCGAGAGGGGATTGAAGGTCGTGGAGCACGTGCGCCTGTCCCAGGTAAAAGAGAACGAATACGAAACATATGTGAATTCATTGACCTTTGATGTTCCGTACACGAAGCCCCTGGCCCAAAACCTCGCCCGCTTGCTGGAAAACACGCACCACATTCGCGTCGAATGCCAAAATGGTTCGGTTTTGGAGTATTTTTCGGAAATGGAGAAGCCTTTTATGAATTTGGGGGATTTGCAATCGGAAAAGCAGAAGGGGGGTTATTATCCAGTGGGAGAAATCTTTTCCGAACCCAAAGATTTTGGTCAAGTGAATGGGGAAGTGGAGATTTACGCGTATCCCGGAGAAGACCACCAAATGCGGTTTACGGATAAACCCTTCAAAATGGAAATAAGGAATGGAATGGTGGTTTCGGGAGATTTCCCTTCCGATTTTCAGCCATTGATTGACTTGTTAAAGACGGAAAACCCGGATGGAAAAATTCCGGTGAGAGAATTCGGGTTGGGGTTAAACAGGAAAATAACCAAAAAAAATACATTGACAGAAGCCACTTCGTTCGAGCGCGTAACGGGGTTGCATCTCTCTTTGGGAATGAAGCACGGGATTTACCAAAAAAAGTTTAAAGGCAAGGATATTGCCCAACGCTTTCACGTGGACGTGTATCCGGACGTTCAACGAATTTGGATTTCGGATACGTTGGTTTTTGAAAATGGAAGATATGTTTTATGAAAAAAATAAGCCGGGAGGTTTCCGAAGGAAAACCTCCCTAAGTTCGTGGCGGCCGTGCGAAATCGGCCTTTTAGTGGCCGTGCCAGTCGCCAGACTTCATCTTCCACATCTTTCCGTACCACAGTAAGGCTAATCCGATGAAGTACCATACGGCGACCATCCAGTCAAAGGTTCTGCCCGTTACTTGCAGTTGCGTGACAAAGCCCCCGACCAAAAACCATAATCCAAGGGTCATCAAGACCAAGGCCACAATCATGTTTCCCCAATCCATGTCACCCATCAAATCCATTTTTCCTCGAGCCATATCGTTTACCTCTCCTCCTATCCAAAACGGATAGAATATGCTGCAAAGCAAAAAAAAGGGGGTTTATTAATCTGCCGAGTGCAATTCAAACAAAAATTCGGTGGAAACGAACTATTTTTGGTTCGAGCGCCCGCTGCGGGAATCGAACCCGCGCCGCCACCGTGACAGGGTGGCATCCTAACCGCTAGACGAAGCGGGCGGCCGCTTCCGATCGGCTGCACCGGACTTAGGGAGACATGCTGTCGCAGTCTCCCGGCCTGACACAACCGTGTTGTTACCGAAAAACGACAAAAAGGAATTATAAAAGGCGCGGGAAAAGCAGCGTATTATTGGTCGAGGGCGGCCAGGACTTCTTCCGCATGACCTTCGGGCGAGACGCGGGGGAAGACTTTCATTATTTTCCCATCCTCGTCGATGAGGAACGTGCTCCGGATGATTCCCATGTATTTTTTCCCGTACAGGCTTTTTTCTCCCCACGCGCCGTATTTTTCAATCACCTTGCGTTCGGGGTCAGAGAGCAATGGAAAGTTCAATTGGTATTTTTGGGTGAATTTTTGATGGCTGGTTGAATCGTCTTTGGATACCCCAAAAATGAGGACGCCTCTCTTTTTGATGCGGGCAAGATTGTCTCGAAACTCGCACGCTTCTTTCGTACAGCCCGGGGTATCATCCTTGGGATAAAAATACAGCACCACTTTTTTTCCGCGCAAAGCGGACAATTTGACTTCTTTTCCCTGCGTGTCTTTCAATAAAAAATCAGGTGCTTTGGTTCCTTCCGTTGGCATGGTCATGCGTGTGTTCCCCTGCTAAAAAATAATAAATTTTAGTACGTGCTGCTTGACCCGCACCCGCAGCTTCCTTTCGCGTTGGGGTTATTGATGGCGAATCCGGCCCCTTGCAGGCTTTCGACGTAATCAATAACGCTTCCTTGCAGCATGGGTTCGCTCATCTTGTCCACATACACTTTGACGCCGTGAAATTCGAGTTTGATGTCGGATTCCATCGCGCTCTTTTCGAATGTGAGCGAGGTCGTGTATCCCGAGCACCCTCCGGGCAGGATGGCGATGCGCAAGCCGTGTCCGGGTTTGTTCTCTTTCGCCATGAATTCTTTGAGTTTTTCGGCTGCGCGCTCGGTGAGCGTGACTACCGTATCCACTTTGGTTTGGGTGCTCCCCATGATCGTTTTAGCGCTTCCAGCGGTTTGACAGGCATCATCCATTGTTTTTCACCTAACTAAAGAAGGCAAGAAGAAGTTTATAAGGATACGGTGAATGGGGCTTAGTTGAAAATCTTTGTTTTCCGGTGGA
>CAYJRE010000050.1:0-2813 GCA_964372665.1 uncultured archaeon | reverse complement strand
GGCGATTGGGGGTCAGCAAAGCCACGCTCCGAAAGTGGGACGCGGAAGGCAAGCTAAAACCCATCCGGATCGGTTCACGCGGGGACCGACGGTATCGGATAGCGGATTTGGAGAAATTCCTTAGACAGACCCGCGAATCGCGCCCATCCATCGACTTGAACGAATTCCACGAATGGGTCTCTAAAAACGAGATGTGGTTTGGGGAGGCCCCCATGCTCTTGTGCACCGCTGAAGTCTGCGTGGACGAGTTCGCGGAGGCCAAGGCCTGGTTCGGGACCGAACTGAAATACGCCTGCTTCATGCTCGAAAAAGAATACGGGTACCAAGTCTTGAGCACGAAAGAATCGAACGCGATCTGCGAATCCCAAATGAATGCATTGCATCGCGATAGGAAAAGGCTTGATCATTATTTATCGGAATGGAATCGCCGAGTCCGTGAATTGGAGCGCGTCGTGGAACGACTGGAATTCGTCTCGCCGGAAAAATGCTCCGCCGACCAGCTCTGGAAGGAATTCGAAAAATTGAATCATGCCATCCGGGAATTCTGGAATGTCACGCTGGTCATCGAAGGATACGGACCCTTCCTTGACCACGTGTATCTTCCCTCATTCGAAAAAAAGGTAGGGGATTTGAAGAAAGCCAAGGAAGCCTTCAGCGTCCTCACCACGCCGACCGAACTCTCCTTCATCGGGGAGAGCCGGAAGGATTTGTTGGAGATGATCATCCAGCATCTCCATAACCCCCGGGAGCGGAAGGATTTGTTGGAAAAGGAAACGCCGGAGGCGCTCGCCCATATCCGTTCCGCCAATCCCGCATTCTACCGCGCCCTCGTGGAGCACCAACAGGAATACTATTGGGTGCAAAACTCGTACGCGGAATGGACCGTGCTGACCATCCATGACTTCTTCGAATTCATCCGGGACGCGTTGCGCGAATCCAGCATCCGGGATTTGCAGAGCGAATACGAGCGGCTGGAGAACCCGGAAGAATTGATCAACCACCAAAAAAAATGGATCACCGAACTGAAACTCGAGGACCGAACGATTGCCGACCTTGAATTCATCCGCAAGACCACGTGGCTGAAGGACGAGCGGAAACGCCACATCCTACGCATGCTGCACGCCCAATACCGTTTCCTCCACGAATTCGCCCGACGCGCGGGCATCGAACCCAAGCTCATGGCCTATGCCCTCATCGAGGAAATACCCCTCATACTCACGAAATCGTTTCCCCTCTCCACGCTGGAAGAACGACGCGTGCTATCCTTCTACATCACCGCTCCGGGCGAAAAAAG
The DNA here is from genome assembly GCA_964372665.1 of uncultured archaeon. GTDB lineage: Archaea > Iainarchaeota > Iainarchaeia > Iainarchaeales > VGJJ01 > VGJJ01. Next base: position 1,519 of record CAYJRE010000050.1, on the reverse strand, counting down.
GGGATTGGTCACGGGCAACGAAGCCGAAATACTCAAGCAAAAGATATTCGGGTCCCAAAACGAGAAGAAGAACGAAGCGATATACGGAATCGTGGCCTCGCGTGGAACCGACTCGGTCGTGGAAGGAAAAGTAAAGGTGATCCTGAATCCCAAGGACCAAACCATCTCCACGGATGAAATACTCGTCACGAGCATGACGCGACCAGACTTCGTTCCGCTCATGAAAAGCGCCAAAGCCATTATTACGAATGAAGGAGGCATCACCTGCCACGCAGCAATCGTTTCGAGAGAAATGAACAAGCCGTGCGTGATTGGCACACAATTCGCCACGAAAGTCTTGCAAACGGGTGATGAAGTGGAAATGCGCATGAACCACGGGGTTATTAATATCAAGAAGAGGAGTGAAATGTGAGTATGCATCCTGAACTCCAAAAAGTGCTCCACGAGAAGTGGTATACGCAAGGCACTGCAGCACGTCCAGCGTTAATTGTGAGCGCGGGAATCATTGAACCCATGCAGCATGGATTAGGTTTTTCCTACGAAAAAATCGTGGGAATATTCAAGGAAGACTACGTGGAATGGGATTATTTGGAAGAGGATTTGTACAAATATGGAAAACTCATTCTGGAAAAACTGGAAAAAAACCCAAACTATTTGAAGGAAAAAAGAGAACAATACAACGAGGAAGTCAACGCTCTTGAAAAAGATTTTGAAAAGGCTATGGGAGATTTATCCAAATTAGGGGAAAACGAACTGATGGACTTGCTTTATCGAATGGAAAACGATGTGGGAGTCACGGTAGGAACCTCCCACTTTTTGGAATGCATCCCCTTCTCCATCGAGAAAAAGCTCCGCCACCGGCTCATGGAGAACCTTTCGGGAAAAAATCTGAACGAGGTGTTTTCCACCCTCACTTCTCCCATAACCCCTTCCTTTCTTTCCCAAAAGGAAGAATTTTTGTGGAAAATCAAAAAGGCGAGTGTTGAACAGAAGCAAAAATTGGCGGAACAATTCATTCGCGAATTTTATTGGGTGAGCACGAGCTACGTGGGAAAAGTGGAGTGGGACACACGAAAAGTCATTCGCGCGAGCGAAGAAATAGAGCACGTGGAAAAAACGGATTTTATTCCCCTCAAAAAGAAAAAGGAAGAATTTTTCCAGCAACTCGATTTTTCCGAAAAAGAAAAACAATGGATCAAGCGGATCGAGTTTTCCACGGATTGGCAGGACGAGCGAAAAAAGAATATTTTGCGTGCCGTGTATGCACTGGACAGTGTCTTACATGAGTTGAGCCGGCGCTTCGGGATTGAAGTGAAATATTTGCACTATTTATTGCCCCATGAAATCACATTGCAAAGGCTGCGCGATAAAGGAGCGGAAAAAATAGGAAAAAAGCGCGTGCAAGGAGTGGTGTGCATCAACAAAGTAGGCCAACAACTCGTGTTCGATGGAGATGAGTTTACCGGGTTTGAAAAGAAATTTCGTTCACACGAAAATGAAATAGAAAACTTGACCGGAA
>CAYJRE010000049.1:0-2993 GCA_964372665.1 uncultured archaeon | reverse complement strand
GAAGGAAAGGAAACCTATTGGCATTCCACCTCGCACCTAATGGCGTATGCGATTCAAGAATTGTACCCGAACGCGAAAATAACCATCGGCCCCTCCATTGAGGAAGGATTCTATTACGACATTGAATTTGACCGGCCATTTATTCCGGGGGATTTGAAAAAAATAGAAGAAAAAATGAGGGAATTAATCAAAAAAGATTTTCCCGTGAAACGAATCGAAATGACGCGGAACGAGGCCGTCCAATTTTTCGAAAAAAAGAAAAACCAATACAAAGTGGAAATACTATCTGAACTATCCGAACCAACTGTTTCCTTGTACGAAGAAGGAAACTTTACTGATTTGTGCACGGGACCCCACGTCATTTCCACGGGAAAAATAGGAGCAGTGAAATTACTGCGGGTTTCGGGCGCTTACTGGAAAGGCGACTCGAAAAACAAACAATTACAGCGCATTTATGGGATTTCGTTCCCCACCCAAAAAGAAATGGACGAATACTTGAAATTGTTGGAAGAGCGTGAACAACGCGACCACCGGAAAATAGGGAAGGAAATGAAAATATTCACATTCAACGAAGACGTGGGGGTCGGGTTGCCTCTCTGGCTGCCGAATGGGGAACAATTGTTTCACACGTTACAAGAGTTCATGCGCGAAGAGGAAGAAAAAGAGGGTTACACGTACGTTCGCACCCCCCACATCATCAAGGGAAAAATGTTCGAGAAAACAGGGCACATCCCCTATTACAAGGATTCCATGTACGCGCCCATCGAAATAGAAGGGGAGGATTATTATCTGCGACCCATGAACTGCCCGCACCACCACGCTATTTATGCGGAATTGATTCGGAGCTACAAACAATTGCCCCTGCGCTTGGCGGAAGCCGGGACAGTTTATCGCTACGAGTTGAGCGGAGTCATGTATGGCATCATCCGCGCACGAGGGTTCACGCAAAACGATGTGCACATCTATTGCACGCCGAAACAACTAGAAGACGAAATCGTAAAGGTTATTGAAATGAACGAACGCATATACAAACTCATGGGAATGAAAAACTATTGGTTCCGATTGAGCCTGCCGGACTTTGAAGGGCACCCCGAAAAGTATGCGGGGGATCGAGAACGGTGGGAAGTAGGAGCGAATGCACTGCGAAATGCGATGAAACGACTGAAAAAAGAATACGTGGAAGTGAAAGACGAGGCCTCGTTCTACGGACCCAAAATAGATTTCCAAGCCAAAAACGTGAAAGGGAAAGAAGACTCGGTTGCCACCGTGCAAGTCGATATTATGGTACCCAAACGATTGGGATTATTTTACATCGATGAGCACGACAAACCCCAAATACCCATCGTCATCCACCGCGCCATATTTGGGAGCTACGAACGATTCATCGCGTTCCTGTTGGAACAAACCATGGGAAAATTTCCCACGTGGCTGGCGCCCATACAAGCGAAAGTGCTCCCCTTGAGTGAGAAATACAAAAATTACGCGGAAAAAGTGCACCAAAAATTGAAAGAAAATAACATTCGCGCCGAATTGGACTCGAGCGATGACACGCTCAGCTACCGCATCCGAAACGCGCAATTGGAAAAAGTGCCCTACATGGTTATCGTGGGAGAAAAAGAAGAGAAAGACCACACTGTGAGCATCCGCACACGCGAAGGAAAACAGGAAAATGGGATTCCGCTGGAGAAACTCATGATACGATTAAAAGAAGAAATAGCCAATAAAGAGTAACCCAAAATGATGTTTGAAAAGATTGTAACCATTGGAATCGACTCAAGCGGTTTCGATCCTGCTTCCTGGGAAAAAATAAAGTCTTTCGGAAAAAAGATGGTTGAGTTGCCGAAAGGCTCTTCCGAGCTCTATGCCCATTTGCCGGATGCGGACGCCTTGCTCATCAGCATCGGAACCAAAATGGGAAAAGAAGAATTGGAAAAAGCCCAAAAACTGAAATACATCGGGATTATTTCCACCGCATTTGATTTTGTCGATTTGAAACTGTCCAACAAAAGAGGTATTGTCGTAACGAATACGCCGGGATACAGCACGGAAGCGGTGGCCGAATTCGTTTTTGCCATCCTGCTCGAACACATGCGCGAAATCGGAAGAGCCAAAAAACAGTCACGGGAAGGAAACTACTCCGAAAAAGGATTCATGGGGGAGGAAATCAAAGGAAAAACGATTGGAATCGTGGGGTTGGGGACCATCGGCTCGCGAGCAGCGGAAATAGCACTCGGTTTTGGAGCACGTGTCCTTTATTGGTCGCGCACACGAAAAAGAGAATACGAAGACAAGGGCATAACGTATAACGACTTAGACGAATTGCTAAAAAAAAGCGATGTTGTATCATTGCACGTGGCTCAAAACAAGGAAACCGAAAACATACTGAACGCGGAAAGGGTTGCCAAACTGAAAAAGAATGCGTTCCTCATTTCAACAGCGGGAATAAAAATAATGGACATGGATGCGGTAGAAAAAAGGTTGCAGGAAAAATCCATTTACTTGGCCACAATCGGAGATAGCACTCCCGAAAAGCAGGAAATGTGGAAACGATTCTCGGGCTACCAAAACGGGGTCATATACCCTCGAATATCGTTCGGAACGAAAGAAGCCCTAAAAGCCAGGGAAGAAATATTTGTTTCCAACATCCAGAACTTTCTGGACGGAAGACCGAGCAACGCCGTGAATACGTAAGCCATCCAAAAATTTTCCCTAGATTTAAGGCTGTTTCGATTCCATTATTCATCGGGCAAACGAAGATGATATCTGAATGATATCTTTATATAGCTCTATAACAGCATATGGTGAGACAGTGCAGAAAGGGCAATACGTGATCATTATCACAGAACATGCTTTCATGCAAGCCTATCGGCGCCGAATCCCAGCGGACATCATTGAGAATACTATCCAACAGGGACGAATGGAATATTTCGGGAAGAACAGGGTGAAACTCCCACGCCTAAAGGCGTGGGCTTCTTCCGGGATTGCTTTGAAAA
>CAYJRE010000048.1:0-3020 GCA_964372665.1 uncultured archaeon | reverse complement strand
GGGTTTGAAAAGAAATTTCGTTCACACGAAAATGAAATAGAAAACTTGACCGGAATGGCTGCTTCCCTTGGAACAGCAACAGGACCAGTAAAAGTCTGTACAACTCTCGACTCATTGGAGAAAGTAAAAGAAGGAGATATTTTAGTGGCATCCATGACGCGACCGGAATACGTCATGGCCATGAAAAAAGCAGCTGCCATTGTCACTGACGAAGGGGGCATCACTTCCCATGCCGCGATTGTTTCTCGGGAACTCGGAAAACCCTGTGTGATTGGCACCAAAAAAGCCACGAAAGTACTCCAAGACGGATGGGTAGTTCAAGTCAAAGCCAACCATGGACAAGTCATCATTATAGATAAAAAAAGCCATTTGGAAACTACCAGACTGAAAAATAGCCATCCTTCAAAAAGCGAGGGCAAAAGTTAAAAGTACCAAAATGGAGTGTGAAGCATGGCCCGCCGAATCGTATTGTGGTTTGTCCGTCACGGGAAAAAAGGGAAAGGGCCTGATCCCGGACTTACGGATGAGGGGAAAGCGCAAGCCCGGCGCCGCGGAGAAAAAATAGGTCCACGAAGAGGAAGTACGCGCATGTTTTCTTCCCCCCGCGTTCGCACGCAGGAAACCGCTTTTAATATTGCGGAAGGAATTCGAAGCAAAAAAGGAAAAGTCAAGGAAGGAACAGGGATTGATGCCCGATTCAGCTTCCATAACCCCGCGCAAGGGGAACCCGAAGAACGAGCGGTTTTCAGGATAACCCCCGAAATGCACGAGACCTATGAAAAGAAAGGGCAAATGGCCTATTTTACGGGCTGGATGGAAGGGAGATTCAAAGGAGGAACATCCGCAGAGCGCGTAGGGGGAATGCTCGCGGATTGGATTTCTCCTTTTTACCGCGAATCATTGCAGAAAGGAGAACCCGCACGCTACATCATGGCCACGCACGGGGATTCAAACGTGGAAGCGCTGTTCTATGCATTAACCGGAACCAATTTTGCCGAAGTGAAAGGAAAAGGCCCCGCGGGATATACGGAAGGATTCAAACTCACCATCGAAAACGGAAAAATGCAAATTGAGTTGCGCGGAAAAAAATTCCCAGTTTTGCCCATTTGGAAAACCGCATTGCGGAAAGTGAATGAAGCAAAAAGGATAAGTGTGGTGGAGAGAAACATTCGCTTGCAAGAAGATAGAAGGAAAGCCCGCGTGCGGTTGGGCCCCCGGAATCCCAAGCGACGGACGATGAGACGATAGGCAGCCCCCAAATATCTTTCTTTTGGAAGAACAAAAAGGCCATTAATCTTTCTTTTAAAAGAAAGATTTAAATTATGGTCGGGGGTAGAATAGGGGGATGGATGACTCTTTCGTAAAGGATGCGTTGAAGGATTGGTATGGGCGCTTTCACTCCACAGCCTTGCCAACGGTCTTTGCGCGCGATATTGAAATCCCCCATTTTAAACACGTAAACAAGGTGATTGTGGTCGTAGGGCCGAGGCGCAGCGGAAAGACTTATCTTTTGTACCAAATCATGCACCATTTTCTCCAGCAGGGGAAGTCGATTCAAGATTTGTTGTACGTTAATTTTGAAGATGAACGATTATCCTCTATTCGTAAAGAACAATTACGGCTTGTCATGGATGCCTATCTTGAGCTGTATCCGGAACGAAAACCCATTGTTTTTTTGGACGAGATACAAAACGTGGACGGCTGGGAGCAATTCGTGCGCCGCTTGAACGATGAGGGATACTCGTTATACATTACCGGATCCAATTCCAAAATGCTCAGCAGGGAAATAGCCACTTCCCTGCGGGGGAGAGATTATTCCATACAGGTATTGCCTTTTTCCTTCAGGGAATTTGTACGTTACAACGGAATCGTATTATCCAAAAATTGGGAATATTCCCCCGCAAAAAAAGGCGTTCGAAAACTGTTCGACGAATATATTCGGCTCAGCGGATTTCCGGAAATCGTCATGGAAAAAAAGATTGATTTCATCGATGAGTATTTCAAAAGCATGCTGTATCGCGATGTAATTGAACGCAACCGATTCCAAAATACGACCCTATTGAGTCTCCTCATGAAATATTTGATTCGTAACTATTCCCACGATTATTCGATTAACGGTTTTAACAATTTCGCCAAAAGCAACGGGTACAAATCGAGTACATCCGTCATACTCAAATATACGAAGGCGCTAGAGGATGCCTATTTTTGTTTTTTCGTAACAGCCAAAAAGAAATCGTTCAAAAAGGAATCATCTTACCTAAAAAAGGCCTATTTGGTGGATCAAGGGTTTGCTGCGTACTACACTGCCAAGGCCGATTTTGATATGGGACGGATACTTGAAAATATTGTCTTAATCGAACTTATACGCAGGGAAAAAAGCGTTAATTATTACACGAATGGTTTTGAATGCGATTTCATAACGTCCGAGTCCGCGATACAAGTATGTCATTTCGTCAATGCTGAAAACAAAAAAAGAGAAATTCAAGGCCTTGCCGAAGCCCAAAAAAAGTTTGGTGTCAAGAATACCCTGTTCTTAACCTATGACCAGGAAGAAGAAATCGAGGGAATCAAAACCATTCCAACATGGAAATGGCTGCTACAATGAAAAGAGGAACGCAAGAGAAGAATTTCCCATGGAACGCATGCCGATCCTTTTGGCAAAAAGCCTGCGTACGAAGACGAGCGCGTAATCCTAAACGAAGGACACTAAGAAGGTAATTCGCTGTCTCGTCCGGTTGAAGCAGACGTTGATAAAGCAATCGTTCGCATGCTGAAAACCTATAAATAGGGGTTGGTGGTGTAAGGCTATATGGACACGATTACTATTCCTCGCATCGAATTCGAGCAGATTCAGGAAGAGCTTCGCGTGCTTCGAAAATCTTCCCTCTACAAACGATTATTAGAGTTCGAAGAGAACATTTCTAAGGGAAAAAAGTATACGCGCACTGATTTAGGATTCTAGCGCTTTTCCCCTAATTTTTTGAATAGTCTGCTGCTGCCTTGCGGGAGAAGTTTTCATT
>CAYJRE010000047.1:0-3883 GCA_964372665.1 uncultured archaeon | reverse complement strand
TCAGTGAGAATCGTGATTCCCTGAATAACAATAGGCAAAAAATCCGACAAGATATCCATGTCGGGAAAAAAAACAACACGCTATTTAATCGTTGCTCCTAGAGAGCGAATCACAGATAATCGCAATTCTTGCTCAATCACACATCCCCCCTTTTTTGTATGATTTCTTAAAAATGTAAGCATTTCTTTTCGTTGAACGTCTGTGGCGTCGCGTGTCACAAAAGTATTGGAAAAAACCTCCAACGCCCATTCCGGGGACTTGAATTCGAATGCCAAGGGAACTTTTTTGATTACCATTTGCCAGCCTTGTTCCTTGCACCAATCCGGAAAATGGGCATCGAATTGTTTGCATAACTTAACTCGGTCTGTTTTAGTGATTTCTTCAAACCGCGGCAAATCTTTTTCGCTGGAACCAAAACCAACCACCACTGGATTTCCGGGTATTGTGACGCGCACGAGTTCCTTCACTATTTTTTCCCAGCGCGATTTGGCATAATGAATCACCCACATGCAATACGTGCTTTCGGAAACCCCGTCGTCGAAAGGCAAACTCACGAGTGGGGCTTGCACGACTTGCACTTTATTCTGTAATTTATTTTCCTTAATTAGTTTCTGCACCGCTTTAATGGCCCAATCGTTCTCATCAACTGCCGTAATGGTTTTCGCGAGATTGGAAAAAGGAAGAATCAAACGGCCGGGGCCGCATCCTGCGTCAATGACATTCTTTCCTGTAATCTCTGCCGCTTCAATGATGGCGGGCAATTCTCTTGTCTCGCGGTAAACGCTGGCTTTCACCATTTCCGACCAATAGTCCCAGTAGACCGGACTCTTTGCGTGCGGGGATTCGTTGGTCATGATACTTCTGATAAACAATCTTTATTAAAAAAACAGAATATTCAGCAATCTTCGCAAAACATTGCTAGTAGTCGTTTGATAGGTCTTTGTTTCTTTTACTAATCTATCTCTTTACCGTGTTCCCCCAAAAATGCTGGCAAAGAATTTGGCGAGGGCATCCAATGGGTTGGTGGAAGGGGTTTCCGAAGCGGTTGGTTCGGGCGCTGGCACGGCCAACTGTCCCCCCCTTTTCTGGGCCCCATCCGTGCAAATTTCATACTGAGTGGAAAAATCAATCACGCATTCCACCATGCCCCCATCCGAGGAAAACTGTGCCGCGTATTCTGAATCGCTTCCGTACACACACTTTCGGAACTTCGCCCCGTTTCCGGAGTCGCCGTCCACGCAACCCTGCAACTCATCGTAGGATACCCTAAAACCGTTGTCGCATTCTTTCACTTTTCCTTGATTGGATTCATACACTTTGCATACTACTTCGCTTCCTTGTTTGGGGGAGGGGCATGACTGGGCAAAAAACCGCTCTTTTCCGGTTTCGGGGTCGTAACACACTTTGACGAGGCATCCTTTATCGTTGGTCTTGAGGGTGCACTCCTCCTCTTTCTTGGAAGGGCAATATTCGTAACGCTGCCCATTACTGCATTCCTTGACTTCGCAGCCCGTTTCCTTATTCTTGACGGATTTGCATGTTATCTCTTCCTTTGGGCACTCGGTCGATTGATACCCGTCCGAGCAGCTTCTGACGGTGCATCCCTTGACATCGATGTAGGTCTTGCATTCGTATGCTTGACATACTTGTTTTTGCAAGCAGGAATCGAAATAATATCCATCTTCGCACTTGATTTTCACGCACCCTTTTTCATCACTTGTCTTGGTGCAACTAAAACTGGTCTGTTTGGAGGGCCCTTTGCAAAACACGTACTTGCAGCCGTCATCCTTCACATAGGTAACGGCTTCTTCCCCTTCCTTCGAACACTTAGCTATTTGTTCCTGCAAATGGGCGGTGGATGGACACTTGCCGGGAATCGTGCAATAATGCGCCTTACATCCATCCCCCGTGTCATAGGTAGTGGCTTTTCCTCCTTGGGACTCGCACAGTCTAATATTCGATTCGATGATTTCGGGGGAAAGACACGTGCTCTTCGTGCAAATTACTTCCACGCACCCATTACTGTTTTTGGTGTACTCGTACCCCAATCCTTTCGTTTTACACGCGCTCGCCCGGTCATTCAACTCGTCCACGGTTGGACAAATGGCGTTGGGCTTGAAGCACGCTATTTGAGTACACTGGTAATCGTCCGTGTAATACTTGTACTCGGCCCCAATCTCCTTGCACTTTAGGAGTGTAACCTCCAACTCTTTTTCGGAAGGGCAACTGGTTTTGAGTGGAACGCATTCAACATACTTGCATGGACTCGCCACCCCCGAAGCGGAAGTAGTGACGTAGTCAAAACCACTCGCTTTGCACTTGGAAATCTCTGCTTGCAATTGTTCATTCGAAGGGCACGTCGTCGACGATTGACCCACCACCAAGTTACTCAACAGGAATAAACCAAAAATCAGTAAAATCCACTTCCCCATTCGATTATCACCTACACAAACAAGCAAAAACAACCCCTTCTCTAGTTAATAAAGGTAAGGTTTTAGTTAGCTGTAAAAGCAACCCCTCTCTACCTGGAAAAAAGGGCCCAATCACGAAATCAAAAAAGAGCGCCGCTATGCCATAAAAAGGGAAACGGGGGCAAAGCAAGATATGCCGGCTAATGTCAAAGATCGTTTTTACCTGAACAAAAAACACCATTCAGAAAGTTTACAAAAGGCGATCAACGAGAAAAAAATTGACCCCTTGATGATCCCCATTTCAAAATTCGTCGCTAAAACAAAAAACTATTTCACTACGTCCACGTGCTCGGGACGCATCACATTGATGGAATTGGAATTGGATGAGGCCAAACGCGAAAACGCGTTCTACCGGAAATGGCACCGCATCGTGAGAAAAAAGGAAGCGTGGAACGCCATCCAAAACTACGAGGGCAAAAAAAACCTGTGGCTACGGCAAGACCCGTTCGTTTTCGTGATCGGTACGAACACGACGGAAAACGCCAAAAAAATATTCCGCATCTGCCAAGCATGCGGAATCAAGCGCTACGGGATCCACTATTTCGAAGAAGGAAAGTTCCTCATCGAGGTGTTCGGCACGCAGAGCATGAGCGTGCCCGTGATAGAGAAAGGTAAAATAATGGTGGACGAAAAATATGTCCATACATTGATTGATTTCGCCAACCAAAAATGGAAACGGAATGACTCCACTCTCAAACGATTTTGTTCGGCCCTGCGAAACGCCCTTCCGCAAGCCATATAAGCACGGACGGACTAACCCCATTCCGAGAGTATGAGGGAAAAGGCTCCTTTCGTCTTGTTCGCAGTCCTTTGGGTGACCCTTTTCCTCGGCTGTGCGGGGAAAACGAACAATACACCCGCCACGGATAGCCTTGCCCTCGGCGATTATTCCTTTGAATTGGTCCATGATGGAATTCCCCGATTTTACTTGGTTCATGTTCCCCCGACCTATGATGGAAAACCGACCCCGCTCGTATTGGCGTTCCATGGAGGAACGGGTTCCGCCCAAAACATGTCGGAAAATTATTTTTGGCGCGAGAAATCGGATGAGGAAGGTTTCCTCGTCGCCTTCCCCAACGGAGCGAGCCGGTTCTCGTCCGGAAAATTCGCCACATGGAACGCGGGAAACTGCTGCGGGTACGCGGTCGAAAGCCAAAGCGATGACATCGGATTCGTCGAATCCGTGATCTCCGACCTCCAAAAAAAAGCCACCATCGGCGCGGTTTTCGCCACCGGGATGTCGAACGGGGGAATGTTAACGCATCGTCTCGCGTGCGAAAAACCGGAATTGTTTTCGGCCGTCGCCGCAGTCGCGGGGACCAACAATTTTGAGGATTGCAATCCTTCCACACCCGTTTCGGTGACACTCCCACGCCTAAAGGCGTGAGCTTCTTTTGAAATGGCGTTGGAGA
>CAYJRE010000046.1:0-4025 GCA_964372665.1 uncultured archaeon | reverse complement strand
ACGTTGGTTTGTAATTCGTTCATGATTTTGGGCTCCGTGTGGGATTGCGGGCAGGATAAGCTGTTTCGTTTTCCAATAACCACTGCCAAACCGGTTTTACTATTATTCTTTTTTTGTTTATTTCTATTTCGTCTTCTTGTTCCATGGTCAGGATGATGCCGGCAGTTGATTCCATTTCGTTCATGGATTCTAATAGTGCTTTCGTTTCGCGCTTCTTGTTTTCTTCATTGAGATCATAGCATACCTGGATAGCCATCCTTTCGGCCGGAATAACAAAGTCTGTTTCGTTATTACCTGATTTTCCTACGTAATAATAGAATTCCTTTCCAGTGCGCTTTAGGTGGATGGCTACCGTGTTTTCCAGCAAGGATCCCTTGTTTTCGATGATGTTGGGCATATTCTTGGTCACGATCCCGTTATCCACGCAATAAATCTTTTTTGGGTTTTTGTCCAACCGTTTTATTTTCCTATCAAATCGTTTCACCGTGAAAAAGAGATACGTCTGTTCGAGGTAGTCGATGTACTTTTGTATGGTGTTGTTGTTGATTCCGAAATTGCGTGAAAGGGATCTATAGGTAATCAGATTGGAAACGTTTGCGATCAATAATCTCGCGACCGATTTGAGCTCGATGGGTTTTCGGATTTGATAACGGGAAACCACGTCTTTTTGCAGAACATCATTCACGATTTGCAACAGGGTGTAATCATTGAACAGCACGACCGCTTCGGGCATCCCCCCCGCAATCAGGTATTCCCTGAACTGGGCGGAAAGGACGGCTTTTTTACTCGTGGTGTAGACATTCGGGGGAGGAAGTGGAATGCCTTTGGCATGCAGAAACTCGGCGAACGAAAAGGGATAGAGTTCGAGGTCCACATGCCTTCCGGTCAAGTGCGTTCCCAATTCCTGGCTCAGTAGGTCGGCATTGCTTCCGGTGATGAATACAGAGTGCCCTTCGCGGAGCACCCGGTTAATGAATAGTTCCCATCCGCGAACGTTCTGAATCTCGTCAAAGAATAGATTCTTTTTTTCGCCGAATCGCTCGATGCCCAGTTCCATCAACCCTTGAAAATCCTCCGCGGTAAATCCCCCCAATCGCTCATCATCAAAATTGAAGTAAAAATAATCCGCGGGATACTTTGTCTGGATGAGTTGTTGGAGCAAGGTGCTCTTTCCGCACCGGCGAACCCCCTTGATGACCAGAGCCGCGTTGCCCCGGTAAGACTGGATGAAAGGCAAAATGGTCCGTGGAATGGACGACTTTCCCAATGGCAGACTTTCATGCTGCTCTTCGACAATGGCACGGAGGAGGGGTTTGGAAAGCATCCACCAAAGGACCCCCAAACAGTTTATAAATGTGTTTATTACGATAATCAATAATACTATTTATTGTTTATTATAAAAATCATTAAACTGAAAATGGGGGTAGCGTATAGTGATTTTCGACAATAATGAAAATGGCTCACTTTCGGGACAAAATACGGACGATTCCGGTATTGGCGTCGACTTCGACGAGATCATTATCTCTCAACAAAGCAGTCGCATTCACAATACCAACAACGCACGGGATTCCCATTTCTCGGCTCACGACTGAAACGTGAGTGGTCAATCCTCCTTCTTCGGCAATTATAGCCGCGGCCTTTTTCATGATGGGAACGAAATCAGGGCTCGTGTTTCTTGCGACTATGATATCTCCTTTTTTCATTTTGGAAAAATCCGCTGGGCTGAGAATTACTTTGACCTTTCCTCTTCCATACCCTGGAGAGGCCGACCTTCCTTTGAACTCTTTCTCATTGGTATCTTTTATCATCAAGTATTTTTCTTCGTAGGCTTTCGCCTCTTTTCCCGAAAGAATAAGGTGTTTACCTTCAAATCCGATAGTCACATTGTGAATTACCCGCTGCTTTATTTTTTCTTCATCTATTTCTTTTCCCGCGAGAAGGTCTTCAATTTCATTCGGAAGGAGGTCCTTTACGAAGCTAATCGGTTTTTTTAGCCTCTTTGTGATCTCTTCGAAATAAGGTTCGGCATAATATTGCATTTCATTAAAGGATGATTTGTAATAATCTTTCAAGTAGGCGGAAGAGGAAGCGATGTGCACAAGGATTTTGCCTTGTTTGTCCAAACCAGAGAGTAATGCTGTCTTTTCCTTCCGGTCCTTCGCGTTTTTCTCTTCCTTCTTTTGCTTGATTTGAAATGGGCTTTTAGTCAAATATTCACGAATCGTTTCCAAATAGTCTTCTTTCGTGCGGGGTTTTTCATTGAAATACCCGAGGGAGGACCAGCAATACCGATCACAAATATTTTGTATAAGGGTTTGCGCTTCCGCTGAATCAAGAGGGGTGTTGCTTTTTTTCAATGTTATCGCCGCTTCCAAAAGAGCATTTTCTTCTTGTTGCACAAAACTGGGCCTTTCCGCAATCGATGCAAGTTGAATGCACGTGTTGATGTGGGGTCTGTTTTGAAATACTTCTCGTAGTTTGGGAAGAATGGCGTGGTCGACGCTTCGCAAAGTGCCAGCTGCGCGAAGAATTTCAACAAATTGGTTGAAAAAATATTGAGTAACAAAGTTCAGTTGATGATTACTTAGTTTTCGTGGATTTTGTTCCTGAAGTTTTTTCACGGTTTCCGTTTTGACGCGGGTGATGTGATCTTCCAGTTCCTGCAACAATCCCTTATTTTTCATGAATCTCTCCAAATGCCATTCGTGTATTTGGTTGTCTTTGGCAAAAGTGTAAAATTTTCCTATGTGGTTTTTAGTATTGGTCACGGCCCCCATATTGAGCGGCCACGTGGCGTGGTTATCCCCATATTCATGAACGATCGCATAGAGAGCCAAGGCGTAAACCGCCCTCCCCCCTTCGTCGAATAATTGGTATTGCGAAAGGTCGATTGTATCCACCATGGTAGAATTATCCAAAATGCGAACAATGCCATTATCAGCATCCACTTCTACTCCATCACCATCATTCAGCGCCGCTGTCGCGATTTTTGTTCCCACAATGCACGGGATTTTCATTTCTCGCGCGGTTATTGCAGCATGACTCATGAGTCCGCCTTCATCGGTAATGATGGCTGCCGCTTTTTTCATTTCGTGCAAAAAATCAGGCATCGTCATGGGAGAAACCAGTATTTCTCCCTTCTTTATTTTGCCGAAATCGTCGTGCCCCATGACGCGGCACACTTTTCCTGTTGCTTTTCCGGGACTCGCGGGGTCTCCCTTTATTTCCTTGATTTCGCGGGGTGCTTCCACGCGCTCCAAGCGGATGCCAAACTTTTTTTCTACCTCTTTGCGTGTAGCGCCGACCCATAATTCATTGTCGACTTGGTAATATCCCTTGTTTCGTTTTTCCAATTCTTTTTGGGAGGGGATTTTTCCCGAACGGACTTCCCCTACTGTCAACATGGACGAAAGTTTTCCCAATTCGGGATAAATTTTCTGCAAGGATTTTCGAATGACCGTATCCATTCCGGCCGAGAGCTTGTCGGTTCGAACGCGTAATTTCTGGATGTTTGAATTATCCGCTCCCAATTCTTCGGGCGTGGCGCGGTATAAGACCCACATGGCCTCGATCCAGGGATAGGCTTTGATGTATGAATCCATGAATTTTTGGAGCTCGTTCAATTCGAGGGCGCGTTCCTGCTCATAAATGGGTTGAATATACGCTATTCCGTTTACGATGTTCTTTTCGATTTTTTCTAAATAGGATTTGTCCTTTTTCACCTGTTTCTTGAGTTGCTCCAACAACCATTTCCATGCCTCAGTATTGTAATACATGTGAACGGTTCCCTCGGCGCGCTCGCCCACGATATAAGGATGAAAAGGAAACGGGTCCACAAACCACGGTTTATGCGCGGTTTCGCACGTCGTGGCAATTTGAATCGCGGCCAGGCAAAAATCGCGGGAATAGAAAAGGAAATGGGGCGACGAGTGTCCAAGAATGTGCACAATTCCTTTGGTCGCGTCGACTTCGACCAAATCCCCATTTTTCAACAGTTGGGTTGCGTTTTTGGTGCCGATGATGCA
>CAYJRE010000045.1:0-4090 GCA_964372665.1 uncultured archaeon | reverse complement strand
AATGCGGCACCGTTGCTCATCGTGAATCAGAGTTAGCGAAAAATATGTATCGAAAGTAATACAAAGGCTAAACCCCAATACAGTACCCAAAAGGTTTGGTATTTTTTTCAAACCATTCGGGCCAGAAATTGATTTTCCGATCCAGAAGAAACTTTTCTTTACCCAAAAAATAAACCAAATGAATCAGCCAATCGTAAAGTATCATCACTAAAACGATAAATGGGATGTAATCGACCCAAACCATGAAATGAAATAAAAAAAAGAAAATAAAAAGGGAAGGGGTTGACCCCCAACCCATTACATGAGATAATTGATTCCGTATTCGCTCTGGGCGGTTCTACCCCGGCTTCGGGCATCGTCGTGTCCGGACTTGATGAACGGACTTTTTACACCGGTGAAGATGGTGATGACTTCTATTTTGTTCTCGTAGGTGGGGTCCACTCTCGCTCCCCAAATCACGACGGCTTTCTGGTCCAATTGCTCGGTGAGCATGGTGCCAATCGCATTGGCTTCTCCGAGAGTCAATTCGGCTCCACCCGTGATGTGAATCAGCGCACCTTTCGCACCGGAAATGTCCACGTCCAACAAGGAGTTCTTGAGCGTGTCCTCCACGACCTCATTCACTTTATCCACGCCCTTGGATTCTCCCACGGCAATCATGGATAATCCGGTTCCCACCATCACGGCGCGAACATCCGCATAATCCAAATTAATCAGCGAAGGCTGCGTAATCGTTTCGGTGATTCCCCGAACGGTTCGTGCAACCAGTTCATCCGCGACCTTGAACGCATCCTGGATGGGCAAATTGGGAACCAACTCCACGAGACGATTGTTGTCAATCACCACGACGGTATCGGAAACCTTTCGCAGGGATTCAATACCATCTTCGGCTTTCAACGTACGCGCCTTTTCCAACGCGAACGGGTACGTGACCATCGAAATGACAATAGCTCCCTGCTCTTTGGCAATCTGCGCAATAATGGGTGCGGAGCCGGTTCCGGTTCCTCCCCCCATTCCCGCGCTGATGAAAAGCATATCCACGCCCGCTAATACTTCCTCCAACGCTTGCCGAGAGACTTCCGCGGCCTTGGCCCCGATTTCCGGATAACCCCCCGCTCCTAAACCACGCGTAACAGACTTACCAATCAGAATTTTGGTGATGTTATCATCAATAATGGACAAGTGTTGCTTGTCCGTATTCACGGCCACTAATTGGGCTCCCGCGATACCCATGTGGGCCAAGCGGTTCACCGCGTTACACCCGGCGCCTCCGGCCCCAATAACCATAATCTTCGGCTGCCCAAACTCCTCAAACTTTTCTTCGGTTTTGGGAGCGTGCGCTGTCGCACTCGAAATAACAGATTGCATTTGCTCATTCCCCCTGAACAATTGGCTATGCCAATTTTTTTGGATGGGACTCTACACGATTCCGGACTTAAAATACCTTTTCTTTTACAAACGGGGAGCGATTAACGGTTTGTTTAGATTTGAAAAATAATTATGGGCGAATGAAGGCATAATTTGGTTGTTTTTCATGCACACAACGAAAAAATAACCAAAGAATCGTTAAATGGGCATTAATTTCGCATGTAGAAGAAAAAAGGGGTTAACGAATAACCTTTTTTGTTTTTATAGACTGAAACAATGAACTCGCTGCATGGGCAAACACATCACTGAAACTCCCACGCCCGAAGCCCCTGCCTTGAAGGCAGGGGTAAAGGCGTCGCAATGATTATTGCGTTTTTTCAAAGCAATCCCGGAAGAAGCCCACGCCTTTAGGCGTGGGAGTTTCACTCTGCAACAATTGAGAGCATTCGTTTTGAATGCCACTCGCCTTATCGCAGCCACTTATTTGTTTTATTTAGGAGCGCTGGGCATTATCGGCGGGATTGCGTTTGGATTTGAAAATTGGGTAATTGCAATTGCGGGACTTTCATTTGTTGCCGCAGCCGTGAGCAAATATCCATTCGTCGACGAATTTGCAGAAAAAAAGTGGAAAATTCATTTTCCTTTTTGGCAATGCATCGTAGCATTTATTATTTTTTTTGGCATAGGAATTGTCATTTTATCGTCCATTTTGGTAGCCTAATCCACCCTTTCGCATCCTGGTCTTTTAACCTTTATCGGACCCTATTTTCTCGGGCTAGGTGGGAGGGGTAGCCGTCCTCCTTGGCGCGAAACCGGCTTCACGCGTGCACTGAAACCCGGGAGAGAAGGACGTCTTGTTTTCTCGACGTGAAAGAGAATCGTAGACCTTCTGTCCGGGAATGATTGCCCTAAGAGTTGAACCCCGCCAGGTCCGGAAGGATGCAACGGTAGGCTGTTAGGATAATGCTTTCCGGGAAACGGAAGCGAGAAACCCTTTCGCATCCATCGAAAAAACGATTCGTTACGGCTACCGGGGGCCCACTTTCGGTGGAAAGAAAAGTTGATTTATAACGCTTTCATTTCCCGATTCTGCAATTGCCCCGTTAGCTCAGTGGTAGAGCGCTCGGCTGTTAACCGATAGGTCGAAGGTTCAAATCCTTCACGGGGCGTATCACGCAGGAGTAGAATCCCCCATGCCCTTTATAGGATACGGGATGACAAATGACCTATGAGATGCTCCAATACGAAAAAAACGATGAAAGCTTACACCACTATGGGCGACGCTACCAACATGTACTGAGTCGAACGTTTCCGGATAAATTTCCGTATTCCCCCATCAAAAATAGTCAAGCACCCTATCAGTTGTGTGAGAAAAATCGTGCCTTTCTCTATCAATTCTTTCAGCAAATTGAAATGGATGCCAGCTTGAGTTTGGCTCGCCGTGCCCGCATCTTTGGTCTCTTAGGTAAAATTGGCGAAATGCTTGCGGAGAAAAATTTTGGTGAGCTAACCAAGGAAGATATTCAGGAGTTAGTCGCCCGTGTTCGTCGGGAACCTACCTGGTCATTAACCACTCAAAATTATCACTTGAAAGCATTCAAACGCTTTTTACGCTTCTTGAACGGAGGAGAAGACTATCCTGCGTGCATTTCGTGGCTCAAAATCCGGGAACGATGCTTTTCGCACATCAAAAAAGAGGATTTGATCACTGAAGAAGAAATGGCACGACTTTTAGAGTCCACCTCCCACCCCATGCACAAATGCATGTTCGCTTTACTATGGGAAGGACTGCGTGTCGGAGAGTTGGGAACGTTACGCTGCCGAAATATCACGTTTGAAGGCCGTGAAGTGTACATTTCCGTCCGAGGAAAGACTGGAGACCGAAACGTACTCTCCATTTCCGGCGCCCCCTTCATCCGCCAATGGATGGACAGCCATCCAACCCAAGACCCTAATGACTGGCTATTCGTTATCACCTCCAACTACAACCAAGGAAAAAGATTAGGATACAGCTCCTTTCGAACCATCCTCAAAAAAGCATGCAAAAAAGCAGGAATTTCCAAAGACATTCACCCCCATTTATTCCGCCACAGCTCGATCACAGATCGCCGCCGAAAAGGGATGCGTCAGCGAGAAGCATCGGCGTTTTATGGAGTCAGCGGGCAAGTCATGAGCGCCGTATACGACCATTTAGCCGATACGGATGTGCGAAATGAAGTTCGACGCGTATTTGGAATGAAAGAAACCGAAAATACGCTGCCTAAAATAAGTCCTAAAATATGCGCCTATTGTCAAAAGATCAATCCACACTATTCCACCCTCTGCCTGAACTGCGGAAACCCCTTAACGGAGGCGGATGCCATCAAGCATCGAAATCAATTCCAACAAATAGAAGAGGAAAATACTGTTATCAAGAACGAGCTACATTCGATTCGAAGCGTCATGGCAAAACTAGCCGAAGGAATGAAAAGCATGAATGTCAACCAGAAAGAAAAACTATTCACCACCATGGAGGAAAAAACAAATGAGTAACGGACCCCACAACCAAACATACTTTTACATGGGAGTTGACCACGGACCGGTCATCCTCATCCTATGCTTCCTACTAATCGTCATCGTAACCGGAATCGGGCTATTAATGATGGCAACAGCCTCCTGAAACAAAACGAAGCAAAAATCACCAAATAAATTTGGTGGGGAGCACGCATAAAGCACCGTTTGG
>CAYJRE010000044.1:0-4999 GCA_964372665.1 uncultured archaeon | reverse complement strand
GCTTTTTTGCACGAAAAACAATCCGCTTTTCCCGTTAAAACCAAAAAAGGGAAAGTCCCCGTTAAACATTTTGCCATGCTCATACTTGAAAAAGATGGCAAATACGCATTGTACCAGCGTACCGAAAAACTATTGCATGGGATGTGGGAATTTCCCATGGTTGAATTCTCTCCCCTACGTGATTCAGTGGAAGAAATTGAAGCCAAGTTTAGGGAAAGGGGGGTTGGAGTAAAGCTTGGACAAAACAACGGAGTGGTTTCACATGCGTATTCGCACTTTACACAGAACGTGCACGTTTTTTACGCTCGACCAATGGACGAACGTTCCCTTGAATGGGCTTCGCGTGAAGAAATGGAAAAAAGACCCTTGTCCAAAGTCCAACAGAAAGTGATGAAGCACGTGTTGGAAGGATAGGCATCTTTAAGCGGATGGATTCATGCAGGAACTATGGGATACAACGAACGATTGGATCGCCGTACTCGTGGTCAGTGTGGGGTTCGAAAAAGTTATTGGAGAAGAAAAGAAAACGGCGTATGTTACACCCAAAATAAGCAAGAAACCAAATGCGCCCAAGAGACGCTGGCTGACATCCATGGCAGAGGGTAAAATTGGAAGTATATAAATGCGTTCTTCCAAAAATGGAGCAAACAGACACGCACGAAACCATGGAAAAAATTCTCTTTTCGAAGGTTCAGCTCAAAGGTCAGCGCTCATGGATACACGTACGCGCAGGTAACACCTAAATTGAACATGTGATTACCATTGTTGAAAAAACAACTGGTCCCTATAGATTGGTAATCGTACATTAATTCGCACCCATTGAATGAATCCCCCAGCTCGGTGTAGCGGGGTTGGATGCGGAAGATGGGTGGTAAATTGTTGCTGCCGGTCGGGGTTCTTTGGTAGCTGTGCCAACAATTCATAGGAATCGTGTTGGCAGGGCATTGAACTTGGATGGTGTCCGAAGTGGGTGGACAAATATTTGTAAAGGAGCAATTGGCGTTCGGGGCACATTTTGTGACAACGCCCACATCATCATCCCATGCTACCAGTGCATGGATTTGTCCGGGTGTTCCAGCGTTGCCGGGGAGAAGAGTGGATTTGTTTCCGGCCTTGTCCACGGCCTGGATCGAGAAATACAATAGGTTAGAAGTGGAAAACCCGGTGTATTGGAATTCGCGCCCCTCGCTCGATACGGTGCCAACAGGGGAGGCGAGGGATTGGTAATTGGTATTGTCGAATGGTTGCTGGCTCATGTAAATCACGTAATGGGAAATCGTGGGGTCGGGCGGACTGGGATTGTTCCAGCGAATCACCACGTTGTCGGGTGCGGCTCCTTGTCCTTCGCCGATGATTTGGGAAATGGGCACCGAAGCGGGAGGGGTATTGTCGACCGGTTGACTTGGGGTGCTAATCGCGTAACTCGCGACCGCAGCATAGGGGACGAATTGGTCTGGGTTTCCCTGTGGCGGGAAGCTGTTGAGCGAAAATGCTCCGCCGGTGTTGGCGGTTTGGCAATCGTTCAGTCCAAACCATGCGCCAGCTGCACCGATAATGGTTTCGCAACTAGGAACGACACCGGTTAATTCTTGTTGACCACCCGCGTCTAAGAAGGGATGATTCACGTTCGAAATTCCGCTCACTTGGCCGCTGACGACAATAACCCCTAAACCAAATCCCAAGATTCCGGCGATAAGCAGCAAAATAACCAGGGGCATGCCCAAGGGTTTAGGTTTCGCAACCATAAATAAGCTGGAACTAGAATTGAGTATTTATAGTTAGTGGTTTCTTCTTCGCTAGCGCGGCCTTTTCGCGGGCAATACGGGTGGAAACATGAATGGTGAACAACATCAGGACCGTGTTTTTTTCCGAGCGTTGCGCTATGCATTGATGGCCAGTCGGGGAGGCATCATGCGGGCGAGAATATTGAAAGCGCTGCTGGAGAAACCGCTGAATCCTCTTATGGTGGCCAAAATTCTGGACATCGACTATAAGACGGCCTTGTACCATTTGGAAAAAATGCAGAAGCAAAATTTGGTAGTCAAAAAAGGGAATGAATATGGAGCGGTTTACGCGGCCACGTTTACCCCGGATCAGCGTGCGGCATTCGAACACCTATTGGGTGAAATGGGAAAATCCTTATAATTGAGAGAAAGGAGGAAGAATGATATGGAAGAATTCATGATGCTCACGATCTATTTAGAAGGGTTGAACGCCCTGCTCACCGCCTATTTGTTATCGGTCTACATTCCAAACTATCGAGTGTTAAAGTCCGGGGTGGGGCTGGGTCTTTGCGTGTTTGCGGGGCTTCTGCTTTTGCAGAACGCGGCCGGGTTGTTTTTGCATTTCACGAGTGGAGAAATTTATGTGAAAATGCTCGCGACCCAGGTTTTCGTACTAAAACTCATCGAAACGTGCGCGTTGATCGTGCTATCCTATACCGCATGGAAGGAGTGAGCCGGATCCCAGATAATCCTTCCCGACCCGGTTTGGGTCTCTTAACGACGATTCCTCTCTTTTTTCTATTTTTCTGCCGTGAAACTCCCACGCCTAAAGGCGTGGGCTTCTTCCAGGATTGCTTTAAAAAAACGCAATAATCATTGCGACGCCTTTACCCCTGCCTTCAAGGCAGGGGCTTCGGGCGTGGGAGTTTCAGTGAGTTGGGAAAAACCATTTATACTCGTCGGGAATAGTGCCCTCTGTCACAATGAACGGGGTTTTTTCATGCAACGAATCATCGCGGTTTTAGGGATATTTTTGCTTTTGGTCACGTTGGGGTGCGTGAATAGCGTTGCCCCGCCCACCAAAAATGCGGACGGGAGCATGACGAAGGAAGACGGGACGATTGTCAAAGCGGACGGAACGATGGTCAAGCCGGATGGCACCATGGTTAAGCCCGACGGAACTATGATTAAACCAGACGGGACGATGATAAAACCCGATGGCACCATGATTGGTCCGGATGGGAAAATGATTGACACCGCGCAACTCCCGCCTGCCGGGACAACCGGGAATGTAGCGTATGTTCCTTTTACCTTGGCTGCCTATACTAAAGCCAAGTCCGAAGGGAAAACCATATTTTTGGAGTTTTATGCCAACTGGTGCCCCATTTGTCAGGCCCAGGCTCCGGCATTGGAAGCCGGTATCCCCCAAATATCGAGCGATACGCTCGTGGCGTTCCGCGTGAACTACAAGGATTCCGAAACCGATGCGGACGAGCAAGCGCTCGCACAGAAATTTAACATCACGTACCAGCATACGCACGTCGTGATTGGTCCGGATGAAACGATTCAGTTAAAATCCCAGGAATCGTGGTCGGAACAACAAGTAGTGGAGAAGTTGACCCCCTTCGCCTAAAAAAAAAGGAAAATGGGCTGCATGGCATGGCTGACATCACGATTCCCTTGGCGTTCGTTGCGGGCATCATCTCGTTCTTGTCCCCCTGCGTGTTGCCATTGATTCCTGCCTTTCTCACCTTCATCGCGGGAACCTCCATCCAGAAAGGAAAAGATTTTTCGTCGGATGACCGAATCAAAATCGTTTTGGCATCCCTGTTCTTCGTTTTGGGCTTCTCGCTCGTTTTTTCCATTTTGGGGGTGCTATTGCAATCCGTATTGGAAAATTATGCGTATGATGTCCGGAATTATTTGGGGTATATCGGGGGCATCATCATTGTTTTTTTTGGATTAGTGATGATGGGCATACTCAAAATTCCCGCACTTGAACGCGAATACAAATTCAAGGTTTCTCAAACGCGCTACATGTTTGTTACGGCATTCCTATTCGGTGCCGCGTTCGCGGTGGGGTGGACCCCCTGCGTGGGAGCGGTGTTGGGTGCCGTATTGACGCTCGCGGCCACGCAACCAACGGTTGCGTTCCCCATGATGCTTTCGTATTCATTGGGGTTGGGCATCCCTTTCCTGTTGGCGGGCATCTTCATTTCGCGCGCGCAAGGAGTGATTGCGTGGCTTTCCCCGCATTTGAAAATGATTAATTTTTTCTTTGGATTGATCCTCGTTATTCTTGGGATACTCGTTTTCACGGGTTATTTGGTGGTTGTGGCTAATGTTTTTGGCACGCCATTATTTCAACAAGTCGTGTCGCCTTAGTCGGGAATGTTTCCTAGACCGAAGAATCCTTCAAGAAAAAAAGAATAGACAGAAAACTCTATGGGTTTTCTGTCAGGGTTCTGTCAATCCTGATTCCTGGATTCCAACGTTTGGTTCCGTGAATGGCGTATCATCGATATTGACCCAATCCGGTTTTTGGGTGAGGTCCGTTTTGTCGATATTGCTGATTGGAGGACTGGTTGGCAAGGGGGTCGGAATGGGAGCCTTCGGGCCCACGGCTGTCTCAGATTTCTCCGTATTCGCCGCTGTTCTAGTGACTTTTCCCGTGGTGGGGGTAGTGTTCCCCACCACGAGCCAGACGGCTACGAGTACTACCACCAACACGATGATTAGTTTGGTGTTTTTGTCCAGCATGTCACACACACCTTCTTAATACCGGGTTGCAGCTCGTGAAACCGTTGGCGTTGCAGTCCACTCTGACGCCAGCCACGATATTGGATAGCGGTTGTCCATTCACACTAAAATTTTTGACACACCCAATTTCGAGAACCGATCCAGCATTTATGCAGTAATCCTTTCTCGTGTAATAATTACCGTCAAATGGGTCAAACCATGTGACGGTTCCATTGATGTCGGGTTTGATTCCGTTATCAGAATCGTTGCACAGGGAATCATTCGTGTCACCATACGCACGCAAAAACCCAGAATAGATCGTATTATTGTCATAATTTCGCACCAACCACGGCGTGTTGAAACCATTGAAGAAGTGGCCATACACGAGTGGAGCCACCGCCACAACGAGAATCGCCAGCGCGAGGAACGGCGTTCGCATCCCTTTAATCGTAATCATTTTTCATCTCTCCTCACGGCAATTCGAATTGCCTTTAATCGAACAGAATCAGATAGTATTTATAGGTATGCCCAGATTT
>CAYJRE010000043.1:0-5304 GCA_964372665.1 uncultured archaeon | reverse complement strand
CGATCCCCCCAACCTTTTAGAAAAAGGTTGATCAAAATATGGATCTAGGGTATCGTTTTAACGATACCCTTAATCTCGGGGCCGCCGGTCGAAAACGGCGCTACGGCGATCCCCCCAACCTTTTAGAAAAAGGTTGATCAAAACGTATGGGTACCAATTCATTAAAATTGGTACCCAAACTTCCGGGCGGCCGCAGGGTGCGGCCCTTAAAAAAGGGGCTTTTGTGGGTGTGGCATGGACCCCTATACGCGTGTTACAGTGGTTTACGCCATTTTTTCGATGGCAGTTGTCTTCGTTGACCCCGTGTTCTCGTTGTATTTGTCCCAAAAAGGGTATGAGCCCATTTGGCTGACCCTCATCTTGTCTTCGTTCTCGCTCGCAATGATCTACTTTGCTCCCTTGGTTGGAGGAATCTCGGACAATTGGGGAAGAAGACCCCTCATCTTGGGCGGGATACTCCTAGAAATCATCGCGTATATTTTGTATGCGCTCTTCACGAATCCCTTCGTGTTGTTTTTCACGCGCATCATCGAATCATTGGGATACATTGCGGTGGCGCTGGTGGCCATCGCCAAGCTCGAAGATATCGTTTCCGAAAAAAAATCAAAAAAGAAAAACACGCAAATAGGAACCAGCTTATCCATCGCCAAAATCGGGCACGTGGTCGGACCCCTCATCGGAGGAATCGTGGCAAATCACTATGGATTGGTTTCCCCGTTCTATTTGGGAGCGCTGGTATTGGGATTGTGTGGGATATGGTATTATTTCCAAAAACACACGGTCCATCCCAAGCCCCCGCTCGAAAAACTCGCCTTCAACCCCATTCCTACCCTCAAAAAATTCCTCCAAATCAAGCCTTTTCGGGGATTGAGCATTTTGGTGATTGCGCACCAATTCACGATACCGGTGTTTTTCGTTTTTCTTCCCCTGTTCATTGTGAATGAATTGGGATTGGGAATCGAAGCCGTGGGATTGGCCCTATTCGTTAAAGAAATCCCACAAGTGTTGCAGTTCCTCGCCGGAAGACTCACGGATGCGTGGGGAAGCCGAAAAGTCATGATCGTAGGAACCGCTTTTTGTGGAGTCGCGATGCTTGCCCTGTCTTTCACAACCCGTTTTGATTTGATTTTGTTATTTTTGTTCCTATACGGATGCGGGACCAGCATGCTGGGAATCTCAAGCATTTCGTTATTGTCCGGAATCGCGGAAAAAATGAAACGGGAGGGAACCTTTTTGGGAAGCCAAATCGCCATATCCAAGGTCGGCGCCTTCGCGGGATTCATCGCGAGCGGAATCATTGTTCAATTATCCGGCATTCCCATGTTATTCATGGTATCAGGAACCCTGTTATTGCTAGGACTGGTGCTCGCGGAAGAATACTTAGTCTCGCACACGTTTCCCATTCCAAAACCCCGGCGACTCGTCGCCGCGCTTTTCCATCACCGGTGAAAGGGCATCCATTTAAAGCCTGAATTTTAGGGAAAAAGAGTATATGTCCGGCGCAACGGAAACCCCTCACCGAAATTTTTTGGTCACCTGCGGGTTAGAAGTGCACCAACAACTCGACACGGGAAAACTATTCTCGCGCACGCCCACGACATTGAGGGAAGACACACCTGATTTTACGTTTCACCGGAGATTGCATGCAGTAGCCAGTGAATTAGGAGAATTCGATCCCGCGGCATTGGAAATCGCCAAACGAAAATACTCCTACGTGTACCAAGGATATCACGAAAACACCTCGCTTGTCGAAATAGATGAGGAACCCATCCACGCGATGGATGAAGAAGCCCTACGAACCGCGGTCGAGGTTTCGCTGCTCTGTCACTCCACGCTCGTGGATAATGTTTTGGTGATGCGAAAAACGGTGATCGATGGAAGCAACACCTCGGGATTTCAACGCACGGCCCAAATCTCATTGTACGGATTCATCGAGCTCAACGATGGAACCAAAATCCGCATCCAGGGACTGGCCGTAGAAGAGGATTCCGCCCGCACGATTGAAAAAAAAGAAAAGGAAATAGTATACCGCCTTGACCGACTCGGATTTCCCCTCATCGAAGTCGCAACATTTCCCGATATCCATTCTCCTCAGCAGGCCAAAGAGACGGCGTTGAAAATGGGAGAAGCCTTGCGCATCACCGGAAAGGTCAAGCGCGGACTGGGAACGATTCGACAAGATATCAACATCTCAGTCCCACACGGAGCACGCGTCGAACTAAAGGGTGTACAGGAACTCGAACTCATCGACGAATACGTGAAGCGGGAGATGCAGCGGCAGAACACGCTGCTTGAAGTCAAAAAAGAATTGCTCGAAAAAGGCTTGACGCACGATTTGATCAACAACCAAGCCGGATTGGAAGCCACCGAACTTTTCCGGAAGAGCCAAAGCACGATCATCCAAAACGGCCTCCACCAAGACCACAAAATCATGGCGGTTCGCGTCCCACTCATGAAAGGATATTTCGGAAAAGAGGTTCAGCCCGGAAGACGTGTCGGAACTGAAGTGTCCGACTACGTGAAAGCTCGTTCCCATGGGATGGGAATGATGCACGGAGACGAGTTGCCCAAATTCGGTATTACGCAGGAAGAAGTGGATGGCGTTCGAAAGCTCGTGTACTGCCAGGAAAAAGACAGCTTTGCTTTAGTCATCGGCGAAGAAAAACAAGCCCTGCACGCGATCGAAGTCATCAAACACCGCGTCGGACAACTCTTGGAAGGGATTCCCGAAGAGACACGCAACGCATTGGAAGGAGGAAACTCGGAATATTCTCGACCATTACCTGGCGCCGCGAGAATGTACCCGGAAACCGATGCGCACGAAATCCCCATTAATCCCAAAATAGTAGAGGAAATCCAAAAAGGCTTGCCGCGGTGGGCGGAAGAGCGAAAAAGGTATTACATGCAAAAAGGGTTGAGCGAAAAGCTCGCGGACGAGATGAAGCTCGACAACAAAGCCCGGTTGTTTGAGCGATTGCTCGAGAAGGGATACGATGCCACCACGACTGCTACCTTGCTGCTCACTACCCTCAACACATTACGAAGGAAAAGACCGGGCTTCGAAAAGTTGTTGGACAACCAAGTGGAAACCCTGCTTGCCGCCGAAAAGAAAAAGACCGTGATGCGGGAACACTTCCCCACTATTTTGAGTGCGTGGATGGAAGACCCAACCAAAACCTTTGAGGAAGTCCTGCATGAAATGAACGTGCAGCGCGTGGGGGAAGATGATATTTCCAAAATCGTGTACCAAATCGTGGAAAAAAACCAGCACTTGGTTTTAGCCAAAGGAATGCAAGCCCAAAAAGCGCTCATGGGGTTGTGCATGCAGGCATTGAGAGGGAAAGCCCAGGGGTATGCGATTGCGCAAGCATTGGAAAAAGAGATAAAGCAACGAATTGGAAAATAATCGCCTTATGAAAATCCAAAAAATGCAACCCAGAAACGCAGAAGAAGTTGCTGAACTTTTGGTCCACTATTGGCGCTCGCGCGGAATGAAAAAATATACCAAAAAATGGGCACTAGGATACTTGAAGCAAGGACACGTAAAAGAAATCGAAAAGGATACGTTTTTTGAAATCAATGAAAAAAAACAAAATCATCGGAAGTATCGCGTTGATCGAATATGTTGGAAAAGTGGCCGAAATACGGGATTTCGTGATAAAAAAAGAGTATCAAAAGAAAGGGCATGGAAGCAAATCCCTCCAGTTGATCGAAAATTACGCCAGAAAAAGAAAAATTCGCAAACTTTATGCATTAGTTTTTCCCGGAAACCAAAAATTCTTCGAACGAAATGACTATCAAAAAGAAGGACTGCTAAAGCACCACTCCAAGAAAAATGAAAAGATGGTTATTGTCAGCAAATTCTTGTAATTTTTTTACTTTTCCAGCATCTTCTTCATGGGATTCCAGTAAAAGTCCTTCCAACCCTTGGAAATGTCTTTCACGAACTTTTCGGGGACGTTTTTGTGCGTAAAATACAGTTTGGTGGTCCCGTCCTTCAGCTTTTTCAAGAGAAACGTGGCTTCCGAATACACGCCTTTCGGCCAATCGCTTCCCCGCCACTTCTGAACGATTTTCTTGTTTTTCATCAACTCCTTGTTTACGCCGGTCACCCATCCATCGAACGCGGAAATCGTTCCTCCCACTTCGCGGGAAATAACTGCGGTTTGCTTGGTGAATTTGGAATGGAGTTTGGAGTCCATTAATGCTTCGTAGATATCATGCGGATCGGCCTGAAATGTTACAACCTGCTTAATCGTTTTCGTGAGCGATTTTGTTTTAGCCATGTGGTCAACCTCCCGTGGTTACAGCAATGCCATCCCCCCAAATCCTTTTGAACTCGGCGGCAAATGCACTATTCATTTCGTTCGAATTAATCACATTCACGTTCTCGTTATTCTCATTCACGCCGTTCTGCGTCCAATTCATGCTGCCCGTGATGACCCAATCCGAGTCTACTACTGCAAACTTATTATGCATCAACTGGGGATTGGAATCGAACTTCAGAGGGATCCCCGCTTGCATCAATCCAGGGTGTTTGGAATATTTAGAGCCCGCTTGTTGGGATTCCAAAATGACTTTCACATCCACTCCTCTTTCCTCGGCGCGAATCAGCGCTTGCGCGAGCGTATCATTGGTGAACGAATACATCGCGACCCAAACGCGGGATTTGGCGGTGTCCAGCGCGGAAACCGTGAGGGAGACGCAGGTGGGGGAAGGGCAGAAAGCGGTTTGGATACCGGAGAAAGAGGACGAGTATGAGGGGCTCGTAGCCGTGACCAGGCCTGTCTCCGGAAAATACGAAGGAAAAAAGACTCCCGCTCCGAATGCCACCAAGAGCAACCCCAGCAATGCTTTCACGGAGACATGCATATCCAAAACGTCCTGGAGAAGGTTATAAGGCTTCCTTGAGAAAAATCTTTCATTCACTAGCCCCGTCGTCGGCCAGTTTCGGCTGGCCCCTGCGAGGGACTAAAAGGGTATTCTTCGAATACCCTTTGGAGGCCAAGGATAAATTTTTGGTCAAGGCTTTTTGATGATAGTCAAAAAGGTTGACGGTTAGCCCCGTCGTCTAGTGGACAAGGATATCGGGCTTTGAACCCGGAGACCGGCGTTCGAATCGCCGCGGGGCTATTGTCTGAACTCCTTTTTCTTTTTGAGAAAAAAGCCAGTTCCGTCTGGCTGCTGCGGTATAGGGTTATTGCTTAGCAATAACCCATTTATTTTTCCTCGAGGCTTTTTGTCGAAGACAAAAAGGTCGGTACGACTCCCAGTCAAAAAGAAAAACGGGGGGGTATTGCTTTG
>CAYJRE010000042.1:0-5381 GCA_964372665.1 uncultured archaeon | reverse complement strand
ACGCCTTTACCCCTGCCTTCAAGGCAGGGGCTTCGGGCGTGGGAGTTTCAGTAAAATTTGTCAAAGATTACCGAAAAAGAATCGTTTGTTGCCTAGACGAAATAGTGAATAATGAAATTAGGATTGTGACTATTACTAAAAAGGTGAAAAAATGAAGTGCATACGTTGCAAGAGTGAAGTAGTTGAAAAGGAGAAACAGACGTCAGACGGGGTTAGCCACAAATATTACTCATGCATTAGCTGCGGCCAAGAGTTCTTGGACATGAACCAACTTCACGAAGTAGCTGAAAAATACCGACAAATGAAAGCTCACCGCGCCAAGATTTCAAAGTGGGGAGACAGTCTCGCGATTCGCATCCCCAAAGAGCTCGCCAAAGAATACGCGCTGAAACCCGATAAATACGTTCATTTGATACGAGAAAAAAAGGCCATCCGAATCATGGCAGACCGAGACTAATACCAAAAAAGCCCAAAATATAGACAATCGCCAAACTTCAAACGATTGCGTTTATATTGCCGAGAAAGTTGGCTTCTCGCAGATAAAAGCCGTTTACGGCTAAAAAAAAGGAGAGGAGAAAAACTATGGCAAAAGATATGGAGAGTACAATGACATGGCTGTTCGCCATCCTGTTCCTGGTTTTAGGATTAGGACTGTGGGCAGGAGCCCCCGCATGGTGGAACCCATGGACAGTAGTAGGATTATATTTCCTGCTCAAAGCCATCGGACCCATGGTGATGAAGTAACAGTATGAAGGCCGAATCGGCCTTCACGCTTATTCTTTCACCAACAAAAACACCCGCTCGTTCACTTTCCCAACAAAACCCGAGCCACGCTTATAACAATCAATCGTGCGTACCACGATGTTGTCGGCCACGACAAACCCGAATTGTTCTGCGATTTCGATCAATTTCTCATCGCTGTTTATCACGCGATCCGGAAAACAACCCCCGGCCACATTCACCACTATTTTTCCATGCTCTTTCACCACGCGATGAAACTGCTTGAAGCACTTTTCCATATCTGAGAGATAGGCTTGTACGATGGGGGGATTTCCTTCTTCATCCAGTATTTGCTCGCGCACATTTTCGCCCACAAACGAACGCAGTTGGGTTTTGGGCTCATCAAAAAACAAAGCAAGCTCGAGCTTGTAGGCTTGCGTGTACTCGATTTTGTTCAAATAGGGGGGCGAAGTAATGATGGAATGAACGGAATGGGAGTCCACGTGCTTCAATTGCCGCGCATCATCCTCCAAAACGATGGGCTCATGTCCAAGAATGAGGTTTTTTTTCAAATCCTTGAGCATGTATTCAAGCTTTCGCAACCAAAACTTTTTCACGGGCAAATAACCCTTTTTGGCGCGGCGCAAACTGGCCCCCAGTCGCTCCACATTTGAAACGCGCAAGGTTTGGTCGATCAGTGCGAGCAACGCCAAATCGCGCAACAAGGAATTTTTGTATTCATGGTCAAGGAATTTTTTTATCGTGATCAATTCACGGAAAACCTGCGGATGAAAACGCTTCGCGACCCAACTCTCCACACGCCCTTCGCGCGGAAAATCAAATTTCATTTTTTTCAATTCCGAAAACTCATTTTGCAGAAAGGAAATATCATAATTTCTCGTCTTGGCCTGTGAGACAAACCGTGCTAAGGGTGAAATGTCGCACCCAATGGATTCGATTCCCTTCTCTTTGCATGCCAATAGTGTCGTGCCCACCCCGCAAAAAGGATCCAACACAGGGCCCTTGAGTTTGTATTTTTGAATGCACCACTCCACGAACGCCTTCGAATACCCTTCTCGATAATAGAACCAGCGATGAATGGAAACATTTTTGTTGGGAGAAAACGTGACCATCTCCGCAAGAGGAGGAAACTCGCTCATATCACGGAAAGACAAGCGGAGGCTTTTAACCCTATTTTAGTCAGAATGAGTAATCGGATCGGCCTACTGCAGGATTGACGATAGGAAATCCTGCCACGTAGTCCATCGGACCCCGCCCCATGAAATGGGCGGCCCCGTGGTCTAACGGCTAGGATAAATCCCTTACACGGATTGGGCGGCAGTTCAACTCTGCCCGGGGCCATTCAGGGAGAAAAAAACGGGTTTAAATAGGCAAAATTCTAGGGTAAAATATGCCATTGAAGTCAATGGACTTAACCCACATCAATCGAGTTCTTGCCCGCATTCCCCGCAATCCTGATTTGGATATGCCGAGTATGATTGCAGAAATTCATGCAAGCGAACCCGAAATCCCGATCCAAATTATTGGGGAGACCGTACGTGTGTATATCATCGGAAGAAAAAATTTCTCAAAGATTCGAAGAGAAATTAAGAATGAGAAAATAGTGGGTGCGATTTGGGAAACCATTGAAACAGTTCGAAAAACTAAATTACAAGGAAGCCGGCGGGCAAATGGACCGGGAAAAGGAGAACGAGGCCGGGCAGCAGAACCGGTTGCATTAACACCTCCTTTATTGAAAACAGGATCTAAACGAATCGCGGCCGAAATAGAGCTGTTCACCCAGAATCCAATCGCGCCCCGGCAATCAATCGCATACGTGTGGGAAGCATTGGTACGATTTGCGCATGGAAATCCACCACGCGATCAACGGGAGAAAGATATCTTTTCATATATCCGAAAACGGAGGTTGGGAGAAAAAATCACCGAAAAACTGACCGCGCGAAGAGAAAATGTGGAAGATACAAGAAAGAGGGTCGGAAATATGCTCTCGAGGGCAGAGCAACGGCTCTCCGAATTAGAAAGATTAAGACGTGAAGAACATGGACGTCCGACGCTGACCAGCAAAAGGGCTAGGAGTTTGGAAGAATTCAACGGACCGCTCATCCTGGGAAAAGAATGGAAGCCACCCATCAAAAGAGGAAGGAAGGGGTATGGAAGAAAAAGATGAAGCAAGAAAAGAAAAACCACTCACCATCGAAGTGCTGGTTGAGGGACCCGGGGGAGAATTATTTTTTCAGTCGGTGGAAGCCACCCCCGAGCACTTGGAAGAACTCTTGAAAACAACCAAAAACAGCGTTATAAAACACAATTTGCAAAAACAAATCGAATTACTGCGAAAAGTCTACGCGGATGAAAGCAGTGATTAAAAACCAACCCGCAACGGACTTCATGTATTGCGGGCATGGGCCAATGGTTTAAGCTCCGACCTTGCCAAGGTCGGGATCCGGGTTCGATCCCCGGTGCCCGCATTTCAAAAACGTTTATGGCGGAATGGCTTCCCAAGATATTTATTTGAAAAATAGGAAATCAAGTAATGGGTGCAATACTTTCTGGTGAAACTAAATTGGCCACAATTCCTTATCTGCGGGAGAACTTCAATAAAATTTCTCAACGGGAAATGGCACGTCAGCTCGGTATTGGGAATACTACCATTAACGCTTGGTGCAAAGAACAGGGTCTTTATTTCAAAAAGCACACCGTAAACGAAAACTTTTTTGACACGTGGAATGAAGAGTCGGCCTACATATTAGGATATATATTTACTGATGGGAACATTCAATGGAATACTGAAAAAGTATATCAAGCCTTGACCATCACAGCTGCAGCAAAGGATGTTGCCCATCTTGAAAGAGTAAGAAACATAATTGGAAGTACAAAGCCACTCCTTTATGCAGAAAAAACCAAATCATACAGAATGATTGCAAACAGTAAACAATTAAGCCTAAAATTAATGAAAATAGGAGTAGTGCCCGCCAAATCGCTCATTGTGGAGTTTCCTGAAATTCCAAAAGAATATTTGGGACATTTCATACGAGGTGTTGTTGACGGGGGTGGCACAGTAAGATATCTCAATCGTAAAAGGAGCCCCTATTTTCATGTTACAGTTTGTTCAGGTTCAAGAAAATTTTTAGAAAAAATGGTCAGTTCAATCAAAGACTCAATTGGTATTGATGCAAACGTAAGACACCATGGGGGCAACACATACGTAGTACAATATTCGTGCAAACGAGGCATGACGTTAGCGAAATGGATATATACTGATAGCACCCTTTTTTTGAATCGAAAATTTGAACAATACCAAACGGCTCTCCGAGCCAAGGAGGTGGTTTTGTCCCTATGAAGAAAGGAAATTTCCTTTTTACTTCTGAATCCGTAACTGGAGGGCATCCTTGACAAGCTCTGTGACCAAATCTCGGATGCCGTATTGGATGCCGT
Organism: uncultured archaeon; assembly: GCA_964372665.1. GTDB lineage: Archaea > Iainarchaeota > Iainarchaeia > Iainarchaeales > VGJJ01 > VGJJ01. Next base: position 1,205 of record CAYJRE010000042.1, on the reverse strand, counting down.
ATTAGAAAAAGACCCTCATGGAAGAGTGGCCATCGAGTGCCTCACCAAAACAGGGTTTGTTTTGATTGCGGGAGAATTGACCACGAAAGCCTTTGTGGATTTCCAGGCCGTGGCACGAAAAACAATCGTGGAGGCAGGGTATGACAGCACCGAAGTCGGATTCGACGGAAACACGTGTGCAGTATTACTCTCAATTTCCGAGCAAAGCCCCAACATCTCCGCAGGAGTCACGGAAGGAGTAGGATTATTCACCGAGCAAGGGGCCGGAGACCAAGGACTCATGTTTGGTTTCGCGTGCAACGAAACACTGGAATTAATGCCACTGCCAATTATGCTAGCTCACAAACTCACGATGGCACTGGCCGAAAAAAGAAAAAGAAAAGAAATCGATTGGATATTGCCGGATGGAAAATCCCAAGTAACCGTCGAATACGAAAACGGAAAACCAAAAAGAGTGGACACAGTGGTAGTAAGCACCCACCACAAAAAAGGAATCTCTCACTCCACCATACTCCAAACCGTGAAAGAAAAAATTATTATTCCCGTATGCGGAAAATACATGGATGACAAAACAAAAATATACGTGAATCCCACCGGCAGCTTTGAGGTTGGCGGACCGGTCGCGGATTCCGGATTGACGGGAAGAAAAATCATCGTGGACACATATGGGGGATACGCCCCGCACGGCGGAGGCTCATTCTCCGGAAAAGACGCCAGCAAAGTCGACCGAAGCGCAGCGTACATGGCACGCTACATCGCCAAGAACATCGTGGCCAGCGGATTGGCGGAGAAATGCGAAATCCAATTGGCGTATGCGATTGGCGTGGCGCAACCCGTGAGCGTGTATGTGAATACATTCGGCACGGGTAAAATGGTGGATGAAAAACTATCCGAAATCATCCCCAAACTATTTCCGCTCACACCCAAAGGAATCATCGATCATTTGCAATTACGAAGACCCATTTACCAGAAAACGGCTGCGTATGGACATTTTGGAAGGAATGAACCCGAATTCACATGGGAAAAAACCGATAAAGTGAATGAACTGGTGGCGATGGCGTCGGCCGCCTCGCAAAAGTAACCCCAAAACCCGCTTGACCATAAAAACTATTGCTCGCCAAAAATGTTCAGCGCAGCGATGGGCCAATGGTAAGCTCAAACCTTCCCAAGGTTTGGACCCGGGTTCGATTCCCGGTCGCTGCATC
>CAYJRE010000041.1:0-5722 GCA_964372665.1 uncultured archaeon | reverse complement strand
CCGGATTCGCGAACCAATAAATATCCTGCCGGTGTTCTCATGGCGGTTGGGAGTGGAAGGCATGTGAACTTGTCGGATGGTTTTCCTCGCGTGGGTATCGTGGGCGGCGGGCAATTGGGAAAGATGTTGGCAGTTTCCGCCAAAAAGATGGGATTATATGTCACAGTGTTGGACCCGACTCCGGACTGTCCAGCTTCGGGAGTGAGCGATGAACAAATCGTGGCGGATTTCAAGGATGAGGATGCGATTCGTTTATTGGGGGAAAAGAGTGATCATGTGACGTTTGAGATTGAACTGGCGAACGCAAGCGTGTTGAAAGAATTGAATACGAATGGATGCCATGTTAATCCGAGTCCGGAAACATTGCATATAATCCAAAGCAAGTTTCGTCAGAAAAACTTTTTGCAAAATCACGGGTTGCCCGTTCCCGCGTTTCGGGAAGTGAAGTTCAAGGAAGATATTCAACGCATTTTGCGCGAGTTCAATGGTCATGCCATGCTGAAAATGAGCCAAGATTCCTATGATGGAAGGGGAAATGTCGAGTTGAATGAGAAAACAAATGTGGAAGAGGTATTTTCACGCATTCAGGGCAGGGAATGTTTTGTCGAAGAATGGGTTCCGTTCCAAAAAGAATTATCCGTGATGGTGGCGCGAAATGATAAAGGAGAAATGGCGGTTTACCCGGTTGCGGAAAACATTCATACGGAGAGCATTCTGGATACGAGCATTGTGCCCGCGCGAATCCAAAAAGATTTGGCTTTCGAGGCCCAACGCGTCGCGATGAAAACGATCCAGCGCTTGGAAGGGTCCGGCGTTTTCGGGATTGAATTGTTTTTGACCAACGAAAACAGGATTTTGATTAATGAAATCGCTCCCCGCGTGCACAACTCGGGCCATTACACATTAGAGGCGTGCAAGACGAGCCAATTCAACCAGCATATTCGTGCCATCCTGAATTGGCCATTGGGAAGCACGGAGCAAATTTATCCGGCGGTAATGGTCAATATTTTGGGGAAGAGCCAAGGTCCTTTTTTCATGAATGGGTTGTCGCGCATCCTCCAGATCGATGGAACGTATCTTCATTTGTATGGGAAGAAAGAATCAAAACCTAAGCGAAAAATGGGCCACGTGACAACTCACCAACGGACCATCCTCGAAAATCCCGAAAAATATGTGGGCATTGCACCGCAGAAGACCGAGAAAATAGTGAATCATTGGAGAAAGGAATTGGAGAGGATTTGATGAGTCTGGATCGCGTGATCGTTTCATATCGGAATGATCCGCGGCATGGCATTCTCACGCGCCGTGTGCAAAACCACGGGTTTTCGTCCGTGAAACATATGGAAGTGTACGATGTCTACACGCTTTCCACCCCCCTTTCGGCAGATGGGGTGAAAACGGGCACGTCGTTGTTGTACAATCCGGTGTTGCAAGAGGTCGTTCTCAATCAGGCGCGCTCTCCTTCCTCGTTCGATTGGGCGATCGACGTGGGTTTTTTGCCCGGGGTCACCGACAATGAAGGTCAGACCGCGGAGGAATTGTTGCGTGATTCGTTCGGGGGAAAAGCGAATGATACGCGCGTGTTTTTTTCCCAACATTTTTTTGTGGAAGGCACTCTTTCGAAAGAAGAGATCCAAAAATTGGCCGAGGGATTGTACAATCCCGTCATTCAGCGCGCCAAAATAAAGACGCGCGAGGAATTTCAGCGCGAAAAAGGGTTTGAGGTGCACGCCCCATTCGTAAAAATGCATGAGAAGCAGAAAGCGGACACCGTCAATCTGGAAGTGAGCGATGAGGCACTCTTGGAGATAGGGAAAAAAGGGGTTTTTGATGTCCAAGCGAATGGTCAAAAGTCTTTTCGAGGGCCGCTCGCGCTCGATTTGGATTCCATGAAAGTGATTCGGGAGTATTTCAGGAAAAAGGGACGGAATCCCACGGATGTGGAATTGGAATCGCTCGCGCAGACGTGGAGCGAGCACTGCAAGCACACCATTTTCGCGGCGGAATTGGGGAACGTGAAAGAAGGGTTGTACAAGCAGTATATCCAGCGCGCCACCAATGAGATCCGTGCGCGAAAAGGGAAGGACGATTTCTGCGTTTCGGTTTTTGTGGACAATAGCGGGGGAATCATTTTCGATGAGAATTGGATCGTGACGGATAAAGTGGAGACGCACAACTCTCCTTCTGCATTGGACCCTTTCGGGGGTGCGATCACGGGGATCGTGGGAGTGAATCGCGACGCCATCGGATTCGGGAAAGGAGCCAAGCCCATCGTGAATAGGTATGGGTTTTGTTTCGCTTCTCCATTCGAAGAAAGTCCCTTGTTTCGCGGCAGCGATTTTTCGCAGAAGATGCTTTCGCCCCAACGCATCATGGAAGGAGTGGTGGCGGGAGTGAATAGCGGGGGAAATTGCTCGGGAATTCCCACTCCTCAAGGGTTTGTGTTATTTGATCCCCGTTACAAGGGGAAACCCCTCGTGTTTGTGGGCACCACGGGATTGATCCCGAGGAAAATAAAGGGTCAGGATAGTTGGGAAAAACAGGCGCAGCCCGGGGACCAGATAGTCATGGCGGGGGGGAAAGTGGGATTAGATGGCGTGCACGGCGCCACTTTTTCGTCGGAAGCCATGGATGCAGGCTCTCCTGCTACGGCGGTGCAGATAGGCGATCCCATCACCCAAAAAAAACTCAGCGATGCGATCGTGAAAGAAGCGCGGGATTTGGAATTGTACACGAGCATCACCGATAATGGTGCGGGTGGTTTGAGTTGCTCGGTCGCGGAGATGGCGCGCGAGTGCAATGGGTGCCGCGTGGAATTGGATAAAGTCCCTGTCAAGTATGCGGGAATGTCTCCCTGGCAGATTTGGATTTCCGAATCGCAGGAACGCATGACCCTTGCCGTTCCTAAAGAAAAAATAGGCGCGTTTCAATCCCTGATGAGAAGCCGGGGAGTGGAATCCACTATCATCGGGGAATTCACGGACTCGGGAAAGTGCGAAGTCACATTCCGCGGAGAAAAAGTCATGGATATCGAATTGGATTTTTTGCATGATGGGTTGCCCCAGAAATCGTTGCTCGTGAAAGAGAAGGCGAATGTCTTTTCCGAATCCGTATTTCCAAAAAAAGAGAACCATTCATCGGATTTGGTGGCGTTGCTCTCCCGCCTGAACGTGTGCAGCAAGGAATTCATCTCCAAGCAGTTCGACCACGAGGTGCAGGGGACATCGATCATCAAACCTATCCAAGGAAAAGGGAGAGTCCAAGGGAATTATGCGGTGGTGCGCCCGCTATTGGATTCTCGGAAAGGTATTGCGTTTGGGCAAGGGGTTTTTCCTTTCTATTCCGACATCGACACCTACTGGATGGCTGCCGCGGGAATCGATTTGGCCGTGCGCACCGCCATTTGCGCGTGCAGCGATCCCAAAAGATTGGCGTTATTGGATAATTTTTGCTGGTGCTCCTCGAATGAACCCGAGCGCTTGTGGGAATTGGAGCGTGCTGCCCGAGCGTGCTACGATTTTTCGACTGCGTATCAGGCTCCGTTCATTTCGGGGAAGGACAGCATGTTCAATGATTTCAAGGGGTTCGATGCGCAGAACAAGGCCGTGAAGATTTCGGTTCCTCCTACGCTGTTGGTCTCCTCGATCGGGATTGTGGAGGATATTTCCAAGTGCATTTCCATGGATGTGAAGAGTGAAGGGGATTTGGTGTATGTGATCGGGGAAACCAAACCCGAATTAGGGGGAAGCGAGTATGAGCGGATGTTTCGCGAGCAAAATGGGCAGAGCGGGATTGGGAAAAATGTCCCCCGATTGGATGATCCTAAAAAAGAGTGGGCCTCGTATGAGAATCTGGCGCGTGCCATTCAGAATGAGTGGGTTACGGCCGCGTATCCTTTGGAATATGGGGGGTTGGGGGTGGGGTTGGCCAAGATGAGCATGGCGGGAAGGCTGGGCATGAATATTGATGGGGGCGCTTTTTCGATGCCTGCGCATGAAATGTTGTTCTCGGAATCCTTGGGGAGGATCTTGGTCACGATTTCTCCGGAGAACAAGGCTAATTTTGAGCACATTCTTGGACACTCGGTGCATCCTTTGGGGAAAGTGGAAGGGACTACGCTTTTGATTAGGCAAAATCAGAGCGAACGCGTGCGTGTGGGTGTGGATGAAATGCTTTCTGCATACAAAAAGACTCTGGGAGAATTCTGATGGAACCCCGCGTGCTCATCCTCACTGGATATGGGATCAATTGCGATGAGGAGACCGCTTTCGCATTTCGCAGCGCGGGCTTTGGGGCGGATATCGTGCACGTGAACGATCTGATCGCGGGAAAGAAATTATTGGAGAACTATCACGTGCTCGCATTCCCGGGAGGTTTTTCATATGGAGACAATTTGGGGAGCGGGAATGCGTTCGCTCAGAAAGTAAAGAGTCGTCTTTGGGAGCCGGTGAACCGATTTGTGATGGACAAAAAGCTCATCATTGGAATTTGCAATGGATTCCAGATTATCGCGAATCTGGGATTGGTTCCCGCGCTCGACAAAAAGTATGGAGAGAGGCACGTGGGGCTCATGCGCAATGACAATGACCGTTACACGTGCCGCTGGGTCGATTTGAAAGCACAGAGCGATTCGGTCTGGCTGCGAAACATGGATTCTTTTTCGGTTCCCATCGCGCATGGGGAGGGAAAAGTGGTGGCGGATGCGAAAACCTTCGAACGGCTGAAACAGAACAAGCAAATTGCACTTACGTATTATCAGGGCTCTATTTCAACCGAGCAGGATTTGCCCTACAATCCCAACGGTTCTACATTGGATATAGCGGGTTTGACCGATGAGAGCGGGCGTGTGCTCGGACTGATGCCCCACCCCGAGCGTGCGATGTTTTTCATGCAGCTCCCAAATTGGACGCGGTTGAAACTCGAATACAAAAATCAAGGAAAACCCATTCCCAATGAGGGGCCGGGGATTCATCTCTTCCAGAATGCGTATTCCTACGTGAAGGAAACATTCAGGTGAAACGCATGACCACGTACGCGGATGCGGGAGTGAACATCGAGTGGGGCGATGACGCTTCCAATATCTTGTATCAGGCCGCACGCCAGACATGGGAGAATCGCAAAGGATTGTTGGGGGAAGTGTTCACCCCCTTTGATGATTTTTCGGGGTTGCGCGTGATTCGCGTAGGAAATCTGCCTGCGGACACCGTCATGTGCATGAGCTTTGATGGGATCGGCACGAAAGTCGAATTGGGAGAGCGATTGGACAAGCACGATACCCTTGCGTATGATTTGTTTGCCATGGTCTGCGACGATGCGATCGTGCGGGGAGGAGAACCCGTGCTCGTGGGATCGGTGCTGGACGTGAACGCGCTGGGAAAAGATAATCAATCATTCCGGAAACAATTGGTCGAAATGGCCCACGGGTATGTGAATGCCGCGAAGGAAGCGGGAGTGGCCGTGATAAACGGAGAAGTGGCTGAATTGGGGGCGCGCGTCGGGGGGTACGGGGCATTCAATTACAATTGGTCTTCCGGCGTCGTATGGTTCGCGCAGGAAAAAAAACTGTTTACCGGTTTTGAAATCAAAGAAGGGGATTCGATCGTTTCGTTGCGCGAACATGGTTTTCGTTCGAATGGGCTGTCGTTGGCTCGAAGCGTTTTCCGTACGTATTTGGGAGAGGATTGGCATACGGAGAAAAGGTTTGGTTCGCGATTGGGGGAAT
>CAYJRE010000040.1:0-6375 GCA_964372665.1 uncultured archaeon | reverse complement strand
ATACCGTGGCCTTTAGGCCACGGAGGAGTCATTTTACACGGATGGTTTCTGGCTTTAAATGAGTTTTCTAAACGTTAGCCTCTTCTGAAAGTGCCCACGAGGGGAGTCGAACCCCTCCCACCAGCTCCACAGGCTGGTATGCGACCGCCACACTGCGCGGGCCAGTCATGGAACCTTTTTTTCAAAAAAGGTTCATCCAAAACTCTGGTTTAGAAGTCTTTTAAAGGACGCGTGGGTTACCCCTCGCATGCTCCTCATAAACCCCCGCACGAGCATGCCCTGGCTGATTGCGTTAACCGTATTGGTGCACTTTTCATTGCAGATTCTTTCCATCAGCCTGTATTCGAGCGAAGTTCCTGTGGCGGGAGCGGCTCTCTATATGCTGAGCGGACTCCTCACGTTTCTCGTGGCTGTGCACATAACCCGAAAAGGGATCGAAGAAAAATCCCAACAATTTTTGTTCATGGGGGTGGGGATGGTTTTCCTCTCCATTACATTCATCCTCCTCAGTCTCGGCTTGTTCGGTCTCTTCGGTCCCATTGACATGCTGCTCGTCAACTTTGGAATGTTTCTCTTGATTTCAGGAACAGGGCTTTCCGCTCTATTCCTCATGCTAAGCCCTTCCACCACGAGACTCAAATCGGGAAACCAAAAACTCATTGTAGCCATGGTTTTGCTCATCCTGTTTGTGGTAGGGTTATACCAGCTCCGATTTTTCTTGCCATCCTTGTATTCCGCGTATGGAATCCCAACCTTATTGAGGCAGCAGCTCATCACGGTCGTACTCCTATTATATTCCCTCGCCGCGGTACGCTTTGCTTTATCCGAATGGGGAAAATCACCCAAATTCAGCGTGCAATGGTACCTCATCGGAATCATGGTCCTCACCCTGGTGATGCTCAATTTCCTCCTCTCCACCAAACCCGGAGACGGTTACTCGTGGGCCGGAAGGATATTCACCATCCTCGCCTCGGGAGCATTCATCCAATACTTATGGTGGGACCAACGCGGGGAGTGAAAAAACACTCCAACCACAGACCACCCTTTTTAATAGAATTTTTTTCGTCCCACCCACTGCTTTAATTGTTTTTACCTACTGTTCTGATATGAAAAAAATTGGCGTATTGGGGGGCATGGGGCCGGAAGCAACAGTTCGGTTTTATTCCCATTTGATAAATGAGTGTCAAGTACAGTTCAACGCCCAAAAAGACGAGGACTATCCTGAAATATTCATTTACAATTTACCCATTCCTGATGTCGTAAATGACATTTCAAACCAAAAAAAGACCGTTTTCATGCTGCAAAATGGGGCGCAATTACTGGAAAAAACAGGCAGCGATTTTATTGCCATTCCATGCAATACGGTGCATTACTTCTATGATGCCATGCGCCATGCCGTCAAAGTCCCTATTCTGAATAGTATTGACGAAACAGCTAAACAATTGAGAATAAACAGCATTTCCTGTGTGGGGATATTGGCCACTTCCACCACGATTCAAACAGAATTATACCAGAAAACCCTGCAACAAATCCAAATACAATGCGTATTGCCAGAAAAGCAGGAGGAAGTTACGACAATTATTGAAAACATTTTAGCTGGAAAGAAAATAGAAGAAGACAAAAATAAACTTAAAAGAATCATTCAATCCATGCAAAAACAAGGAGCACAAGCCGTTGTCCTTGGCTGTACGGATCTGCCATTACTTCTCACGCAAAAAGACGTTTCCATTCCACTGTTCGACAGCCTTGAAATACTGGCCAAGGCCACGATTGGGTACTGCTGCAGTAAAAAAAGGGTTAAAATGTGTCTGTGTCCCACATTCGCTTAAAAATCATTTGCATTCAATAATAGCAAAGGTGATGAACATGGAATCAAACTCAATATCCGAGCGGCAAATAGTAACACGAAGGGATTCTTGTCATCATCCCCGACTCTGTTTCTGTTAAAGTCGATTCGAAAGGACGAATTGTTTTACCTTCTTCGTTTCGTAAGAGTTTTGACTTAAAAGAAGGAGAAGAAATGCGGCTCTCCTTTGATTTAGAAAACGAACAATCCTTTCAACTCTCGCGCGTTTCAGGAGAGGGAATTAAAACCCGCAGGGAGGAAGATTCTGTCATGACTTCTCTCTCCACGCAACCCGTCAAGGGAATGCGCGATATTTTAGGAAAACAGGCCCGCGCCAAAAAAAGAATAGAACTCATTATCTCCCAAACCGCCGCCGAATACGGCTTCGAACCCATGCAAGTGCCGGTAGTGGAAAACCTGTCCGTGCTCACCGCGAAAGGAGGAGTCGGAGAAGAAGCCGCCAAAGAATTATACACGTTCGAAGACCAATCCAATAGAAAACTCGGATTGCGGTTCGAGTTCACCACGAGCCTGGTTCGAGTGGTCGCGGGAAACCCGGATTTACCCAAACCCATCAAAGCCTTGAACATGGGAACGGTTTACCGGTATGATAATCCCCAAGCCCTTCGTTATAGGGAATTCACGCAAGCGGACTGCGACATTCTTGGCACCAAAAACGAATCCGCGGACGCGGAATGCATTTCCCTGGCCATCGATGTCATGGATGGTCTTGGTTTCGAAGACTATTACGTTCGCGTCAATGACCGGAGAATAGTGGATGAGTTGATTGGGTTAAGCGGCATTCCACCCGAAAAAGCCAAGGATGCGATGCGCCAATTAGACAAATGGGACAAAATAGGGATGGAAGGCGTGAAAAAAGAACTCGAAGACCAAAAAATTCCGACGACCATCCTGTCATACCTCACCAAAACCCTTCCCCAACTCAAAAAAATCCTCGAAAAAGAAAAAAGAGACTTTTCCGGAGTCAGTTCACTCGAAAAAATATTCGAAATAGTGGAAGCGCAAAAGAAACTACCGTTCATCAAATTCGACCCCAGTTTGGTTCGGGGACTCGACTATTACACGGGAACGGTTTTCGAAATCTTCGGAGGGGCCAAATTCTCCGTGGGAGGCGGAGGAAGATACGACAACTTCGTGAAAAGCATGGGAGGACCGGACATGCCAGCGGTGGGCATCTCTTTTGGTGTGGACCGGCTCATGGACTTGCTCTCAGAAAAATGGAGCGAACCCAGCGTGGACATTTACATTATTCCCATTGGAAAAACATTTAATGAATCCCAATGGTTGGCCTCCCAACTGAGAGAAAACAATTTCCGCGTGGAAATAGACCTGATGCAACGAAACATTGGAAAAAACATGAGTTACGCCAACAGCAAACAAGTCCCCGTGGTTTTATTTTTGGGGGAAAACGAATTAGCCGAAAACAGCGTGAAAGTCAGGGACATGGTCTCCGGGGAAGAGAAAGTAATCGGAATAGCTCCCCTCACCGAGCTCGAAAAATACCTGACCATCCTTTTGAGCAAAAAGAACGGAAAATGAGGCTCCAAGTGCCCAGCGTAGTGAATTTTTTCCCTCATTTTAAAAAACGATAACAATATATACGCGTATATGCCTGTAAGTACTATTCGATGTTCCTTCAATCCCTCGTATCATGCCAAGGATCAAATGATTGAGCGGGGAATTAGTAAGGAGGAGTTAATCGAAGTCATCCAGAGAGGGGCCAAGCGGATATACGGCTCCAAAATCATTTCCGCATTGAAGAAAATGGAAGTCGTGTACAAACAACAACCCTGTCATTATTTTGTCATTACACTTTATCTCAAAACCGGTGAATAAGAATGGAATGCCCCGCCTGCAGACAAAAAATGAAACCAGGGAAATACCCCTACGCCTATACTGATATCTCGTTAGGCCTATTTGAGGGAGAAAAATGCGCTCATTGCGGTGAAATATTTTTCAGCGAAAAAGCGTCGGACGAAATCGATCGGAAAGCAAAGGAAATAGGTATTTGGGGAATGGGAAAAGAAGGAATCGTGGGGACCAGCGGAAACTCCCTCATCGTGCGCGTGCCTAAAGAGATCGGAGAATTTCTCAACTTAAAGCCAGGAAAAAAGGTCTTCATCCACCCCGAAGGGAAAAAGAAACTTGTTGTGGAAATGGATGGATAGCCAATTTATCCACTTTTCAATCTCCTTTTCAGTCGCCGCATGATTTTGAATGGAAACCTTTTCCTCTTTCGTGGAAAAACGGGGGCTCCGCCAATCGGTTCCCCCCATTTTATATGCATTTCCAGGCCGATATCATTGAGTTTAGGCCTCTTAAGGGTTCACGAAGTGAATCCCTCAAAGTCTCTCGTTGCCGCGGGGCGAAACCCGCGTGCCCTTGTAGCTCAGTGGTTAGAGCGCAACATTGGTAATGTTGAGGTCGCGAGTTCAATCCTCGCCAAGGGCTTTTAGAAAAAGCCCTGGGAAAAATGCTTCGCCAAGGGCTTTTTTAGAAAAAAAGCCCGCAAAAAATCGGCTTCGCCAAGGGCTTTTAGAAAAAGCCCTGGGAAAAATGCTTCGCCAAAGGCTCGGCCAAACCGCGAAAGCCAATGGGTGGTTTATCCGGGGATTAGGGCAATCTCTCGTCCTGAGCGAGCTCCAAACCGACACCGAAACCATCCACAGTCGGCAACGCCTCCTCGCACTCATCACGGGAGGATTCTGGCTCCTCATCGGGATCATCCTCCTCTGGGTTCTCAAATAATCTTCGCTCATCGTGGAACTTTTTTACGAACTCTTTTTTTTGCAAAAAAATTTTGTGCGGAAATTGGATACACGTTTAAATACTTGAACGCAGAACTGGGGGTACGATTTGTTCGGGAAATGATTTTTTCCGAAAAGTCAGACACAAAAAAGGGTGAAAAGACAAAAATGCCTAAGAAAGCACACAAGAAAAAGAAGCGATAGTTCCGCTTCAAAAACCCTTTTTCCGTTTCCACCAGTGAAATGGAGTCAAACACGAAAAACCAGAAAAGGAGGGAAAATCAACCATGGCCGCACGAAGAGCCGCTCGCCGAGAAGAAGCAACTTCCAGACGAAGACGCAGAGCCCGCCGAGCATAACGGCACCTCATTAATCCCAATACCACTTTTTTTTCGCACCCAGACCCCTCTTCCGAGGGGTTTCCGGGCTTTTTTCTTTCCTTTTTCCATCTGAAACCCTTAAATCCCCGAATCCGGTTTTTCCCCTATATGCTTTCCGAAGAGCAAGTGGATGCGTTTGTTTCCCGCTACATCAAAAACGGCCAAGTGGTATCCATCGGAACCAACCAATTGGGGGAGATTTTTCTAAAAAAACTGGGGATATGGTGCGAAACCAACCGTTACCACGTCGAAATAATTCCCACTTCCACCACTCAAGTCCAGACCGCGAGAGAATTCCACTTACCCTTAACCACGCTCAACGAGCGAGAAGTCGACGTCGCAGTAGAGTTCGTGGACCAAGCAGACAACGATTACAATTTCATCAAGCGCAACACGGCTTCTTTGGTCCGAGACAAGATGATTGCCCAGTCCGCGGGCGAACTCATCGCGGTTTTACCCTTGCGCGAGAAATACGACAAGCTCCATGGCATTGTTCCCTTCGAAATCGCCTCGTTTGGGTGGAAACGAACACTATTGCAACTCGAGCAAATAGGGAGGGTGGACTTCAACGCATACCGCGATGAACCCCCAAAAACCGAATTAGGACACTATTTGGTCGAAGCCGAAATGGACGAGCACTTACTCATCGACGACATCGACTCCCAAGCCCGAACGATTCCCGGAGTCATCGAAACCGGATTATTCATCGGCCTCGCGGACCGCTTCCTATTAGTGGGGGAGACCGAAATCCGAGTGAAAAGCCGAATGACATACGAATGAGGCCACTAAAATGGTTGAATTTTCGCCTAAATTCATTTTCATCATTCTGCTTCTAACGGGGGCCGTTTTGGATACCGTGGCAGACATTTTCCTCAAAAAATGGGCACTCGAAAACAAAACGATTCTTCTCGGTATAGGTCTCCTCATTTATTTCATCGGGACCGTGTTCTGGGCATTCTCCCTCCAACACGGGGAACTCTCTCGCGGAATCGTCATTTTCACGCTCCTCAACCTCATTTTGGTTCTCCTCGCAGGCGTTTTACTCTTCCACGAAGAATTGTCTTTGCTTCAGAAAGCCGGAATAGTACTGGGATTGGTCAGCATCGTTTTGCTGGAAAGCTAGCCTTTTCTCTTGCCAATCGCCCTTTTATAAGCCTTCAGAGGGCCCGTTTCGTCTGGCCGCTGCGGTGTGCTACTATCGGGGATTTGTTTATCAACAAATCCCCACGTAGGACTTTTTGGTGCAGCTTTTTCCCTGAAAAAGATGCCTTGGTAGCTCAGTTGGTTAGAGCGCCGGATTCATAACCCGGAGGCCGGGAGTTCAAGTCTCCCCCGAGGCACTCCGCTTCCGATTGGAGGGGCCGGTAATGGGGTATCGTTT
>CAYJRE010000039.1:6285-6598 GCA_964372665.1 uncultured archaeon | reverse complement strand
AAGAAAAAGTGGCGCCCGGTCAAAAAGAATGTCAAGCCGAGGTATCGCATTGCGATACCTCTATATCGGTTGGTCCAATCGAAATTGGACGGGGGGAGAGGGATTTGAACTCTCGTCTGCACCACCCGAAGGTGCAATCCTACCAGGCTAGACGATCCCCCCAACCTTTTAGAAAAAGGTTGATCAAAATATGGATCTAGGGTATCGTTTTAACGATACCCTTAATCTCGGGGCCGCCGGTCGAAAACGGCGCTACGGCGATCCCCCCAACCTTTTAGAAAAAGGTTGATCAAAATATGGATCTAGGGTATCG
>CAYJRE010000039.1:0-6185 GCA_964372665.1 uncultured archaeon | reverse complement strand
TCGAAAACGGCGCTACGGCGATCCCCCCAACCTTTTAGAAAAAGGTTGATCAAAACGTATGGGTACCAATTCATTAAAATTGGTACCCAAACTTCCGGGCGGCCGCAGGGTGCGGCCCTTAAAAAAGGGGCTTTTGTGGGTGTGGCATGGACCCCTATACGCGTGTTACAGTGGTTTACGCCATTTTTTCGATGGCAGTTGTCTTCGTTGACCCCGTGTTCTCGTTGTATTTGTCCCAAAAAGGGTATGAGCCCATTTGGCTGACCCTCATCTTGTCTTCGTTCTCGCTCGCAATGATCTACTTTGCTCCCTTGGTTGGAGGAATCTCGGACAATTGGGGAAGAAGACCCCTCATCTTGGGCGGGATACTCCTAGAAATCATCGCGTATATTTTGTATGCGCTCTTCACGAATCCCTTCGTGTTGTTTTTCACGCGCATCATCGAATCATTGGGATACATTGCGGTGGCGCTGGTGGCCATCGCCAAGCTCGAAGATATCGTTTCCGAAAAAAAATCAAAAAAGAAAAACACGCAAATAGGAACCAGCTTATCCATCGCCAAAATCGGGCACGTGGTCGGACCCCTCATCGGAGGAATCGTGGCAAATCACTATGGATTGGTTTCCCCGTTCTATTTGGGAGCGCTGGTATTGGGATTGTGTGGGATATGGTATTATTTCCAAAAACACACGGTCCATCCCAAGCCCCCGCTCGAAAAACTCGCCTTCAACCCCATTCCTACCCTCAAAAAATTCCTCCAAATCAAGCCTTTTCGGGGATTGAGCATTTTGGTGATTGCGCACCAATTCACGATACCGGTGTTTTTCGTTTTTCTTCCCCTGTTCATTGTGAATGAATTGGGATTGGGAATCGAAGCCGTGGGATTGGCCCTATTCGTTAAAGAAATCCCACAAGTGTTGCAGTTCCTCGCCGGAAGACTCACGGATGCGTGGGGAAGCCGAAAAGTCATGATCGTAGGAACCGCTTTTTGTGGAGTCGCGATGCTTGCCCTGTCTTTCACAACCCGTTTTGATTTGATTTTGTTATTTTTGTTCCTATACGGATGCGGGACCAGCATGCTGGGAATCTCAAGCATTTCGTTATTGTCCGGAATCGCGGAAAAAATGAAACGGGAGGGAACCTTTTTGGGAAGCCAAATCGCCATATCCAAGGTCGGCGCCTTCGCGGGATTCATCGCGAGCGGAATCATTGTTCAATTATCCGGCATTCCCATGTTATTCATGGTATCAGGAACCCTGTTATTGCTAGGACTGGTGCTCGCGGAAGAATACTTAGTCTCGCACACGTTTCCCATTCCAAAACCCCGGCGACTCGTCGCCGCGCTTTTCCATCACCGGTGAAAGGGCATCCATTTAAAGCCTGAATTTTAGGGAAAAAGAGTATATGTCCGGCGCAACGGAAACCCCTCACCGAAATTTTTTGGTCACCTGCGGGTTAGAAGTGCACCAACAACTCGACACGGGAAAACTATTCTCGCGCACGCCCACGACATTGAGGGAAGACACACCTGATTTTACGTTTCACCGGAGATTGCATGCAGTAGCCAGTGAATTAGGAGAATTCGATCCCGCGGCATTGGAAATCGCCAAACGAAAATACTCCTACGTGTACCAAGGATATCACGAAAACACCTCGCTTGTCGAAATAGATGAGGAACCCATCCACGCGATGGATGAAGAAGCCCTACGAACCGCGGTCGAGGTTTCGCTGCTCTGTCACTCCACGCTCGTGGATAATGTTTTGGTGATGCGAAAAACGGTGATCGATGGAAGCAACACCTCGGGATTTCAACGCACGGCCCAAATCTCATTGTACGGATTCATCGAGCTCAACGATGGAACCAAAATCCGCATCCAGGGACTGGCCGTAGAAGAGGATTCCGCCCGCACGATTGAAAAAAAAGAAAAGGAAATAGTATACCGCCTTGACCGACTCGGATTTCCCCTCATCGAAGTCGCAACATTTCCCGATATCCATTCTCCTCAGCAGGCCAAAGAGACGGCGTTGAAAATGGGAGAAGCCTTGCGCATCACCGGAAAGGTCAAGCGCGGACTGGGAACGATTCGACAAGATATCAACATCTCAGTCCCACACGGAGCACGCGTCGAACTAAAGGGTGTACAGGAACTCGAACTCATCGACGAATACGTGAAGCGGGAGATGCAGCGGCAGAACACGCTGCTTGAAGTCAAAAAAGAATTGCTCGAAAAAGGCTTGACGCACGATTTGATCAACAACCAAGCCGGATTGGAAGCCACCGAACTTTTCCGGAAGAGCCAAAGCACGATCATCCAAAACGGCCTCCACCAAGACCACAAAATCATGGCGGTTCGCGTCCCACTCATGAAAGGATATTTCGGAAAAGAGGTTCAGCCCGGAAGACGTGTCGGAACTGAAGTGTCCGACTACGTGAAAGCTCGTTCCCATGGGATGGGAATGATGCACGGAGACGAGTTGCCCAAATTCGGTATTACGCAGGAAGAAGTGGATGGCGTTCGAAAGCTCGTGTACTGCCAGGAAAAAGACAGCTTTGCTTTAGTCATCGGCGAAGAAAAACAAGCCCTGCACGCGATCGAAGTCATCAAACACCGCGTCGGACAACTCTTGGAAGGGATTCCCGAAGAGACACGCAACGCATTGGAAGGAGGAAACTCGGAATATTCTCGACCATTACCTGGCGCCGCGAGAATGTACCCGGAAACCGATGCGCACGAAATCCCCATTAATCCCAAAATAGTAGAGGAAATCCAAAAAGGCTTGCCGCGGTGGGCGGAAGAGCGAAAAAGGTATTACATGCAAAAAGGGTTGAGCGAAAAGCTCGCGGACGAGATGAAGCTCGACAACAAAGCCCGGTTGTTTGAGCGATTGCTCGAGAAGGGATACGATGCCACCACGACTGCTACCTTGCTGCTCACTACCCTCAACACATTACGAAGGAAAAGACCGGGCTTCGAAAAGTTGTTGGACAACCAAGTGGAAACCCTGCTTGCCGCCGAAAAGAAAAAGACCGTGATGCGGGAACACTTCCCCACTATTTTGAGTGCGTGGATGGAAGACCCAACCAAAACCTTTGAGGAAGTCCTGCATGAAATGAACGTGCAGCGCGTGGGGGAAGATGATATTTCCAAAATCGTGTACCAAATCGTGGAAAAAAACCAGCACTTGGTTTTAGCCAAAGGAATGCAAGCCCAAAAAGCGCTCATGGGGTTGTGCATGCAGGCATTGAGAGGGAAAGCCCAGGGGTATGCGATTGCGCAAGCATTGGAAAAAGAGATAAAGCAACGAATTGGAAAATAATCGCCTTATGAAAATCCAAAAAATGCAACCCAGAAACGCAGAAGAAGTTGCTGAACTTTTGGTCCACTATTGGCGCTCGCGCGGAATGAAAAAATATACCAAAAAATGGGCACTAGGATACTTGAAGCAAGGACACGTAAAAGAAATCGAAAAGGATACGTTTTTTGAAATCAATGAAAAAAAACAAAATCATCGGAAGTATCGCGTTGATCGAATATGTTGGAAAAGTGGCCGAAATACGGGATTTCGTGATAAAAAAAGAGTATCAAAAGAAAGGGCATGGAAGCAAATCCCTCCAGTTGATCGAAAATTACGCCAGAAAAAGAAAAATTCGCAAACTTTATGCATTAGTTTTTCCCGGAAACCAAAAATTCTTCGAACGAAATGACTATCAAAAAGAAGGACTGCTAAAGCACCACTCCAAGAAAAATGAAAAGATGGTTATTGTCAGCAAATTCTTGTAATTTTTTTACTTTTCCAGCATCTTCTTCATGGGATTCCAGTAAAAGTCCTTCCAACCCTTGGAAATGTCTTTCACGAACTTTTCGGGGACGTTTTTGTGCGTAAAATACAGTTTGGTGGTCCCGTCCTTCAGCTTTTTCAAGAGAAACGTGGCTTCCGAATACACGCCTTTCGGCCAATCGCTTCCCCGCCACTTCTGAACGATTTTCTTGTTTTTCATCAACTCCTTGTTTACGCCGGTCACCCATCCATCGAACGCGGAAATCGTTCCTCCCACTTCGCGGGAAATAACTGCGGTTTGCTTGGTGAATTTGGAATGGAGTTTGGAGTCCATTAATGCTTCGTAGATATCATGCGGATCGGCCTGAAATGTTACAACCTGCTTAATCGTTTTCGTGAGCGATTTTGTTTTAGCCATGTGGTCAACCTCCCGTGGTTACAGCAATGCCATCCCCCCAAATCCTTTTGAACTCGGCGGCAAATGCACTATTCATTTCGTTCGAATTAATCACATTCACGTTCTCGTTATTCTCATTCACGCCGTTCTGCGTCCAATTCATGCTGCCCGTGATGACCCAATCCGAGTCTACTACTGCAAACTTATTATGCATCAACTGGGGATTGGAATCGAACTTCAGAGGGATCCCCGCTTGCATCAATCCAGGGTGTTTGGAATATTTAGAGCCCGCTTGTTGGGATTCCAAAATGACTTTCACATCCACTCCTCTTTCCTCGGCGCGAATCAGCGCTTGCGCGAGCGTATCATTGGTGAACGAATACATCGCGACCCAAACGCGGGATTTGGCGGTGTCCAGCGCGGAAACCGTGAGGGAGACGCAGGTGGGGGAAGGGCAGAAAGCGGTTTGGATACCGG
The DNA here is from genome assembly GCA_964372665.1 of uncultured archaeon. Lineage (GTDB taxonomy): Archaea > Iainarchaeota > Iainarchaeia > Iainarchaeales > VGJJ01 > VGJJ01. The sequence continues at coordinate 1,531 of CAYJRE010000039.1, read as the reverse complement.
AGAAAGAGGACGAGTATGAGGGGCTCGTAGCCGTGACCAGGCCTGTCTCCGGAAAATACGAAGGAAAAAAGACTCCCGCTCCGAATGCCACCAAGAGCAACCCCAGCAATGCTTTCACGGAGACATGCATATCCAAAACGTCCTGGAGAAGGTTATAAGGCTTCCTTGAGAAAAATCTTTCATTCACTAGCCCCGTCGTCGGCCAGTTTCGGCTGGCCCCTGCGAGGGACTAAAAGGGTATTCTTCGAATACCCTTTGGAGGCCAAGGATAAATTTTTGGTCAAGGCTTTTTGATGATAGTCAAAAAGGTTGACGGTTAGCCCCGTCGTCTAGTGGACAAGGATATCGGGCTTTGAACCCGGAGACCGGCGTTCGAATCGCCGCGGGGCTATTGTCTGAACTCCTTTTTCTTTTTGAGAAAAAAGCCAGTTCCGTCTGGCTGCTGCGGTATAGGGTTATTGCTTAGCAATAACCCATTTATTTTTCCTCGAGGCTTTTTGCAAAGCAAAAAGGTCGGTACGACTCCCAGTCAAAAAGAAAAACGGGGGGGTATTGCTTTGCAATACCCCCAAGGGAAACCAGCGGTTGGCAAGGATTGGAGGCTACTCTAACAATGTGTCTCAACCCACGCTTTTTTATGGTCGAAACACTGTTAGGGATATGGCCCACCCCAAAATGGAAAAGTTTTTCGAGCGCATGGAAGAACTTGAACTCGCGCTCACGTTTGAGGATGTCCGCCTGGCTACCGCGTACTCTCCGGTGAGGCCGGGAGAAGTCATCGTGGAATCGCTCTTTTCCCGGAATGTTCCGGTCAAAATCCCCATCATCAGCGCGGCCATGGACACCGTCACGGAATCCAAAATCTCCATCGAAGGAAACAATTTGCACTATCGCACGGATATTGCCCAAAGCGAAATATGAGCCTTGAGAAAAAAAAATCCTGGGCTGTAAAGTAAACGTCACCTACCATCGGGCGTATGCGCAGTTTTCTCGTAGAGAAAATTGGGGTGAAACGAACTGCAAGTGAGTGTAACCGCATAAGCCCTGTTATGCTCTCCGCAAGGACGAAAATGTAGCGCAACGATGCTCAAAAAGCAAAATTTTAGAGTTAAAGTGAACTCTGGGACGGTGGGACACCGTCAAATACAATATCTTATTTACAATTCTCGCATATCTTTATTTTTGTTATAGATTTTCCTGCCAAATAGATAGTAAGAAGTAGTATGAATATGCTGGCAACCATTATCTCATTTTTATAGGAGAATAAAAAAAGTGTTGCCGAACCACCTATACCGATAAAACTAAAAATTGCACCTAAGCAAATTGGGCAGAGTTTAGCAGAAAACAAAGTGCCTGTGAGTGCAGCAAAACCAGTTCCTGCACTCTTTGCTACATTACCACCTTGTAATCTCTTTTTGTGTGCTGCGTAAATCTGCATGGCAATCGAAATACCAAACAAAGAAGAAAATAAGGATATTAAACCAATGTCGGTTATTTGCAAGGATAAAACTTGGTATTTCAGTGTATTGCC
>CAYJRE010000038.1:0-6735 GCA_964372665.1 uncultured archaeon | reverse complement strand
CTTTCTCCAACGCCATTTCAAAAGAAGCCCACGCCTTTAGGCGTGGGAGTTTCACTTGTACCGCAGCATCGCTCCCACGCCGCCGAAGCTGTTGTAGAATTGTTGTCCTTCCGACGTGTCCATGCTGATCACAACGGTTTCGGTTCCCATCGCACGGGCTTGTTCCAACAGGTAATCCAAATAATCCACTTCCTCCACCTCTTCAACAGCAGAATGGCATTTGGGGCAGTTGATGGTGGCTTCGTCGAATTCTTGTTTGGCATCCTTGAGGGTGAACACCTGTTCTTCTCCGCAATTCACGCATTTGACTTTGATGATGCGCCACGTGATACCCTCCGATAAAATCAACAAACTGACTTTTCCCACGTGCAATGCGTCTTCCACGTCTTTCGCCCCATACGCGGCTAATCCATCTTTCACCACTTCCCCCAGGAATTTTTCCAACACTTTTCTTTCCCGCATCAACTCGGTGTTTTTGAGCAGTTCCTCGCTGCGCTGGATGATTTCGCGTATCCCTGATTCGTCCGTGTAGGATAAGTCAATCGTTCCCAAGATTTTTTCCCGCAAGCGGTAATCCAACGCTTCGGTGGCCAAAAACTCGTTCTTGGTTTGCCCCGGCCCTCCCACAATCACGCCTTTTAGTTTTTCCCACTTTCCTTCCAACGCGGCATTTATTTTGTGGGAAACGCTTTTGTAAAAATCATTCGCGGCTTCTTCTCGTAAGTGTTCGAAACGAGCACTGCTCTGCCCCCCCGCACGAAACTTTCCGGCCACGTTACTCGTGAAGTGTCCGATGATTTCGTATCGTTTTCCTACCAAAAAGGCAATCGTGGCTTCGCGTTTGTCCATCGCGATGAAGCAATACACTTCAGTGGGGACCATCATTTCCTGCAGCGGGTCTAAGTGGAATGAAGAGTCGCACCAATACAATTTGGTTCGCAGCGGTTTCAAGGGTTTCACGACAAACATGCGCAGGTCCGTTCTTCCTTCTTGGGGAGAAATGTTTCCCGCAAACACAACGAGCCCGGTGGAAGGCAATTGAAAGTTGATTTGTTTCAAATAGTTGGATATTTTTTTGAGCGCGGATTGAACATTTTTTCGAGTTTGGGGGGATTTGATGTTCGAACTCTGGCCCATTTCGGTGGCCAGTTGGTTCATGACCGCGCTTCGATCGGTTCCATTTGGAATATAGACCGAAATGAGTTCCGTACCCCTTCCCTTGTAGCCCGACAGCTCTTTCAGCTTCTTCTTGAACACGGCTTGTTCCGCCGAATCGGCCTCGATGAGGGTTTCTTTGGACATATTTTCCCTTTTCCCGCGGTACTACTCGGAGAGGGTAAGTTTTTATATGCGGGTTTTCTTTCCAGATTGGGCGGTGTCGCAGCTGTCAATTTGAGTGGAGCGTCCAGTTATGGACATGTTTGATTTATTCCGGGAACCGCAAAACCAAAATCCGGAGAATGCTCCAGCATCCAATGACAGCCCGCCAATTTCCTCTACCATCGAACAAAACAGCGATTCGAACACGTACGCGCAACCCCGATATCCTTCCACGTTACCTCCCGCCACGCGTTATCCACTGGAAAATTCTCTCGTAATAGGGGTTCCTGGGTTTTTGGTTTTCCGAAAGCATTCGTTTCAATTATCGTGGTTGACCCAGCTCGCGAAAAGCGTGGAAAATTTGCGGGGAAAAGGGTGGAAGATTGCCGTGGTGGTGGGAGAAAGCCTAGACGTCAAAGCAGCTGCTCATGCGGCGAGGCAATTGGGAATTTCTCCAACCGAAATCGAGCAAGCCAGCAAAACCTCGAGTCAATTGCATGCCTCATTAGTGTTGGCCACCCTCGCGGAAGCACACCCAACCGTCTGCGAAACCGTTCAAGAGACGATTTCATTGCTGCAAGAAGGGAAGGTTCCCGTGATGTTAGGTAGCAAGGACCATTTGTCTACCGAGGCAAGGGCCGCGATGCTGGCCGAAACCATTTCTGCCAAATTCGTATTATTTACCGACATGGACGTTCCCACGAACACGATTACACATGGTCGTTTCTCTCGAATGGCCGGAGAAGCAGCGTTCAAAAACAAGCAAGAGTTCATCGTGGATCCGCTCACTGCTCTTGTTTTGTCGCGCTCGCGCGTGGAGACCTTCTTGTTGTCGGAAAAACAAGTATCCAAAGTGGAGTCCATTTTGTATTATGAAGTCAGCGTGGGAACACGCATCACGAGTTCGGTTGGTCAACCCACGGTCAAAGACGATGCGCCGGACGAAACGATTATCCCTCGGCCGGCCAGAACGGAAACAAATCCCAACGATTACATTCCTAGTGACCCAGATAATATGGCGCGCCGCTTGGCAAAATAGCGTTACATCACTTTATTTCCCAAATGCTTAATCTCATCGAAAACATAGTTTTGGGGTTTTCTTTTTTGTAAAAGCACTTCGACATCGATGGGCGTGAGCATGGGTTTGGCGTAATTCGCCCAATCGTCGGTTGCGATGCGCGAGCAAGCCGTGTTCACATACGCATCCACATTCACTCCCATGAGCGCGGTGGGGTTCACGTATTCCATGCTCACCAAAAAAACCTTTTTTCCCGCGTCTTCCAAATCCTTTTTCACTTTAAGCGCGAGCGCTTTGCGCAATTGCCCCTTTTTGGTGCACAAAATAATAGCAAATGTTTTCGCATCCTTGGCTTTGGCGATGAGTCCGTATCGCTGGCGCAAAAATTTTTCTTTATACTTCTCCAAATCCTCCAATTTGTGCGCGAACGGATCGTATTGATACGTTGGTTTTCCGCTTGCGAATGCGATGGCGAGCGCATGAAAATGCCCATCTCCAAAATACACATTCGCATCCACCAAACTTTCAATTTCCTTGCGCGCGGACACATCGCATCCCAAAATTTGTCCATCTTTCAAGTCTCCTTTTCCGATGAAAATAGAATACCCTTCTTTTTCGAGTTCTTTTTTTATCTTTTCCACGTGCGGGTGAAACTGGATCGTGACATATATTCCTATTTTTTTGTTTTCTTGGAAGAATTTTTCTTTTTTTAGTGCCGTAATCATTCCTGGTATCATTTCTTTTTGTAACGGGAAAGTAATCGGCCAGTATATCACGGGAATGCCAGCATGCAGCATTTTGCTGTGCCCAAAGTGGATCAGCAAATCGCATCCTAACAGTTTGGCTTTCTCGTCCGCGATGTCGCAGGCTCCATAACTCGGATCGAGAATCGTAATGGTTTCTATTTTTTCTCGGGCGAACGTGTCTTCGATTTTGGTCACATTGTTCTTGAGCCCCTCGGGCATTTGGAGTAAAACAAGTTTGGGTTTTCGCTGTTCGACCTCAATCAACAACTCATTTAGTTGCAAGGAATCGATGCTATCCATACGCGCTCACCCAACCCAAACGATAAAATAAGTAAAAATGTGGAAACAAAAATGGGTTCATTATTTTTATCATTTCTTTTTGGCTTCCTTTTTCTCTTCTTTCGCTGCTGTTTTTGTAGCAGGGGCGGCTGATTTCTCTCCCGCTTTGGCAGGAGTCTCCTTTCCAGCCTCTTTCTCAGCCCCTTCCTTGGCTTCGCCGGCTGCAGCTCCTTCTGCTGGAGCAGCGGCTCCTTCGGCAACGGTTTCTTCCTTCTTTTCTTCGACCTTTTCTTCTCTCACTTTCTTAGGCAACTTTCCTATGCTTTCCACATCAGCATGAGAAATGACACCCATTTTGAATCCCATTTTTGGGATGGCGCGAAGCAAGCATTTTCGCGCGTTTTCAATCTGACTTTCATCGCACAACACGGAAAAGATTTTTTGTCCCTTTCGTAACCGGGCTGCTCGTCCGATGGGTTTTCCGAACGCATGCTTCATTCCGCTCGAGACACGGTCGGCCCCCGCGCCTTGAGCCAATTTGTTCTCGCGGAGAATATGGAACGGGTACACGCGCAACCGCATGAAGAAGTTTTCTTTTCCCACGATTCCGGCGAGGGCTCGGTTCACGTTCAAGCGCGCGGCTTCAATCGCATTGTCGCGGATTTGGATGCCGGGTTCCATGCACACCAAGTCCAAGATTCGGGCGTATTTTCGGAGCGGGTTTCCCATGTTGAATTGGCGCGTTTTCAGGTTGGGATTAGTCCCAATAAAGTTTTTGTGGTGCACCGTTACGGCTATTCGCGTGTAGGCCGGCTTGTCTTGGCCGCGATAGCAGTGGGCAGGTCGTAATCCCATAAAAACAACTCATTTTCAAAGGTTCAACTAATCAAAAAACCCTAGAAGAATGCTTATAAACCAAATCTCGAACCCAGCAAACAGTGGTTTTTTACGGGGGTATTGGCCCTTTTTTGGGGTATGGTATCCCGCATTCCGGACTATGATGTGATAGTGGTCGGAGCGGGTCCGGCGGGTTCCACGTGCGCCCGTTTTCTGGGAGAAAAGCATGACCGCGTGTTAGTGGTCGACAAGGCCTCTTTTCCACGTGACAAGATTTGCGGGGACGCCATTTCGGGGAAAAGCATGCGTGTCCTCGAAAAATTGGGGTTGAAAGAAAGATTGGACAACAAACCCCACTCTAAAATTCATGGAGTGATATTCACTTCCCCGAGCGGAGCTTCTTTCACTGTTCGTTTGCCGACCGAAAAAACGAATCAGCACGGCTATGTGATGCGACGCGAGGTGTTTGATAACGTGTTGTTCGAGCACGCGACCAAAGTGTGCGAGTTTCGACAAAAAGCCCAAGTGGTGGGAATTCGGAGGGAAAACAACCGCATGTATGTGAAAGTAGCCGATCTATCCACCAAAGAAACCAAAGAAGTTTCTTGCAGCGTAGTAGTGGGTGCAGATAGCGCGGTTTCCACCATTGCACGTGCATTGAACGCGCATGAACTGCCCCCCGCGCACGGGTGCGTGGCGATTCGGCAATATTTTGAAAACATTCAGGGGTTGACCGATAATATCGAAATCCATTTCGTGGATGAGCTCATCCCCGGTTATTTTTGGATTTTTCCAATGGAAGAAGGAAAAGCGAATGTGGGAATGGGGATGGTGTTGAAAGATTTACACCGCAAGCATGTGATTCTCCCCGAGGTCATGAAAAAAATCACCCAACACCCGCGTTTTTTTCCTCGCTTTTCTGCAGCGCGAGAACTGTCTCCGGTTTTGGGTTGGACGCTCCCATTTGGTTCCCAAAAACGAAAAATGGCATTTGACAATGCTGTGTTGATTGGCGATGCGGCCAGTTTGGTGGACCCGTTTACCGGGGAAGGGATTGGGAATGCATTGGTTTCTGCTCAAATTGCCGCAATGGTCATCCATGAAGCGATTCAACGAAACGATTTTTCGGAAGGATTTTTGTCCCAGTATGAAAAAAAGGTGTGGGATATTTTGGGTCCGGAATTGGAGACATCTACCAAACTCCAGCGCTGGCTCCGCCACCGCTTCGTGATCAATCTGGGCTTTTCCAAGGCAGCCAAAAACCCCAGAGTGGCCGAGTATTTGTCTTCCATGCTCTTCGATGAAAAACCCCGGAAAGAGCTCGTGAACCCCCTCACCTTAGTTAAACTGTTGCTGAGCTGAAATAAGGGTATGGAAATACAACACGAAAAAAAGACCGGGGTTCCCACGCAGACATTCAATGATTTCAATGAAAATCCCGTGTATGCGAAGGCGGATGTCGCGATGCTGGGAGTGGCCTGCGAAATTACGTGTACCTATGGGAAAGGCGCGTGGTTGGGTCCGCAAGCGTTTTTGGACGCCTCGTTTCAACTCGAACCCGAAGTGCCCCATTTTCACGTTCCATTAAACGAAAAAATCAAAATCCACAATTTGGGCATCATCGAAACCCCGCGCGAGATACCCGACGAGAAAAAAGAGCATTATTGGTTTCCGGAAACAAAAAAAATAACCGAAGAGATGATGGCAAAAGTAAAGGAAAAATCATTGCAGGCATTGAATGATAATAAAATCCTCATGACGATTGGAGGAGATCACTCCATCACGAATGGTGTTCTCCAAGCCTTGCACGAAAAATACCAAGCGGAAAATGTGACCATTGTTCATTTCGATGCGCACCTGGACTTGCGGGACGCGCATGAGGCTTTGGGCTATTCGCATGCGAGCGTGATGTTCAACGCCCGCAAGATTGGTTTTCCGTGCATCCAAATCGGAATACGCGACCACATCTCGGAGGAAGAAGCCCAATTGATTCGGAAAAACAAATGGCAAAAAAGCATTTTCTGGTCGCCCACGCAACCACGGGCATTTTACGAAAAACAAAAAGCAAAATTGAGCACATTCTTGGACACCCCTTCTATTTTGTCCCAAATAAAGACAAAATACCTGTACATTACGTTGGATATGGATGTCCTCGATGCCTCTTTGGTTCCCTCGACCGGCACCCCATTGCCCCACGGAATGTCGTTTGCGCAGGTTTCCGATTTGTTGTATTCCATTATTTCGCATTGCAAAAGCCAAAAAATTTCCGTGCTCGGTTTCGACATTACCGAAATCGCTCCCATGCTCCATGACCCAGGGGCCAACACCTATGAACCCAAAAATGTCATTTCTCCTTTGGTTGAAATGCACGCCGCACAGCTCGCGTACAAGATTCTTTTTTGCCAATACTTGGAGCGGTTTGGAAAGGATTAGTAATAAAATTCGTGTTTTTTTGCATCAAACTTCTTTAATGCATCTTTCGGCCACGCTTTCAGGGTTCTTTACTGAAACTCCCACGCCCGAAGCCCCTGCCTT
>CAYJRE010000037.1:0-7970 GCA_964372665.1 uncultured archaeon | reverse complement strand
TATCGCGCCCAACAATGCCATCTGCACCCACATCCGGTTGTGGGCTTGCGGCCAAACGAGGGAATGCTTGCCATACATCACGCTTTGGCTCACTTCTTCTCCCTTCAGCGCGGGCAGGCAATGCATCATTTTAACGTTGCGTGCGCATTTGGCGAGTAATTTTTCATTCACTTGGAACTTGTGCAACATTGGAAATAGCTTTTTCTTGTTCAGTTTCATATGCATGCTTTCCCACTCATCGGTGTACACGATGTTCACGTTTTTCAACACATTTTTGTCGGGCATTTCGTGAAACACGTTGATTTCGGCTCCCGTGCGTTTGGCGAATTGGTGGCCGGTGCGCAAATATTTTCGGGAAACCGGAAATTGCTTGGGTGATGCAACAATAATGTTCACTCCCAGCATGGCGCACCCCACCAATAGGGAATCCGTGATGTTATCCGAAACCCCGGTGTATAGTACTGTGAGATTGTCCAGTTTTCCGAAGTGTTCGCGGATGGTGAACAAGTCCGATAAAATTTGGCAGGGGTGGTCCTCATTCGTGAGGCCGTTGATGATGGGGATATTTGCGTATTTGGCCATGTCTTCTAACTCTTTATGTTCGAACACGCGCGCCATCACGGCATCGGTATACTGACTCAATGTCAGCGCAGTGTCTTGCACGTCTTCCCCTCTCCCCATTTGGGTGATTTGCTTGTCGATGAAAAAGGAATGCCCGTGCAATAAGTGAATGCCCGCATCAAAGCTCACCCGCGTGCGAGTGGAAGGTTTTTCGAAGAATAGGCATACGGTTTTTTGGTCGAGCAAGGGGGGCAAGGGCATTTTTTGCTTGTGCAGTTGTTTCAATCGTTCCGCTAAATGAAAAAGCAGGTAACTCTGGTGCATGTCCACGTTTTCCGTGCGCAAAAAATCTCTTCCACGCAGTCGGGACAATTCTTTGGTCTCGAGGATGCGATTTATTTCCTCGTATACTTTAAGCGCGGATTCGGGTCCCTTTTTCATGGTTCAACACCTTGGCTAATTCTCCGGTCTTTCCGATGTACGCAGTCTTTCCCCCTTTTTGAATGAATCGGAGGCAGGCTCCGACTTTGGGTTGCATGCTTCCTTTTCCGAATTCCCCTTTCTTCAGGAGTTTTTTGGCTTTTTTCGCATTGAGTTTGGGCAAGGCTTTCTTTTTGGAAGAATAATACCCTTGATACGCGAACGATTCGTTGGTCAGAATGATCATTTCACTTGAACCCAACTCATTCGCCAGCGTTTGCGAGGCGAAATCCTTGTCGATAACGGCTTCCACTCCCTTGTATCCTGTTTGGGTTTTCACCACGGGGATTCCTCCTCCCCCGCACGCGATGACAATATGATTTTGTTTCAGTAATTGTTCGATTGTTTCAAATTCCACTATTTTTTTGGGTATTGGGGATGCGACGACTTTGCGGAAACCCTTTTTGGGGTCATGGATGAATGGGATTTTTTTTCGTTTCAAGTGCTGGTCCGTTTTATACCATGGCCCGATGGGTTTGCTCGGATGTTTGAATGCGGAATCGTGCGCGTCTACTTCGATGTGCGTGAGGATGCATGAGATTTTGGCGTTCGGGACCCATTTTTTCATCCCCAAAAAAAGCAAATGCCCAATCTGCCCTTGCGTCATGGCGTCTTCCACATCCAAGGGCATGGAAGGGATGCGCGGGGAAGACGCTTTCATTTGCAACTCCAAATTTCCCACTTGCGGACCGTTTCCATGGGTTATGACAATTGGAACCCCTTTTTTGGTCAGAACGGCAATTTCTTTGCAGGCTTGGGTGACATTATGCAGTTGTTGGTCGAAATTCCCCAATTGGTGCTCGCGGATGAGGGCATTTCCCCCTAATGCAATCACCAGCGGTTTCATGCTCTCGTGGAGCGGTTTGGAATTTATATAGGGGGCCTCTCTTTCTGACGTATGCCTGTTTTGCGTTCTCGTGTTTCGGATCGTGTGGTTCGTAACATGGCCTTGAAATTGGGAGGAAACGGATTAGCCAATAGTCCTGCTTATAGGCAGGCCCTGGGGTACGCCCAATTCTCGAAGGCCTTTCGGTTGGGTCGTTCGTCGATCACGAACCCCTTTGTTTTCAATCGTGCCTTTCGAGCCTCGGAAAGGGTTGCACGAAACGCGCAACGTGTTTTTCACTCGCCTTGGTTTCAGTTCCGGCTTCAACTCCTGTTCCCTTCCACGCGAAAAAGAGTGGTCGAGGAATATCGTCGTATCATCAAAGTCGCGGCTTCGCTACGCCGGATTCAGGCTCGTGATATCGTACAGCATCGGCAAACCCCCGATGTGTTGGATCGGCGGGCATTCACCGAGCTATTGCGCGAAAGGATCAGCCATGGAGCGGGAAAAGCTTTTTCGGTGGCGATGGTGGACTTGGATGATTTCGGTGCAATCAACAAGCAGTTTGGTCACGGGGTGGGAGACGCGGTGTTGGATCGGTTTGCATCCGAATTGAACCGATTGGCTCGAAGAAACGGGGGCTTTGCAGGCCGAGTCGGGGGCGAAGAATTCCAGGTATATTTTTCCCTTTCCCCCGACAAAGCGAAACAGGTTTTGGATGAATTTCGAACAACTTTTAGGAAAGAAACGGTGGACCCTTACTTCATCAAGAGTTCCGGCGCCGTGACAATTGGAGAAATGTCGGGTTGGAGACAAGGGATTTCGTTTACAAGTGGGATGACCGGAACCGATTATTTGCGTCATCCTCCTTCCGATCTGCGGCCCATTTTCGCTGCCATTATGGGAGGTTTGAACGAAGGGAAGAAAGTCAGCGGAAAGGGAACAACGATTTTGGCCCATTATAATGTTCGGTGATGGAATGCGAGTAGCTTGTTTGTTTTCCGGAGGGAAGGATTCCACGTACGCGGTTCACTTAGCCAAACAAGCCGGTCACGAAATTGTTTTTTTATTAGCAATGAAACCCCAAAACAAAGAAAGTTTTTTGTTTCACGTCCCCAACATCGAATGGACCAAGCTGCAAGCGCAGAGTATGCATCTGCCTGTGGTGTTAGTGCACACTTCCGGTAAAAAAACCAAAGAAATGCTGGATTTGAAGAATGCGTTGAAAGAATTAAAGAAAAAAACAAGGATCAGGGGCATTGTGACAGGGGCAGTGGCCTCCACCTATCAAGCATCGCGTATCCAAAAAATCTGCCACGAATTGAGTTTATCTTGTTTTAATCCTGTTTGGCAAACCAACCCAAATGCCCATTGGCACGAGTTATTTTTGCAAGGATTTGAAGTCATGCTTTCCTCGGTTGCCGCGCAGGGATTGGATAAATCCTGGCTGGGTAAAACATTGAACGAGAAAAGTTTGCATGATTTGTTTGCATTGGAAAGGAAACACGGCCTCTCTTCGATTGGGGAAGGGGGAGAATTTGAATCCTTTGTGTTAAATGCTCCCTTGTTTCACCAAAGGATTCGCGTTACCAAATTTAAGGATGAGTGGAAGGGATTGCAGGGAACAAGGAGCATTTTAGAAGCCAAATTAGCGGGGAAGGAGAGAAGGAAATGATTCATTCCAAATTTCATTCCGCATTAGTGGTGAATTGCAGTCGCACCAATGATATTCTGACAGAGCGCGAATTCGTTTGGCCGATTCAACGTGCATTGCCCTTGCCAAGCAAAGCCATTTTGTTATCAAAGTTGAATGAAAAAACAATAAAAGATTTCGATGTCATTGTGTTTTCAGGTTGCCAATTGAAAGACAACGACTACATCAAAAAAATCCCTAAACTGAAATGGCTGACGGAAATAAGCAAACCCATTTTGGGCATTTGTGCGGGCCAGCATATTTTGGGAATGGTGTACGGCGCTAAACTCTCCATCCTAAAAAATCCAGCGATTGGCGTTCACCCTGTCAAAATAGTTAAACAGCACGACTTGGTTCACTCGTTCTTCAAAAAATTCAACGTGTATTCGTTGCACGGGAATCAAATTTCGTTGCCAAAAAATTTCGAGTGCATTGCCACCTCCAAGTTCGCTAAGAACGAAATCATGGTGCATAAAACTAAACCAATTGTTGGGGTTTCATTTCACCCAGAAGTGCTAAATAAACCTTTTTTTCATGCATTTTTGGGGTGGGTCAAAAAATTCACGTAATCAACGGCATTAGCATTGTTCATCATCGTCCGGGTAAACCAAGAATGTGAATGTCTTTTCGCCGCGTTCCGCGTCATAAAATTGGGGTAATGCTACAGGCGCTTCTCTCTGCCATGCATGCCTGCATTCGTAGGTGAAATCGCAGCTAGCACAGTACACCTTTTTCCGGCACCTGTTATCAAACGTGTCAAAATACGCGGATTCTTCCTTAGTCAAATCCCGGTGGCATAAGGAAAAGGGTTCTCCACTCACAAGGAGGGTTTTTTCTTCGCTCGCGAATCCCGCATCTTCGGCTTGAGCGATGACTCGCACAACATAATTCCCAGGTTGTTGCACCAATATCGTCAAATCCAAGGGTGTTTTTCCCTTAGCAGAAATGGTTTCGATTGTTTCTTCTTCCGAATCGATAACAACCAGCGTTTCAGTCTCTTCAATGAGTTGGTTTTGAAGCATTTCCAAGCGTACTATAATATTGGATGCCGGCACCTCTCCGGAATTGTAAATAATTCCGGTAGCATTCAGGGTTTTTTTCCCATTGATTTCCAACGTGTCGGGAATGGAAATGTTTTGGAGAACGACTTGGCCGGGGAGTTTTCCCACATACACTTTGCACGCGTGAATTTGATTGACGGTTTGGCAGCGGGCCGAAAGATTGGTTTTGGAGGATTGATTCACGAGGATGCGTTCCGGCGTCACGGAAAATGGTTCCTTGCAATTATCAATGAAGGGACAGCATTCGGGGCCGTTGCATGTAAAGGCCACGCTTCGTGTTTGCTCGTCCAAATTTCGCGCGTCCAGGGTTTGTCCTTGTTTGAGGGATAAGAAAATGCTCTTCGTTTGTCCTAAATCCGCTTGCGCTTGAACCAAAATGGCCTTGGTTTCTTGACCCAAATCAACCGTAGGAGAAAAGAGTGGGGCTATGAATGTTCCAACGAAATACAATACTGCTCCCGCAATAATGGCTGTGATAAACAGTTGGAATGCGTTCATCGTTTGAACCCCCATTTGAATTGGAGGATGAGCAATCGCTTCAAGACGTATGCCACCAAAATGGCAAACAATGTGATGGTTAGTAACTCATCCCAGTTTCCAGTCCGTAAAAAATATAAGCGTTGGCTTCCGACAAAGGCATCCAATTCGGTGACAAAAATGACCACTAAAATGAAGGATAGCAAAAATATGGCAATGCGGATGAAATTTTCCAGGAGTCGGGAGGTTGTGTGCTTGATGGAGTGAATCATTTACCTCGTCTCCTCGATCTTGACTCGTTTTTGGTTATGATACATGTTCACGATCTCTTTTACTGTAGTGGCTTGTTCGGGTTCCTTGTCGTTTCGCAGTCGAAGGATGCGGGGGAAGCGTAACGCGTAACCGGTTTCGCTTCCTTTTTCCTTTCCCGCGGTATGCATCGGGCTTTGCGTGATTTCGTCCGCGCGAACCTCGACCACGAATTTGGGTTCGACCCATGAATCGGGAACGAGTTCGCTGTCTACACGACCGGATTTGTGGGAAACTGCGTGTTTCGTGAGCAAATGATGCAAATCCGCGAGCATTTGTTCCGAAAAACCGGTTCCAATTCGCGTAACGGATTTGAATTCGTCTTTTTTTTCATCGTAAACCCCGGCAAGCAATCCCCCTAATCCAAATTCGGTGCGTTTTCCTTTTCCTTTGTAAAAACCCAGGATGACCAAATCCACGGTGTCTTGCAATTCTCCTTTGTACGAGCGCTTGAGTTTGATCCACGCGAATTTTCTCGCGCCCGCGATGTAGGGTGCGTTCAAGTCCTTGCACACAATGCCTTCCAATCCTCCGGAAACGTTTTCATTGAAGAATTTGTCTATTTCGTGCGGTTTATCGGTGATGATGGCGTTGGTTAGTTCCACCGTGTCCCCTCTTTTGATGAGTTTTTTGAGTTTTTCCCTTCGCTCGCGAAAGGGGTGGCTCATGAGATTTTTTCCATCAACGTACAATACATCGAAAAGGAACAGCTTCAATGGCAGCTCTTTGGCCTTTTCCTCGATGTCGTATTTTCGTTTGCGTTGGATGGTGATTTGAAAGGGAAAGAACTCTTTGGTTTCTTCATTCACGGCCAAGGCTTCTCCTTCCGCGATGCATTCGTGAGCATCCAACTGTTTTTGGGCCCCTTCCACGATTTCAGGGAACATATCGGTCATGCTTTCTAAGTTTCGGGAAAAAATCCAAATATGGTTCCCTTTTTTGTGCAATTGTAAGCGGAATCCGTCGTATTTGCTTTCCACAATGCATTTTCCTATTTTTTCGATGATGTCCTTCGATAAAGGAAGCCTTTCCGCCAGCGTGGGTCGGATGGGGATGCCGGGCTCGATGTCGATGCCTTCTAATCCTTTTAGTCCTTTTTGGGTGAGTTTTTGGGCGAGCTTTCCTAAATCAGAGTAAATGTTGTATTTGGCTTCTATTTTTTCCCTGAGTTTGAGCCGGATTTTTCGTTCCTTTTCAGCCCCTTCCTTATCCTTTATTTCTTCTTCGATTGCGGGGTTGTGTTTCTTGAATTCCTCCAAATGCACGTGGGCAAGCGCATCCATCAATGTGGGGTCCCCCACCCCTAATCGCAATGCCCCTAATGCAAAGCGTACGATGAATTTTCCTTCTACCGGCGTGGCGGAGTTTAGCAATTCGGCCAACAATTTTATTTTCATCTCTTGAGTTCCTTCCCCGGTCGTGCGGGCGAGTTTCATGAAATTCTCGTGCACCTTTTTCACGTTCAACGTGGTTCGAACCAGGCTTTGTTGTTTTTTTTGTTTCAATAATTCTTCTGCGACTTCTCCCAAATCCCCTGTTTTCTTGAATTTTTTGTTCACGTCTTCCTTTGTGTGTCCGGTCGTGCGGGCAATCGCTTGGATCACGAATTTTTCGCCCATTCCGGTTTCAATATTTTCATATGGAGGGGCAAGTTTTCCTTGCAAAAAATAGATTACGTTTTGCATGTCTTCGGCCGGGGTTTGCTGGAAGAGTTTGGCCAATTGTTCCGTCATTTCCAAGCGCTTGCTCGTTTTCTCAATTTGGTCAAACGCTTCCGCGAGCAACTCGAACTTCATATCAGTAAGGAAGAATGGGGAACTTATAATGTTTCAGGCAGGAAAAAGCCAATTTACCCGAATAACCGTTCCAGCGTGGTGTGAATGGGGCTTCGTCGTTCCTTGATGATGAGCCCGTGTCGTTGGGCGAAATTCCGGGCATGGACGGAAACCGGGGCGTCCAATTCGATGATTCGCGTCAAGTGCGGCCGGGGATTTCGGACCTCGGTGGCTAAAACCTCTATCCCCCTTTGCTTCAATTCCCCTACGGCTTCCCAGTGTTCGACCAAGGCTTGCTCGGGGATTTCTTCTAGCAAGGCTTTGGGGATGTGCATCTTGTTCGTGTGAATCACTGCTTTGGGATAAAAGATATGGTGTCTCAACGCACGTAACGCGCGCTTGGCCCGATGCAGTCTTTCCCGATGCTCGGGTTGCTCAACCATTCTTCGTTCACGTCGGGATTCTCTACGATTCCGCCGCGGAGCACGGCGTGCGCGTTTGGTTCGTGATTTGGTTTTGGTCACCATGCACAGTATGAAAAAATTCGGGCTTTAAAAACACATTCGTTTGTTTTTGGTATAGGATAAGGGTTGATCGCTTTTTGATCAAACTTCATTGTAAACCGAAAGGTTTACGATGCCAGCAAACTTCGTTTGCTTGGTTTTCTAAAAAGTTTGGGGGAGTAGTATAGCCTGGTAGTATACCACCTTGGGGTGGTGGCGACCCCGGTTCAAATCCGGGCTCTCCCGTCTCGCTTCCGATCGAGTGCCGGTATCGTGGTATCGCTA
>CAYJRE010000036.1:0-8796 GCA_964372665.1 uncultured archaeon | reverse complement strand
AAGGATTTTTCAGTGAAGATACCAGGAACCGGATGACTCCACCCTTGCGATATGGGCTTCTCCGGAAACAAGGATATATTGTGGGAGTCATCAGCGGGAATCCACGACCCAAAGGGGAAGCCCTATTGCGTTTTACAGATTTAGAAAAATGTATTGATTTTACCGCTTTTTTTGATGACCCGTGTAAAGGAACAAGAGCTCGAGTTCGTGCCGACATTTTACGGCTATTGATTCAAAAGGTAAATAGGAAAAAAGGCATCAACCTTTCCCTGCGCCAAGTCGTAGTCATTGGAGACGCCCCCTCTGATATCAAGGCGGGAAAAGAGATTGGCGCTCACACTATCGGAGTGGCTACTGGAAATTATTCGATGACCGAGCTCGAAACCCAGCGACCAGACCGCGTCCTGCGGGCATTCACGGAATTACCGGGAGTATTAACCGGGAGTCGAATAATCCAACCGCAAAAGATAGGGAAATATGGGCCGCGCGTGCATATTATTCAAAAGAGCCTTCTCAATAAGCGACGTGCGGGTAGACGATTTAAACCCAGGATTTGGAAAAAATAATCATACGCGGCCTCGCCAATAATCCAATGTGTCTTCCAGCGTTTTTTCCAATGGGATACATGGTTTCCATCCGGTTTTTTCCCTGAATTTGGTGGGGTCCCCATACAAGATGGGTACACTACTCGGAAACTGGTTAGGAGTAAATTCCCTTTGAATGTTCGTAGCAGTGCTTTTAGAAATAAGATAATTCAATACCTCGCTGATTTTTCGTGGAACACCCGAGCAAATGTTATAGGGTTCTCCGTGTTCGCATTTTTGGACCGCTAATAGGTAGGCGGCCACCACATCACGGACATCGGTGTAGTCTCGCTGGGAGTTTAAATCTCCTACTTGAATAATCGAATTTTTTCCTTTTTCGATTTCGGCAATTTGTTTTGAAAAACGAGAAGTCACAAAAACACTTCCTCTGCGAGGACCCTCGTGATTAAACATGCGCGTGATTATCGTTCGAATCCCATACGTTCGATGATATTGCTGGAATAAAAATTCTCCGGCGACCTTCGAAAAACCGTAGGGTGATTGGGGTCGTAGGGGGTTGCTTTCTTTCACGGGGTTTTCTTCGGGCAAAACCAAGCCATATTCGTCGGAAGAACCAGAAAATTGGATGATGGGGTCTAGTTTTGATTGGCGAACGGCTTCCAACAGGTTTAGGCAGCTTGAAAGGTTATTTTGGATGGTTTCCACGGGTTGTTCAATGGACAAACGCGGCACGCTCTGGCTAGCAAGGTGAAAAATATATTCTGGTTCCGCTCTTTTTATCATAGAATTCACGGAAAAGGGGTCTCGGAGGTCGCATTCCACGAGTTTTATTTTTTCTGTAATAGGTTGTATGTTTTCCATTCTCGATTCTTTTCGATAATTCCCCCATACTTCGATTCCTTGGTCGATCAAATATTCGGCCAGATGAGATCCCGCAAAACCCGTTACTCCTAAAATAAGCGCGCGCATATTATTTTTTCTCCTTTCTCTGATAATGGATTTTTTCCGTATTAAGAATAGCTTTTTCTATTTTGTCTGACCAACTCATTTTTTCTAGTTTCTTTGAAATGTTACCCGGAAAGTCTATTTTTTTTGGGTTATCGAGAGCAGCAATCACGGCTTCAGCAAACGCAGGAGTGTCTTTTGGTGGGACCAAATACCCGTCTTTTGAATGGGTGATCCAGTCCCTGTTTCCCCCGACATTGGTTGCAACCACGGGAATACCGAACTCATACGCCAGCGGTATGATGGCGGATTGGGAGATAGTAATGTAAGGAATGGCCACCACACTCGACGCACGAAAATAGGGTTCGTGTTCCGATGCTGGAACAAATGCCTCGATTATTCTCACGTGCTCCGCAATCTTCAACTCATTAATGAGTTTCAAATAGTTTTCTTTTGATTCCCAAAATTCTCCCACGATTAGCAATTTTGCGTTTTTTCGTCTCTTCACTATTAGAGGCATCGCCTCTAACAGGTAGCGCAAACCTTTGTAGGGTCGAATGAATCCAAAAAACAGGATAATATCGCCGTGTAGACCTATTTTTTTTTGGGCTTCCCATTTTGATAAGACATGCGGTGCGTGATGAAAAATGAAAAAGGGGCCCGTGATGCATTGGATGGGCTTTTTTGGAAGCAATAGCCGCGCGGTTTCCAACGATTGACTGGACTGAACGGTCACATAATCAACACTCTCCAAAAAAAGTTTGGAGAGAAAACGATGAAACGGGTAGAAAAATTTTCCATGCAGCACTTCGATGAAACCCATTTTTCAATCCTCTCCGGAATACGGAATGACATTGTGGACTAGCGCGGATGTTACAGTTCTTTTAGCAAGGAGCTTGCTGAGAGCGTAATAGCAAGGAAACAAATACGTGGTCCACCACACAAAAATAACGCGATCCGGATTTTCACGCACAATCAAATTTCGCGCGTTCCACCACGTGAATGGGTTTAATGCATCTAATATGGGAAACTCGACGTATTTTTTTATTTGGTTTGTTTCTTTCAGTTGACTATTTTTAAAAAAAAAGGCGGGATACAATCGCGGGAATGAAATGACTTTTACCTCGTTATTTTTAGAGAGCAACTCACCTATTTCATCCGTAGCCTTCGCTATTCCCCCCCTCTGCGGGGGGACTGGTCCAATCACAATCACTTTCATGTCATTTCCTTCTATGGTAAATTCATTCTTAATCGTTGCATGCACGACACTAGGAATACCTAAAAGAAATGCTTAAAAGCGCGGATATGTCGCCCCTCTTGGGTGACACTCCCGCACCTAAAGGCGTGGGCTTCTGTTGAAATGGCGTTGGAGAAAGCGTGATTGACAAACGGCTACGCCTTTACTCTTGCCTGAAAGGCAGGGGCTTCGGGCGCGGGAGTGTCAGTCATCTATGGCCGAATTAGATTTCATCGTATTTGTGCGCGTATTTGGAAAATAGACTTTTTTCAAAATTCTCTTGCATGAATCGATTTACAAACACCAAATCGTCAAACGTCCCCGCATCCACCCACGCCTGCGTGAGCTTCACCCACCCATCCCTAAGCTTGCTCACGCGTAACGTGTTTCGTTTCAAAAACTGCATATGCATGTCTACGGATTCCAGTTCTCCGCGTGCACCTGGTTTGAGGGTGCGAATCACGTCAAACACGGCAGGCGTAAACATGTACAGTCCGATTGCAATCCAGTTGGAAGGAGGATTGGGGGATTTTTCAACAAATCCTACGACCTTCCCGTCTTTATCAAACGCGACCACGCCTGATTTTTTGGCTGCCTCAGGGGTGGATTTGGCAAGCATGAGCCGACATTCCTCATTTCCTTTTTCAAATTCTTCTACGAAGGGGCGAACGCTGTCGAGTAGGATGTTATCGCCGTGCACCGAGACGAATTTATCCTTTCCAATAAAGGGTTCGGCCACGGCAATGGCATGGGGAATTCCTCCGGGTTTGGATTGAACGCGATACGTGATGTCCACCCCAAACTCTTTTCCGTCGCCGAGCAAACTAATGATTTCAGGCAGGGTGTCAGATCCCGAAATAACCAAAATGTCCTTGATTCCCGCGTCAATGAGTGTGTGAAGGGGATAATACAAGATGGGCCATTTGTATATGGGGAGAAGATGCTTGTTCGTCACCTTCGTTAAGGGGCGTAGTCGCACCCCTTTCCCACCTGCTAAAATAATTCCTTTCATGATCGTTCACTCACATTTTTCATTTCGTTGGGAACAAACGAGGCTTTGGCTGTGAGCAAAGGCTTCCACCACGCGGGGTTTTGAATATACCAATCCACTGTTTCTTTCAGCTTCTGATCAAACGAAGTATGTTGAGGCGAGTATCCTAATTCTTTTTTGATTTTGGAAATATCCAAACTATAGCGTCGGTCATGTCCGGGCCGGTCAGGCACGGGTTGAATCCAATCCCTTCCTTTTCCCATCAAGTCGAGTAATTTGTGTGTGAGTTCAATATTCGTGAGCTCGGTCCCGCCACCAATATTATACGCTTCGCCCTTCTTTCCTTTTTCGCGCACCAATTCAATTCCTCGGCAGTGATCATCCACGTACAGCCAATCCCGCACGTGCAATCCATCCCCATACAAGGGAAGTTTTTGATTATTCAAGAGTTTAATCACAAAAACAGGAATGACTTTATCAGGATACTGATAGGGACCAAAATTATTCGAGCAGCGTGTTATCGAAACATTTAATCCATACGTTTCAGAATAACTATAAGCCAATCTTTCCGCTCCCGCTTTCGACGCAGCATAGGGATTTCGTGGATAAAGAGAATCTTTCTCGGTAAAACTTCCAGAAAGAATGTGGCCATATACCTCGTCCGTGGAAATGTTCACAAACTTTTTGATATTTTGCCTGCGCGCTTCTTCTAAGAGAGTGTAGGTGCCCATTACATTGGTTTTTAAAAAAATAGAAGAATCGACAATCGATTTATCGACTTGGGTCTCGGCCGCAAAATGAACGACTTGATCACATCCTTCCATGGCTCTTTTTACGGTCGCAGGATCGCCAATGTCGCCGTGAATAAAGGCATATTGGGGATTTTTTTCAATCTCAAACAAGTTTTCTTTTCTTCCTGCATAATTCAGAATATCCAGATTCACTATTTGATCGGTTGGATATTTTTGGAGGTGGAGTTTGATAAAACGACTTCCGATAAAGCCAGCGCCACCCGTCACAAGAATTTTCATCCAATCTCTCCAGTGTTGCTAATCTAAACGTATAGTTGCGGCACAGTTATATATGTTTTTGGTACATTCTTCCTTTCTTTTTCTCTCACACGTTTATTCTCTATTTTCTAGAAATGGAATATACTGTGTTTTATAATTAAGTGAATATTCTTATCCTTTGTTTGCCATCAAACGCTCATAAAAGGAAACATGCATCGATGCTACTTTACCCCATGAGTAGTTAGATTGGGCATGCAGTCGAGCCTTTTTCTGAAGAACTCGAAAAGTAGGAGTTGGTAGTTTGAAAATTTTGGTCAACACTTCTGCTGCTGCGTTCAGATCATTAAAATTGGTCAAATATCCCACTCCTTTCTCCACAAACTCGCGAAACGTGGGGATGTCATTCAGGCAGGGCACGCAGCCGGCAGCCATGGCGTCAATGGTACTAATTCCAAACCCCTCATAGTCGGAGGCAGAAACAAATACTCCACATTTTTGGTATATTTTGGTGAGTGCAGGCCCAGTGCACCCTTCATAAAATGTCACGTGCATTGAAACGCCTAATGTTTCGGCTTTTTTTTCGAGCTGAGCACGCGTCTCGTCCCAATCCACGCTCACGATGTGAAAGTGAACGCGTTTGTTTTTCTTAATCAAAAGGGGGAGAACTTCTAGCAACCGAGACACGCGCTTGTTGGAGGAGAGTCTCCCCACAAAAATACAATCGGTGGCTACGCGATTCGTGAGAGGAATTTGGTCATAGGTTTCAACATCGCTCCCGTTTTGGATCACCACCGCATTTCGACTAATTGCGGGGAGGTTTTTCTTGTCAATATCGCTGTCATAAATCACTCCATCCAATAGTTGATTGCAAATGGGCAGCCAGAAAAGGTTGTAAATAAGCTTGAGTCCTTTTCGCCCGGAAGAATGAAAAAAGCCTCCATGGGTCGAAAGGACCATCTTGGTTTGATGAAAGGGTTTTAATGCGCACAAAATGTCCAACCATGGACCAAACCCATGAATGTGCACCACGTCGTGTTTTCGAACCAGTTGGAGCAAAAAAACAATGGGAGGAATTCGGTAAAAAGAAGGGCCTATTTGGGGGACGCGAATAATGGCGAGGTTTTCTTTCTTCTCGTGTGAAGGAAGTTTTGTTTCTTTTTTTGTGCACGTGTTGAAAACAAGAATGGTGACCTCATGCCCTTGCTTCGCCTGTTCGTGCGAATCGTGCCAAATAACGTTTTCCACGCCCCCCACGCACGGAAAGGTATGATTTCCAACGTGTACTATTTTCATGTGCGTACCTGAGACTGAATTAACTCAATCTCCCTGCACGAATGGATTCTCAGGCGAGGTAAAAAAAGAATCCACATTTGCCTCATTGCCTGTTCACCGTGACTACTCTAAATAACCCTCCGAATCATTTTATAGGATGCTGGTACAACCCTCGAGTGGGTATTCTCCCGTATACCACTCTTTTAATTCTTCAGGTGCCTGGAGTGGTATAGTGTATGGTGACGCTCAAAAAAGCCCCCAAAAGAGAATCCCTTGAATTAGTGGTCATGATTCCTGCACTCAATGAGGAGTCTACGCTTGAGAGTGTCATTCAAAGCATTCCCTCTAATAAGCTCGAAGGGATTTCAACTGTTCGGGTCCTCGTGATTGACGATGGAAGCACTGACCTAACTGTTTCGATTGCGCGAAAAAATGGGGCTCGGGTGGTTTCAAATCGTGGAAACAAAGGATTGGCCTATACTTTTTCTCGTGGCCTCGATGTTGCACTCGAAATGGGAGCGGACGTCATTGTGAACACGGACGGGGACAATCAATATGACCAATCCCAAATTCCAGCGTTAATTCGACCCATTCTGAATGGGGATGCTGACATCGTGTTAGGCTCGCGTTTTAAGGGTCACATTGAAGAGATGCCGTTTTCTAAGCGCTGGGGAAATAAAATTGCATCATGGGTGCTGAAAAGAAACACAGGATTAGACATTACGGATGGACAAACCGGTTTTCGCGCCTTTACGCGAGAGGCTGCGATGCGATTGAATGTATTATCCAATTTTACGTATACGCAGGAAACCCTTCTTGAAGCCGCCGATAAAAAATTGCGTGTAGTTGAAATACCATGCACCTTTCGCCGGCGCGCCGACCAAAGCCGTTTGTTTAGCGGAGTATGGAATTATTTTTTCCGTGCCATTCATACGATTGTGATTGGCAATCTCAAACTTCGCCCGGTTTCAACATTTGGGGGAATGGGGGTTATCCTCATTCTGGGAGGACTCTTCATCGGCTTTCCAGCCATACAAAACTTTTTTCAAACAGGGAGTATCGGTGCCCCGTTTTTGATGCGCGCCATCATCACTGGAGTGTTCTTGATCGTTGGTATCGAGATCGCAGCGCTGGGGTTGATTGCTGGGCTCATCAAACAAAATCGCCAGTTGCTGGAAAAACAATTATATGAAACCAAAAAAATTCGGTTCGCCCCAAAAAAATGATGCTATTCAGTTCGTTTCGGGCTTCTTTTCGGTAGAAGAATTTTCCTCATTGTTCCATGTTATTCGATGCGTGTCTTCTCCTTTGTGGCATTCACACGTGCAGTTCGGCCAGTATACAGAGACGCCGCACCCACAGAGCAAGCAAGGATTTTTCCACACCGTCATAGGAAAGGATTCCCCCACATGGGATTAAATTCCCCTCCTTTGCGCGTTGAAACATATATTACAATCCTCGAAAAAATGGGGAGATTTTTTAAGCTCGAGAGGAGTGTTCTTATTCCAGAGAGGAATATCTTTCAATATTGGGTCTTGAGCATGAGAGTCTTACTTATCCGTTCGCCCTCCGTCACCGGAGGAGTCAATTCGCGCTTAGCTTCCAGCTTGGCCAAAATTCTCGGAGTTGTTCCCCCATTGGGCTTGTTGTATGTCGCCGCGGTATTGGAAAAAAACAAAATCCCGGTCAAGGTGTTGGATGCCCTCGTCGAAGAGATCGACATGAATGAAACAAAAAAAAGGATTCACGAATTCAAACCGGATTTAGTGGGCGTTGCGCTCTCGAGTTCGACCATCAAACAGGATTTGGAAGTAGCACGGTATTGTAAGGAGACCGGTGCCAAAGTCTTAGTAGGAGGAGCGCACATGACCTCGTATCCCTACGAGCTCCTTTCGTATCCCGAAATCGATTTTGGAATTATGGGGGAAGGAGAAACGCCTTTTTTGAAACTCGCCGAAGCCCTACGCGGACATACCTCGTATGACCATATCGAGGGTCTGGTTTTCAAAAACAAGGATGGACAAGTCGTCATCAACAAACCATGGATTGAACCGGATTTGAATGCATTGCCTTTTCCCGCGCGTCATTTGGTGCCGTGGGAAAAATATTCCGTGATTATTGCGGACTACCCCATGGCCACCATCTCGACGGGAAGAGGATGCCCCTATCGCTGTGGGTTTTGCTACAAGCAACCAAGCGACATGAAGTACCGTTACCGAAATGCAGACAACATTTTGGTGGAAGTCAAGGACGTGTATGAGAAATACCATGTCCGCGAAATCTGCTTTGTGGATGACACGTTTACGGTTGAAAAAAAGCACGTGCTCGAATTTTGCGACAAGTTTATTGAATCGGGTTTGCACAAAAAAATCAAATGGCAAACTACGACGCGTATTGATTGCGTGGATTACGATTTGCTAAAGAAGATGAAAGAGGCGGGATGCCGGCAGCTTCGATTCGGAATCGAATCCGGAGATCCAGAGACGCTGAAACTCATGAACAAGCAGATTTCCCTTGAACGCGCCAAGCAGGTGGTGAAATGGTGCCGGGAAATTGGAATTGAGTCCTTTGCGTATTTTCAAATAGGCTACGTGCACGAAACGGAAGACTCCATCCAACGCACGATTGATTATTCGATTGACTTGGATTTGGATTTGCTCATGTATAACGTGTCCACTCCCCTCCCACAGACCCCTTTGTACATGCGCGCCATGCAAGAGGGAATCGTTCAAGGAGATTATTGGCGCGAATACACGTTAGGGAAGCGCACCGACCGGATTCCCTTTTTCGTGAAGG
>CAYJRE010000035.1:0-9309 GCA_964372665.1 uncultured archaeon | reverse complement strand
GTTATTCCTCCTTCGTTGGTGACGAAGGCAGCGGCTTTTTCCATTAGTGGAACGAAATCCACGGAGGTCATTGTCGTTACAATTATTTCCGTTGGTTTTAGTTTATGGAAGTCTTTGGGACCCAAAATGATGCGCGCGATTCCGCGGACTTTTCCGTGGTTGGCGGGAAAGCCTTTGATGATGCGTGCTTTTTCCACTGTTCCAGCAGCCTGTCCGTGCTGGTGTTGAATGTATTGGCATAATTGTTGTGTTTCTTCGGGGGAAAGGAAAATATCTTTTCCTTCCGCATCCGTGTAATAGCCCACTACTTTTCTCTCTTCGAGGGTCTTTTGGATGGGAATGGGTTTTTCGTTGAGAATCTTTCCTAATTCGTCGTGCGTGAAATAGTAGCAATCCCTCCATTCGGAAAGCTTTGCTTTCTTTTGGAGCGTTTCAAACAAGGGTCGCATGTGCAAGGAGACACGGCTGAAGATGTTTTTCCGGTATTCGTTCAAATAGGTTCCTTCTTGCACGGCGAGAGCGAGCGTGGTTATTTCGGAGTCGTTTATTTCCTTCAATTTTTTTTGGGCCGCTTTGATTCGTTCTTCATGGCTTTGGAGGATTTCTTCGAGCTCTTTGTCGCAGTTCTTGTCCAAGAATGCGCGCAATTGCTCATGGGCCTCCTTCATGGTCCAGGGTTCCTCGTTGAAATTCACGGGAATGTATCCGTGTTTTTCCAGCCACTCCTTCAATTTGGTATCGATTTCGTTTTCAGCGGAGCGAGCGGATTGGATGTATTTTGCCAATTTCAATAAATCGAGTTGAGAGTCGAATAATGGCGTATGTTGAGACGGATACGTGATGATAGAAATGATGGCCGGGATTTCTTGTTCGGAGTATCCTTTCTTTTCCAATAGAACTTCTAATAGTCTTCCTCCCTCTCGGCCAATGACGGTGGTTAGGAATAACCCCGCGCACATTCGGGAGTATGCTTTTCCGAATGGTTTCCAATCTTCGAGGGAAAAATCCCGTAAACATCGTTCCAATGCCCCTTCCAATTCTTGGGCAAACTGAACGTATTTTTTCTTCAACTCGAGTATTTTTTCTTTCGTTGAAACCGCTTCCATGACCGCGGGCACATACTCTTTCATGTTTTCCGGATTCGTGAACACGTGAGTTTGCTTTCCATCCACCGTGATGCATAACTGCTGTTGAGAAACCCTGACTCCAAAATCCTTGGAATAGCGAAAATGCCCCTGCGTTGAGAGTGTTTGGTGCCAAAAAGACATGTTACGTGTCACACCTAAGTGCCAATGGATCCCGCGAATGAAGATGGAATCGTCTTTTTTGCTTACTTTAACTTTTTTTTTATCTTTGGGTTTGGAAGGCTCGTTGGTTTCTTCTTTCGTTTTTTCTTTAGTCAGTGTCGTGATCGGCCTGCTTTGTGTGATGTAGAATGTTCCTTTTTCGTGCGCCCATTCGATGTCGACGGGGAAGCCGTAGTGTTTTTCGATGTGGACGATGAGTTTGGCGAGTTCGAGGATTTGGGTATCATTCAGTTTTTGCGTTGAACCTTTCTCTTTGGGAATGTCTTTCCAATCACTGCCTCCTTTCTCCGCGCGAAAAATGCCGCGTGCTTGCTCGCTCACATTCTTGTCCACCAAAAGCCACCCTTTTTTTTCCACCACATACGAGTCGGGGGTGATTTGTCCGGAAACGATGGCTTCGCCTAAACCGAAGCCGGCTTCAATGATCATTTGGTTATAATCCTGTGTCACCGGGTGCACGGAGAATCCTATTCCACTGATTTCGCTTTGCACCATTTTTTGGATGACCACCGCCACGGATATTTTTTTGGTGTGGAGGTTCTTTTCGAAGCGGTAGAAAATGGCGCGGGGAGTGAATAGGCTTGCCCAGCATTTTTTCACGTTCTCCAAAACGTTTTTTTCCGTGGTGTTGAGGAACGTGTCCAATTGTCCGGCCCATGCCGCTGAAGAACTGTCTTCGGCGGTGGCACTGGAACGCACGGCCACGAATTCGGCGTTCAATTGTTTAAAGTGGGATAAAATCTCTTTTTCAATATCGTTGGGTATTTTTTGCCGAATGATGAGGGCCTGTATTTTTTCGCTTGCTTTTTCCACGGATTCCATTTCGGTGTGGTTCACGTTTTCCAGTGTGGAATCGATGTCCGCGAAAATTTGGGTTTCCTCGATAAATTGTTCGAAGGCAGAAGACAGAATGACATATCCGGGGGGAACCGGTATCCCGGCTTGCGTCATCTCTCCCAACGAGGCCCCTTTTCCTCCCGCGATAGCCGCATCGAATTTGCTTATTTTGGAAAAAGGACGAATGAGCTCCATAATGAACCAAAGAATGGATCGTAATTAAACCCCATATTAGGCAAATCAGACAGTATACGTTCCAAGAAGTAAGAAAAGTAAACCTTTTTATACTTTTGGGCTGCTATTCTTGCATGAGTGAAATGGCTATTGTCACCGTTTCTGAAAAGGGTCAAATTGTGTTACCCAAACGAATTCGAGATTTGTTAAAAATTACGGAGGGATCACGCTTGTTCGTGGAACAAAAAGAAGGAAAGATTACGATTCAAAAAATAGAGCCGAAAGCCATGGATGTAGATGTATCAAGTTATTTGCTTTCCCATAAATCCCTCGCTAAACTTTGGGATCGACCGGAAGAGGATGAAGCATGGAAAGATTTGTAAGGGGAGACGTGGTGGTCCTGCCATATCCCTACACTAATTTGAAGGAGACCAAGCGGCGACCGGCTGTTATTATCTCTAAACCAGTCGAGCGGGATTATGTGGTGTGCCCTATTACAACTCAAATACAAAAGGATGCGCAGTGTGTCGGCTTAACCCATACCGACTTTCAAGAAGGAAAATTAGCCAATCCAACTAATTTCATCCGTTCCAATAAACCGTTTACGGTTGACTACTCCGTCATTATCTACAAAGTGGGAACACTCAAGGAGGAGCGCATTAAAGAAGTCATTGACAGGTTGACCAGTTTCTTAAAATATTGACTTTTAGGTAAAGAGTATGCAAACGCGGTATGACAGAGAGGGAGACATCCTGAATATCCAGCTCAAGGGCAAATAGTGGAAAAGCATCGAGCTGCCGAATGGAGTCGTCATTGACATCATGAAAGAAGGCATCATATCTGGAATAGAAATCCTGCGTGCGAGCAAGGTGTTTTCCGGGGATACCAAGAAAGTGATAGAAATGGGGAAAGCGGTTAATGCTTGAGTTAAGGGAAATGGTTTGTTGATATGCAACGAAAAAAGAAAACAAAAGAATGGAGCGAGGCCATGATATGCTACATTCTTTCGCAGCCAACGTTAGCCAAAGACTGGGATAATCCAGAAGAAGACAAAATATGGAATAACCTGTAATGGCGGACGCTGGCTCGCCACCACCTTTTTTAACGTGCAATCTCTTGTCCTATCCATGCAAATGCTCTTTTTCACGTGGGGGGATACGTTTTGAAAATTGGCGGTTTCGAAGTCGGCCCGTACGCTATTCGCGAGGAGGGAGGAAAGAAGAACCTCATTTATGCGTGCAAGGACTGCGTGTACAGCGCGAGTTTGGCCGAGGACCCGCATTGTCGTTTCCACATTTTGCACGTGCTGCAGAAAGCCGACGCGGATCTGATCGTGCTTGCAGACGTGTATGAGCGCGTGTATAACGAGGAACAGACCAAGGAGTGGAAGGAGATCGCGGATTTGGTGAACGAATTCAAAGGGAGAGAATTGTGGAGTTATTCGCATTTGGGCGATCCGGAGATTGAGAGCGAAGCCGA
This sequence comes from uncultured archaeon, assembly GCA_964372665.1. Taxonomy (GTDB): domain Archaea; phylum Iainarchaeota; class Iainarchaeia; order Iainarchaeales; family VGJJ01; genus VGJJ01. The sequence goes on along the minus strand of CAYJRE010000035.1, from coordinate 5,512 downwards.
ATTCGGTCCGCGCCACGATGAAATCATGCAAATCACGTACGAATTGCTTTCCTACGATCCGATTAAAGCGTATCTGCGGTGTTTGTCCGCAATAAAAAAAGAAAGCACCAAGCAGAAAGCCGGTGCGAAAGTTTCTCCCGTATATTTGAAAACGCTCATGGAGATACGCGAGGCGTATGAGAAGACCCAATTAATCAAGAAGACGAAAGAATACTTGTTACGCTTGGATTCGATTCCGGAAACGAATGAATTGTACCGGCATTTCTTCGAAGCCGAGGTCAAGCCTTCTTTCATCGGTTCGCGATTGTTATTCGGGGGAGAGATCGAGAACTTCGAATTGCTGGACGAGTATTCTGTTGGGAAAAGCACGGTGCAGATTTTCAATCATCCCAACAAAGTGGCTAAATTGTATTTCATCAACCCTCCGGAATACTCGCTTTCGCCTGAAAAATATTTTTTGCTCTCCAAGACCAAGGAGGTCGTCTCCGGATACAATCCCGGGAGGAGCGGTTTGTCGGATATCGCCGCTTCGAGGAATTATTTCACGCGCGTGTACCAGGCCACAATCCGGGATTTGGCGCACCGGAACAATTTGAAGATCGATCCCGAGGAAGTCGAAGAGTTAGCCGAAGTCGTTTCACGATATACGGTGGGGTATGGCGTGTTGGAGTTGCTGCTTTCCGACCGCAAGCTCACTGATGTTTTCTTGGACGCCCCAATCGGGGGGAAACCCATTTATGTCACTCACCAGGACTATGGTCAGTGTCTCACGAACATTTTGTACACGGAAACCGAGGCGGAAGCCTTCGTTTCCAAATTGCGTGCGATGTCAGGGAGACCATTTGATGAAGCGCACCCCGTGTTGGATTTTGATTTGCCGAGCCAAGAAACGCGGGTCGCGGCCATCGGTAAACCTTTGTCTCCGGATGGATTGGCGTTCGCGTTCCGCTTGCACAAAACAACTCCTTGGACGCTGGAGCAATACATCGATAACAAGTTTTTGACTCCGCTCGCGGCCGGCATGCTTTCTTTTTTCGTGGATGCAAAAGCCACGATTTTGGTTACAGGCTCGCGCGGCTCTGGAAAAACGAGCTTGTTGAGCGCGTTGATGTTGGAGATTTTGCAGAATGCGCGCCAGATCGTTCAGGAAGACACTTTGGAATTACCTGTCCCCTACATGAAAGAGATTGGCTTCAATGTTCAGCGCTTGAAAACACGCTCCCCCATCGCCGTTTCAAAATCTGACACAGAAGTCGCGCCAGAGGAATCGTTGCGCACCGCATTGCGGTTGGGCGACTCCGCATTGGTGTTGGGAGAAGTGCGTTCGGAAGAAGCGCGCGTATTGTACGAGGCCATGCGCGTGGGCGCAGCTGGAAACACAGTATTAGGTACGATTCACGCGGATTCCGCGTATTCAGTATGGGACCGTGTCGTGAATGACTTGCGGGTTCCCACCACGAGTTTTAAGGCCACGGATTTGGTTGTGGTGGCGCGTCCGATTCGGTTTTCGGGGAGTTTGAAGGCGCATCGTCGGTTAACGCAAGTCACGGAGGTTAAGAAGCATTGGTCCAAGGATCCCGAACGAGAAGGCGGTTTGCTGGATTTGATGTTGTATGACGCGCGGCAAGATGCCTTAGAGTTGTTGGAGGACAATTTGAAAGAAAGTGAGATGTTTGAGCGGATTCGGAGAATGTCCGGGTTGACCCTGAACCAGATTTGGGAGGACATCAAGACGCTTTCCAACGCCAAGCTTTTTTTGGTGGAGTTGAAGAACCAGTACAAGGTTCCGGAGTTGTTGGAGGGCGAATACACGAGCCAAATGCGTGCGAAGCTGGCATTGATTAAGGACAGGCAGATTGAAGAGCATGGTTCCGCGGATTATCCCAAATTGTTGGACGAGTGGAAAGAATGGGTGAAAAAGAATACATTGCAAGCCATTTTGAAGAAGCGCGAGCAGCGAGAAGACGATTCGGGTGGTAAAAAGGGATGAGTCCTCGTTTGAAGTCGAATTCGGAAGGGGTTTCAAGGTTTAGGAGATGGAAGCGGAGAATAGGTGCGAATTGGCGCGCGAAAATGAAAGGCAAGACTAGAGAGCGTGGATTCGCTATCGAAACTTCGGGGGCTGATCTTTTAGATCAGGCACGAAAAATAGAAGAGTTGTCTCGAGACCTTGAAACGGTTCGCCACATGTCAAATTGGGAACTCCGAAATTTTGTTCGGAGAACGCGATGGATAGAAACCTACATCAAATCAGCTTATTTGGGGATGGGAAACGAAGAGTTGCATCGGAATGTGGAAGATTTTCTTTCGAGAGAGTTGGCGCGACTCAAAGTTTTCTCGGATAGCACAGCCTCTCGCCGAAAAAAATTGCTTCGTCAGCAGGATGGGCATCGGAAAAAAAATCTGTTTTGGGGCAGGTTGTTGGATTGGTTGGAAAAGTAACCCATCGAAAAAGCCATCCTATATATAGCCGGAATTCTTTTTTCGGGCATGCCCCCGCGTCGCTTTGCTGCCAAGCCGAATGAAAAAAATCTCCCGGCTTCCAATGTTCCGGTCAGGCCTTCTCCTTCTCTTGGAAAGTTGTACCGCGACATTCCGGTTTCCACGGAAGCGTTTTTCACGAAGGAGGATTTTACGATTCCTCCCGAGCATTGGTTTGTCCGGTTTTGTAGGGGTATGCATCGGCGTTTTCCCGACATGGGAAAAGGCGCTGTTTTTGCAACTGAATATCGAGAAGCGGTTACTTTTTTGGGTTGGAATTTGCGCCCGGAAGAGTTTTCGGCTGCCGTGAAAGCAACGACTGTTCTAGTGATTTTGGTTGGTGCAGTATTTTCAGTCGTTTTTGGATTGCTTTTGGGCGGCGAGATTGGAAAGTTTTTCGGGGTGGAAGCCGGAATCGGCCCTATTTTGTATTTGTTTTTTCCGTTCATCATCATCGCGGTGGCCGCGGCGAATTACGTTCAACAGTTTCCATTGGCGGAAGCCAAACGAGAGCAAATCCGTGCGTTAACGTATGTTCCCGAAATGATCGGGTACATGATCATGAGCATGAAGCTCGTTCCCAATCTAGAGAAAGCCGTTGAATTTGCCGCGGATCATGGAAAGGGAAGGATTTCCAAAGAGTTGCGACGGATCATTTGGAATACGAACTTGGGGGTTTATACGACGGTGGCTGAAGGATTGGATGAGCTCGCTTATAATTGGGGAAAGTTTTCCTCCGAATTCAAGCAAGCGTTGATGAATGTGCGCGCATCCGTTTTGGAGAATACGGAAGCGAAAAGATACCAATTGTTGGACAAAACAATGGACGAGGTGTTGGAATCCGTTCAAAACAAGATGGAGCAGTATGCGCGCGACCTTTCCCAACCGAGCACGACGTTGTTTTATGTGGGGGTTTTGCTTCCGCTGATTCTGATTATTATTTTGCCCGTGGGAAGCGCGTTTTCCGGTAGCCCGCTCGCGCAGACGTGGGTGTTATTTTTGATTTACGATTTGGTGTTGCCTATTTTGGTTATTTGGTTTGGCTTGAATTTGCTTTCCTCTCGTCCCCCCACCTATAATCCGCCCGATATTCCGGATACATACCCTGGTTTGTCGCCAAAAGACACCGTGAAAATGGGTAATTCGTACGTGAATGCGTGGACATTGGTGGTTGGCATCCTCATCGTGGGGGGTTTGGCTTCCGGGTATTTGCATTTTTTTGGAATTGGCATTGGAAACCCGGAGGAACCCAATTCGTTGTATTTTCTTCGCCCCGATAAAACGTTGGAGGCTGTGTTGAATGCGGATCGCAAGCCCTTGGATTGGTTTGAGGAGAATGGAACTCGTGAACGCACCCTGATTTCGCAGGGTTTTTCGGCGGAAGCCGCTCGCGCAACGATTCAAACCGAGAAAGCCCGTTTTTTTTCCCAGGCAGAGAATGATACTACTGCCTACAATCTGGTCTTTGGATTATTGATTACGTTTTCTATGGCTGCATTTGTGTATGTGGATTCTACGCTGCGCGAAAAGAGAAGGGTGCAGCAAAAGTTCATGCAAATGGAGTCCGAATTCAAGGATAGTTTGTATGTGTTGGCTTCCCGCTTGGGAGAGAATAAGCCTATTGAGGATGCCTTGCGTCACACGCAGGAGTTCTTGCCCAACAACATGGTTTCGCAAGAGGTGTTCGGCAAAACGGTGGATAATATTCACGTGTTGGGAATGCCCTTGGATAGCGCGGTGTTCGATCCCGCCTATGGGAGTTTGAAGAACAATCCTTCCATCGTCATTGTTTCGTCGATGAAGATTGCGATTGATTCCGTCAAATTGGGGGTGCAAGTGGCCGCTCGGACGTTAATTTCCCTTTCCAGGCAACTCGCCAATTCGGAGCGTGTGAGCAAGATGCTCACCATTTTGATTAAGGACATTACTGGAACCATGAAAACGGTTTCGGTCTACATTGCGCCAATCGTGTTGGGGATTACAGTAGCGTTACAACGCATTGTGATTGTGACGCTGGTTTCGATCAATGCCACGAATCAGGGGAATACTCCTGACCCCAATTTGGCGGCAGGCATTCCGGGGGTGGGAAGCTTTGCCAGCACGGATATCACTTCGTTCATCAAGCCGGACGTGATTGCGACCCTTGCCACGCCAGGAGAGTTTCTCATCATTGTCGCGATTTACGTGATCGAGCTCGTAGTGATTATGAACTATTTTGTCACGATGATTGAGGAAAATAATCCGCTCGTGGCTAAGATGAATGCGGCGAAGAATTTGCCGATTGCCATGATTTTGTTCGTGGCCAGCGCGATTGTTTCGTCTGCGTTGGTTTCCACGAACTTTGGGGTGTGAAGGAGAATATTACATGATAAAAAAGATAACAATGAATTCGCATGGCCAAGCCTTTGAAGCGTATCGTGTTCTCATTGCGGTCGTTCTTGCTTTGGCGGTTCTTCTCATCATCCTTTCCGCAATCTCATATTTTGATGCGTTGCGCCAGAAGGTGAGCACGGACACGCTTTACTCGTCGTGGAAGAGCGCGGTGGATTCACCGAATGGGAAGGTGATTCGGGCGAGCAACCTTTCGTTTACGCAGGACACTCGTTTTTCTCGTGGTCAATTCGCGAAGCAGGTGGGGTTGGAGGAGGATTGTATCCAATTGGATGCGGACCCTGATACGGGTTATGCGTTGGATGATTCGGATCCTTCTCACCCGTTTGTTCGGGTTTCTCGAAGTATTATTGGTAACATTTACATGCAGTGTGATGCCCAAAACTTCATTATTCCGCCGGGACCGGCTTCGTGTTATGCGTTTTGCTTGATTTCGTTCGGGAAAGAGATTCAGGGGGTGGTCCCTTAAAATGGTTCGAAATAAGCCCACTCGAATCGGAAAAAGGCGGTTGCTGTACCGGGAAAATCCCCCCGAGCCACGTATGGATTCGCTCAGGGAACGCATTTTTCGGCGAAGAAAGCGCGCGTGATGCCGACTTATTTATATACCGAAAATGTCTTTCCGTAGCAGGTGATTTGG
>CAYJRE010000034.1:0-10038 GCA_964372665.1 uncultured archaeon | reverse complement strand
CCTGCCCGCAATCCCACACGGAGCCCAAAATCATGAACGAATTACAAACCAACGTTCTGAAGGATGCGAAATCCATCGAATGGGTCCAAGTGGTGGAGCGGGATGTCAGCGTATTCTGCCGGAGTTTAATTTTCGAAGGGGAGAAAACAAAAAACTTCAATCCGGCGTTAGGCGTAAACATTCCTCCAATCGGAGATTCCTCCTATCGCAATTTTCTTTTCGTTCCTAAAGACACGCCAACAAACATTTTGCATGCGGCCGAACAGCGCGCGCAAAAGAACGGCTTCCGCGACCTATTAACCATTGGAAAGGAATGCATCGAAGCCGGAAAAAAATGGCATGCCGCATTAAAGAAACCAAAAGGCTCACTTACAGAGCAATATCGAACATTTGCTGAATTAAACCAAAAATTTACTCCCTATCTGTATGTGGTTTACTTCCCTGAAAAATTTTTGGATGGAGAAGTGGAAAAATTAATCAAATCTAAGGTAGCCAGTGAAAAGGAATTCAAGCATTATTTCGAAAATCTCGTTTTTGTACGAAAGCCTAACGAAAGCACGAAAGAATTGGTTGATTTGCTTAAGCTTTGTAAGTTTATTCAAACCAAAAACGAATCGTTGGACAGTCTGTTTGTCCAAAAAAAGATTCATTTGCACTGGAAAAAATACGGCTGGTTGAAAACGCGCTGGCACTTTGAAGGAGCCTTCAGTGAAAGTGAAATAAAGAACCGGATCCAAGAATATTTGGAGGGAAATCCAGCACAAGAACTCAAAAAAGCGTTGCACGCCAAAAAACATGCTGAAAAAGTAACCCGGGAATTCATTCAAAAATACCAGTTAAATGCCGATGAAATAGCACTCATCGATGCGGTCAAAGAATTCGTATTCTTGCGCACCTATCGAACCGAAACCATATACCATGCCAACTTTTTAGCCCAACCCATGCTCGAAAAAGTAGCGCAAAAAATAGGATTATCTTTTCGAGATTTGACCTTTTTAGAATGGGACGAAGTAAATGATTTATTGAATGGAAAAAAGCACGATTTTTCAGCTTCAATCGAGGAACGAAAGAAAGGACATTGCTACATTTTCTGCAACGATGAAATGGCCATCTATAGTGGAAAAGACCTTGAAAAAGTGGAGGAAACCGGAATATTCAAGCTTCACGAGGCTGAAGCCGAAATCAAGGGACAACCCGCGTGGCCCGGAAAAGTCCAGGGAATCGTACGCATCGTGAAAAGCGTGGAGGATTTACCCAAAGTCCAGCGCGGAGACATATTGGTTGCCATCATGACGTTTCCCCAATACATTCCCGCCATGGAACGTGCCGCCGCCTTTGTCACGGATGAAGGAGGAATCCTCTGCCACGCCGCGATTGTTTCGAGAGAAATGCAAAAACCCTGCATCATTGGAACCAAAACCGCGACGAGAACACTTAAGGATGGGGACGTGGTAGAAGTCGACGCCAATACAGGAATCATTCGTGTCCTCCGTCGGGCATGATTTCCCCTATTTTCGATTATTATCGAAACCAGTATAGGTTATTTCCATCTCATTCGGCCTTTTTGGAAAAAGGCCTTTAGTAAAAGGCCTGCGACATCCAAAACGGGTTTATAATCTGTTCACGGCCCGCTGGGCAATTCTTGTTTACTTGGGTAAACAAAAGGCTTATATTCTTGTTTACTTAGGTAAATGTTATGGGGCCTGCTGAACGGATACGATTCGCTATTCAGGAATGGCATGAGAAGGAAATGCCCGTCATTCAGGGGAGGGCCGTAGAGCGTGCCCTGTTCACTGAAATCGATCATATCGTGGATATTGTGGGGGTCCGGAGGGCCGGAAAAACATTTCTCATGCTGATGGTTGCCCAGCAACTCGAAAAAGAGTATGGCAAAGAATCAATTCTCTACATTAATTTTGAGAACAAGGTGCTTCGCCCCTTGGATGAGCTGCTATTGGATGAAATGATGAATTATATATTGGAGAAGGATTTCAAAAAAGTATTCCTTTTCCTGGACGAAATACAAAACATCGACAATTGGGAGCGGTGGGCAAGAAGTGTATACGATACCTACAAGGGAAAAGTGAAAATAGTGGTCTCCGGTTCCACTTCCAAGATCATACGCGAAGACATCGGAAAAATACTCACCGGGAGACATGTTTCAATCAAAGTGTTCCCATTGAGTTTTGCCGAATTTCTTTCATTCAAAGGAATGAACATCGAGGCGGATGACATTGACTATTCCATAAAATCCATTGCCAAAATCAAAGCTCTCCTGAAAGAATACTTGGCTCACGGCGCCTTTCCAGAAATAAGCATGGTAGACAATCCCAATTTGAAAAAAGAACTCTTGGAATCCTACTATGACGACATCATTTACAAGGACATCGTCGAAAAATTCGCTATCAAAGAGAAAGCGGTCTTAGAAAGCTTTATCCAATTCCTATTCTCGAATATTTCCGGCTATTTCAGCTACAAGCGAGGAAAAGAATACTTAGAATCATTCGGGATATCCACTTCAACGAGGACATTACTGCGGTATACCTCCATACTGGAAGAGGTTTTCTTGTTTTTTTTTGTGCCGATACTATCCTACAAATCGCGGGACCAATTGAAGTACCCGCGAAAAATATACGCGATAGATATTGGTCTGCGAGACATAGCAGAATCAACCGAAGACATAGGAAGAAAGGCCGAAAACCTCGTCTTTCTCGAGCTAAGACGAAGGGAAAAAAATGCCGAAATAAACTATTGGAAATCCGAAAAACAGGAAGAAGTCGATTTTGTCGTGAGGCAAGGACAGAAGATACGACAATTAATACAGGTTTGTTGGGATAGTAGTAAAAAGGAAACCAAAGAAAGAGAAATAAAAGCGCTAACAAACGCTGCTGACATACTCGCCTGCAAAAACTTACTCGTCATCACATCGGACTGCGAAGCAACCGAAACCACCCCAAAACACGAAATCAAATACGTGCCACTATGGAAATGGCTCCTCAAAAACGAATCAAGCTAATAAAGGAAAACGAAATAAAATAACCTCGATGCGATCATCGAAAGAAGAAAAAACATGCATTATTGGAACAAAGCCGCGAGGCGAACACTAAAGGAAGGAGACCTAGTTGAAGTCGATGCAACGAAAGGAATCGTGCGTGTTTTGAAGCGTGCATGCCCTATTCGTGTTTTGGCTCGAAAACAGCGAAACGTCTACATGCCCCGAAATCTGCGAGTAATAAGTGGCACTGTTTTTGTACCACTTTTGAGCTAAAGTGGTACTGTTTTTGTCCCACTTTAGAAAGGTTTATAATTTGAATAGGGGTAGTTTTTTGCATGGACATGGACTCTTTGCGATTTGTGATCAATGACCAGCACAAGGCGTTTGAAGCAGAAGACCCTTTTGTTGCAAGGGAAAAACTAAATGGCCTTAAAAATTTGCTGCCTTTGAAAATGCCCCTTGTTATTACTGGAGTTAGGCGCTGTGGCAAGTCTTTCTTAATGAAACAATTCAAGGACTCCCTGAACCTGGGGCATAAGCAGTTTCTTTATATTGATTTTAATGACGAGCGGCTGTCCGGTTTTTCTGTGAAGGATTTCCAATCGATAGTAGATTTTTTGGCCGAGAATGACTATGAAAATAATTGTTTTCTCTTTTTGGATGAAATTCAGGAGGTCAATGGCTGGGAAAAATGGGTTAATCGGATAAAATCAAAATTCCGAATTGTTATTACGGGGTCAAATTCAAAACTCACAAGTTCGGAACTTTCCTCTACTCTAACTGGAAGGACATTGACACTGAAACTGTTTCCATTCAGCTTCAAAGAATACCTAGATGCAAAAAAGATTGATTATTCAAAATACGATTCTGATTTTGACTCCAAAGCAAAGGTCGTCTTCGCATTTTCAAAATACCTTGTCGCAGGGGGATTTCCCATGTACATTTTGAGCGGGAAAGATGTTGTTCTAAAGGACCTTTACGAGAACATTCTTTATAAGGACATAATAAAACGTTTTGGAAAAAACGAAAAACAATTGCGCGAGCTATCTTATTTCTTCTTGTCAAACCCTTGCGGCATGTTTAGTCACCGAAGAATTTCTGATTTGATAGGGGTAAAAAACAGGGGGACCATAAAAAATTTTATTTCCGCTTTTGAAAACTCATTGACATTTTTCTACCTGCCAAAATTCGACTATTCCATAAAAAAACAGATTCAAAACCCGCAAAAAGTGTATTGCATTGACAACGGTTTCCTGTCAAATCTGGGTTTTCGGTTCAGCGACAATGAAGGTAAATTACTCGAAAACCTCGTTGCCATTGAATTAAAAAGAAGGGGAAAAGACATTTTTTATTTCAGTGATTCTAAGGAATGCGACTTCGTAATAAGGGAAGGCAGCAAAATAACACAAGCAATACAGGTATCGTGGAAAATTCACCATGAAAACAGGGAAAGAGAATTGTCTGGATTAATTGCTGCAATGGACAAGTTCAAGCTAAAAAAAGGAACAATACTAACAAACGATCAGGAAGAGACAATTAATGTTCATGGGAAAAAAATCATCATAAAACAAACATGGAAATGGCTCATGGAAAACAAATCGGTTGAGTGAAACTGGAAAGACGGAACTATTGAAAGATGGAGACGTAGTCGAAGTGGATGCCGAAAAGGGAATTGTGCGAATACTTAATCGGAATAATTAGTATTTTTCCATTTTTAATCGGTCGATGCGCGCATAATGCTGGTCCCGTGTAATGAGTTTTTCCCCATTGGCAATGCAAATGGCCCCAATCATGATGTCTTCCATATCAATCATCTGCCCTTTTTTAGTCAGGCTCGCTTCTATTTCTCCAGCTTCCTTCGCCGCTTTCTCGTCTAACGGGAGAACGATGAGCGCTTCCAGCAACTCGTTGATTTTCTTTTTCTCCTTTTCAGAAATCGCTGACAGTAAGGCCCCGCACCAAAGTTCCATGACGGTGGGAGAGGCCACCAATCTCGTTTTCGAGTGAAGGGAGGTCAATGTTTCCTTCACGGATGGATTGCCTCGCAGCACATCAACGAGGAATGTCGTTTCCAAGCAGGGCATTCAACTCAACTCGTGCTGAATATTTCCTCGGCGAGTGGAATGGCGTGCATTCCTTTCTTTTCGAGACTCGCGAATAACTTTTTCCAATTTTTGGGCACTTGCTTCGCTTAATACCCCAAAAAAATAATCTAAAGGGCGGCTGCCTGCCAATCGGATGATGGCATCGCTGAAGCTTTCATTCGCGGCCTTCCGCGCCTTGAGAGTATTATACGCCTCGTCCTTTACGGTCATCGTTTTCACACCCATATAGTGTTTACGCATGTTTAGATATTTAAACACGAGTATAGTTAATCGCCGTTGGTACCGAGGAAAGGGGATTCTCTTTCATGCCTTACCTTCTGCCGTGAACGCAAGATTCCAGCCGTGGTCGGAACCAAAACCGCTGCGCAAGTCCTGAAAGACGGGGATCAAATCGAAGTGGATGCTGAAAAAGGGATTGTACGGATTTTGAAACACCCCTACCCAGGCTCTCATTAGTTTTAGCTAAACTAATGAGAAAGCTTAAATATAATGGAAGCCTCTTTCCTATGGGTGAAAAGATGTCGATTGATGTGTACGATGTGAAATTGTCGAAAGGTTATCAGTTTACGTTGCAGGCCAAAACACGAAAGAAGCACGATTTAAAACCAGGGCAGATGATTCAAGTCATTGATTTGGGAAAGGAAATCGTTTTGCTCCCCGAGAAAAAGGGAAACTTGAAAGGTTTGATTGGAAAGTTTAAGGTCCGCAAAAACACAGACATTGTCTCCGAACACGATTTAGTCGTGGCAGGCTTTGACTAATGCCATTCATTGACACCGTGACCCTCTTTTCGGCCTTTTTTGAAGGAGAAAAGCACCACGAGCAAGCGAAGAGAATCCTGCAAGCCATCGCGGGCAAAAAGGTTGTCCATGCCATTTTTTCGGATTACGTATTGGATGAGCTATTAACTCTTGCTCGTAAGAAGAAAAGTCCCTACGCTTCCAATACCGTTCTCGAAAATATTTTGAATTCCGAAATCGAACTCGTAAAAGTTGAACATCGGCATTTGGCAGTGGCATGCGATGTATTCAAGAAATATCCCAAATTGAGTTTTACGGATGCAACCAGCATTGCTATTATGATGGATAGGAATATGAAAGAAATCTATTCGTTTGATGCCGATTTCGATTCTATGCCAAAAATTATACGACTGGAAGATTTCACGGTGGAAGAAAAATAAGGTGAGAAAATATGGGAACTAAACCGATGTCCGCGCGGTTCGAAAAGGAAAAAATGGCTGTCATCGAAGAACGCGCCAAAGAGGAAAAAACAGACAAAACCACTGCGTTGCGCCGAATATTCGAAAGGGGGGCCAAACAATACCGGCTGGAAAAGGCGGTCAAACAATACCAGGAAGGTAAGATAAGTATCGGGAGAGCCGCCGAGTTGGCTGGGATAAGCATTTGGGAAATGATGGACGAGCTCAAAGATAGGAACATTCCAAACCTGTTAACCTCGGAAGATTATTTAGAAGGAAAAGCCAACCTGGAAAAAGCATTGCGACGGAGAAAGACACCGGTGGCAGCAGATAGGGATTAAATGCGATTAGCCATTCGATGCGGATTTCTGCACAATCCGCGCCAACCCGTGGTGCGCCCGCAAATCCACCAAATCCCCGGTCTTTATTTTTCGCGTGGCCAGTTTGGTTCCCACAATACACGGAATTTTCATTTCGCGCGAAATGATTCCCGCATGACAGGTAATGCCCCCATCATCGGTGATGATTCCAACTGCCTTCCCCAATGCGGGAACGTATTCGGGGGACGTCATCCCCGTCACGAGAATCTCTCCCTGTTGCAACTCAGAAAGATTCTTGGTTGAGCGAATAACGCGGGCTTTTGCCACAATTTTTCCCGGGCACGCGCATTGGCCGCTTATCTCATTTTGGGAAGTTGTAACGGAGAGCCAAATCTTTTCCTCCGCGGCCCGCGCAACGTGTCCCGTGAGAAAGAGGGGAGGATTCGTGCTGTAATCGATGGCCGTGTGCGTTCTCCGCGCGCGCAGCGTTTCAACCGGAATTTTTCCTGCCGCAAAATCGGGCACTTCACTCGGGAGGATGTATTTGGCCAGATCGTAATCCACTTTCTCCCGTTTGGCCAATTCCTTGAGCATGCGACCCATAGAATAGAAACCATACATCTGCATCTTCTTCCGGTCGTCATACATCCTGGCCACTTTTGCGAGCAAAGAGAGATATAGCGCGATTTTTTCATCCAGATGATATTTCTTCTGCAGCGCCCTTTTTTGGGCGGCCAGCTCTCTTTGTTCGCGCGCCCATCCCTCCAACTTCTCCTTGGCGAACGTGGATTGTTCCGCCGTTCTCTGAATCAGCGATTTGACGTTCTCCATGCCTAACCCGGAGAAAGTGAAATAATTGCAGGGGGTCCAATAGTAATCCAGAATGTATTGCTTCACCATTTCCTTGACTTGGGCGTCCTCGAATGCGTGGGGAAATGACAATGCGCGTTCCTGGATTGTTTGGACGATCTCCAGCATCCTCTTTTCCGCTTTCCGATTGAACGACTCTTCGGTGGGAGCCGAGAGAGTGGAGATGATCCCTGGAATCTCTTTTTCTGGAATTCCGTGGCGCTGCAGCTCGGGCGTGATGATGGAGGACAGATAGAAATCAAGTTCCTCGGCCATGGCTCCCGTGTCCCACATTTCATCGTAGAGAGAAAAATACTCTCGAATAATTCCCACGATTTGGGGAGTAGAGAGCAGTCCTGGACGGACAAAGGCATACCTCTTAGCGATTCCCTCGCATTGCACGCGAACTTTCTCAAACAAATCGAACGTCAGATTCATCTGGCGCGGGTTGGAAAGAAATTCCTGCATCAGCGCGCGGCCGGCTTCGATAATCTCATCCTGGTCAAACAGCCACCGGATCTCGTCGTGGGAGCAGAACAGCTTATTCATCTTCCACCCTTTGGGGAGGTATCGCATCGTTCCCAACGGGTTGTTTTCCGCGATGCGGAAAGCAATGGAATAGGCAAAAAATAGGGCGCCCTGCCGACGTTGTTCCAATAGGGCCATACTCATTTACCCCAAAATGAGCTTAAAAATATGCATTTTTTGCAGACTTTCGGGTAAAATAAGGGTGTCTGGACATTTTCTCCCGAAATATTGAATAAGTAATTTATACTCATCGGACTAAATTTGCTTAAATATGCCTGAAAATGATTCTTTACTTACTATATCTTCCACTGCGGGGCGATTGGGGGTCAGCAAAGCCACGCTCCGAAAGTGGGACGCGGAAGGCAAGCTGAAACCCATTCGGATCGGGACGCGGGGGGATCGGAGATACCAGTTGGAGGATGTACAGCGATTTTTGGGAGGGCAAAAGGCCGCTTTCAAGCCCATCGATTTGAACGACCTTCATGCGTGGTTGGACAAGAATGAGCTGTGGTTTGAAGAAGGCCCCATTTTACCCATGCCCATCCAAAAGGGAATGGAAGAATTTCCCGAAAGCAAATGGTGGGAAGGAAAAGGATTCACGTATTGCGTATTCATGCATGAAAAAGACTATGCACACCAGATTCTCAGCGTGCCCGAATCCATCGAAGTGTGCAAGGAACAATTACGGATTTTACATACTAATCCTACCCACATCGACCACTTTTTGAAAGAGTGGAACGTGCGCGTGGAACGATTGCAGGACACGATAAACCGTTTGGATTTTATCGACCTCGAAAAGTGCTCGCAAGAAAAATTACTGGCCGAATTCGAAAAGCTGAACGAGAGCACGCGCGATTTTTGGAATATCACACTCACGATCGAGCCTTATTCTCCATTTCTTGATAGTGTATACTACCCCCAATTCGAGAAAAAAATAGGAAACCCCCAAAAAGCGCGCGAATCCTTCGCCGTGCTCACGACCCCAGTACAGTTTTCCTTCATCGGAGAAGAGCGAAGGGACTTGATTCATCTTATGGTCGACCATTTGCACAAGCCCGCTGAGCGAAAAGCTATGCTTGAAATGGAAGCCTCCGATTTTCTCGCCCAAAAAAGAAAAGAGGACCCCCGTTTTTACGAGGAGTTAGTGAAACACCAACAAAACTATTACTGGATTCAAAACTCGTATGGAGAATGGACCATTCTCTCGATTTCCGACTTCCTCCAATTCATGAAAGATGCACTCAAATCCCACTCCATTCACGATTTGAAAGAAGAATGGCAGCGCATGAAAAACACGCAGCCCTTGGTCGAAAAGCAAAAAAGATTGATCAGTGAACTCCAGCTCGACCCTCAAACGGTGGCAGAAATCCAGTTCATCCAACACATCACATGGCTAAGAGATGAGCGAAAGAAAATGGCGCTCCAAATGCTCCACTGTCAGTTTCGATTCATTCATGAGTTTTCGCGACGCACTTCCTTGGAACCCAAGCTTGTCGCGCATGCCTTCACGGAAGAGATTCCTGCCATTTTGAATCGATCATTTCCGCTATCCCTGCTTGAGGAGAGGAGAACGTTGAGCTTTTTCCTCACGCGAAATGGAAGACATCGAAGTTTCGTGGTGGGAAATGAAGCGGAGATACTCAAGCACCGAATTTTCGGCTCCAAAACGAAACAGAGCAATGAAGCCATCCATGGAATCGTGGCTTCTCGCGGACCTGAGTCTGTTGTCACTGGAAAAGTCAAAGTCATCCTCACTCCCAAAGACCAAACCATTTCAACGGATGAAATACTCGTCACGAGCATGACGCGACCAGACTTCGTTCCGTTGATGAAAAATGCTAAAGCCATCATCACCAATGAAGGGGGTATCACTTGCCATGCGGCAATCGTTTCGAGAGAAATGAACAAGCCGTGCGTGATTGGCACGCAATTCGCTACCAAAGCGCTACAGACCGGCGATGAAGTCGAGATGCGGATGAACCACGGGATTATTAATATCAAGAAGAGGAGTGAAATGTGAGTATGCATCCTGAACTCCAAAAA
>CAYJRE010000033.1:0-10197 GCA_964372665.1 uncultured archaeon | reverse complement strand
CGAATCCGGCGAAAAAAACTTCTTTATATAAGGGGAATTTCTTTTCAGGCCTTTATGACTCAAACCATTCTCATCACCGGCGCCTCGCTCGGAATTGGAAAAGAAACCGCCTTCCAATTCGCCAGAGAAGGCCATCGCCTCTTCCTCACGTACAATGAACACGAAAAAGAAGGAAAAAAAGTGGCAGAAGAGTGCCTAAAAATGGGCGCAAAATCGGCCGAATTAGTGCACTTGAATCTGATGGACGATCAGACCATCCAAAAGTTGTATAAAAAAATAAGCAGAATCGATTGGCTCATCAACAACGCAGGAATATTCATCAACAAGCCCTTTCTCGCCCACTCTAAAAAGGAAATAGAAATGCAACTACGGACCAACTTGGAGGGAACCATCAAACTCACGCAATCTTGTCTGCCTAAAATCAGCAAAGGAATCATCAACGTGGCCAGCGCAGCCGGAAAAGAAGCGTACGAAAATATGAGCGCGTATTGCGCGAGCAAATTCGGGCTCAGGGGATTCACGCAATCATTGGCACTGGAACATCCAGAACTCAAAATCTATTGCGTGAACCCCGGATACACGGCCACGCGCATGACACACTTTCAAGGCATTCACCCGCGCGAAGTGGGAAAAATCATTTTTGACACGACGAAAGGAAAATACAAAATCGAGAACGGCGGGGACATTGATGTGGAAGAGATTCTGGGAGAATAAAGGAACCCCATTCACCTATTAAAAAATCATTGCACCTCAATGAGTAATCTATGATTCCCGGATGGAAATATTTGCGAGAGCACAAGCGCACGCTTGCTATTGCACTCGTTTTAGCATCGCTCAACCAAGTTTTTTCACTCATGGACCCGCTTATTTTCCGCTTCATTATCGACGATTACGCCACGAAAGCGGGGCAGATTCCCCCCATGGATTTTTTGAAAGGAGTGGGGGCGCTCATTCTCGCGTCTGTGGGAGTGGCATTTGTTTCCCGCACCGCGAAAACCTTCCAAGAGTATTATGTGAATGTCATCACGCAGCGCGTGGGAACCCAAATGTACGCGAACGCAGTCAAACACACGTTTTCGCTCCCATACGCGGTTTTCGAAGACCGGAGAAGCGGAGAAATACTGCAAAAAATGCAAAAAGCGCGCACGGACACGCAAGCACTGATTGAAAGCTCCATTGGCACCCTTTTCTTTTCCATGGTAGGCGCCATTTTCGTCATTGGATATGCGTTTAGCGTTCACTGGTCCATTGCTATTGCATACGTATGCATGATTCCCTTTTTGGGAGGATTCACTTTTTTCCTGAGCCACCGCATCAAAGGGGCCCAAAAAAACATTGTGGCGGAAACTGCCGAGCTTGCCGGAAGCACCACGGAAACGATACGAAACGTGGAATTGGTCAAAAGCTTGGGATTAGAAAAACAGGAAATAGGGAGATTGAACAGCGTGAACGAGCGCATTTTAGGATTGGAATTAAAAAAAGTCAAACTAATTCGAACGCTCCTATTCGCACAGGGCACCACGATCAACGCATTGCGCTCCGGCCTGCTGCTGCTCATGCTCTGGCTCGTGAGCACGGGAGAAATAACATTGGGGGCCCTTTTCTCATTGCTTTTCTACTCTTTCTTCATCTTCAACCCCCTTTCGGAAATGGGAAGAGTGGCGCAACAATACCAAGAAGCCAAAGCCTCGAATGAAGCGCTCGATGAAATACTCTCACTGCCTCCGCAAAAGAAACCCGTCAATCCAACCAAAATGGGAAAAATAAAAACCATCGAATACGAAAACGTTTCATTCCATTACAACACGAATAGCATGCCTTCCCTGCAAAACATCAACCTCAAAATAGAAGCAGGAGAAACGATTGCATTCGCCGGTGCGAGCGGAAGCGGAAAAACCACGCTCGCCAAACTGCTCGTAGGATTGTACGAACCCACGAAAGGAAAACTATTGTTCAATGGAATCGATTCCAAAAAAATAGATTTCGACGAAGTGAGAAAACGCGTAGGGCTCGTTTCGCAAGAAACCCATCTCTTCGCAGGAACCATCCGAGAGAATTTGTTGTTCGTGAACCCGCATGCAACCGATGAAGATTGCGTCAAAGCCCTAAAGCAGGCCAACATTTTGAATATTATTGAACGCGGAGACAGAGGGCTGGAAAACAAGATAGGGGAAGGAGGAATCAAACTTTCTGGAGGAGAAAGACAACGCCTCGCTATCGCCCGTGCGCTGCTGCGAAACCCGGACCTGATCATCTTCGATGAAGCCACGAGCTCGCTGGACTCGATCACGGAACAGGCCATCACGGAAACGATTCAAAAAATAAAAAAAGAAAGACCCGAACTGATATGCATGGCAATCGCCCACCGGCTTTCCACCATCATTCATGCGGACAGGATTTATGTCTTGGAAAAGGGAAAAGTCGTCGAACAAGGAAACCACGCCCAACTAATACGGAAAAAGGGCCTGTATTATGCGTTCTGGAGAGAACAGACCGCCACCAGCGGAAACGGAATGGAACGCGCGCTGGCGTAGCTATTTAATCCCCTTTTCATTGAAGGCAACCCTATGCCCCCAAAGAAAGGACTTCCCACCTGGAATCTGAAGAAAATTTTTTCCGAAGAGAAGCAATTGCAGCACGCCATTCGAACATTGAAGGAAAAGGTTCACCACTTTACCAACTATCGTGCTAAACTCCCGCATGCCACGCCCAAACTTGTCGAAGAAATCCTCCAAAAAAAAGAGGAAATGGCCGAAATGCAACACACGATCGGGGTTTACACGCATTTAAAGTTCGTCGAAGACACCAAAGACGAAAAAGCCAAAGCAATGGAAGCATCATTCAATCAGTTGGGAACCGAGCTCGGAAACCAACTGCTCTTTTTCGGATTGTGGTGGAAGGATTTGGATGATAAAAGGGAACGAAAGCTATTGCCGAAAGGGCCGGATCACCGACACCACCTCTTGCGGATGCGAAAATACAAAAAGCACACGCTCTCCGAAAAAGAGGAGCAGCTCGCGAACCTGAAAGACACGACTGGGGAAGATGCATTGGTCAAACTCTATGACATTCTCACCAACGACTTTGTCTTTCCATGGAAAAAAGGAAAAAAAATAGTTGAAATCACGGAGGAAGAGCTCCGCTCATACGCCCGTAGCCCGGTTACGGAAGAACGAGTTAAAGCCTACGACCTGCTCTGGAACAAATTCGGCGAACATACCCCCACACTGGGAGAAATCTACCGAAACTTGGTTTTAGACGCATGGAACGAAAACATCAAACTGAGAAAATACGCTCGACCCATTAGCGCGCGTAACCTTTCCAATGATTTGAGTGATGAAATGGTCGAGACATTCCTGCATGTCTGCTTGAAAAACACGGGTGTTTTCCAAGAGTATTTTCGATGGAAAATGAAAAAGATGAATGTTCCTTACTCACGCTACCACGTGTATGCCCCACTCCCGTATCGCGAACCCAAATGGTCGTTTCAAAAAGGATACCGTGCCGTGATGGAAGCCTATGAATCGTTTTCCCCGCGACTAAAAAAAGAAGCCCACCGCGTTTTCCACGAAAAACGCATGGATGTTCCACCTAAACGCGGAAAGGTGGGCGGCGCTTTTTGTATCAATACGATTCCAACCGAAACCAGCTTCGTTCTCCTCAATTGGACGAACACCTACCACGATGTTTCCGTTCTCGCGCATGAATTAGGACACGCCATCCACAACCATTTGTCCCAAAGCCATTCCATTTTTGTCCACCATACCGGGTTGCCTTTGGCGGAAACAGCTTCCACCTTTGGCGAAATGCTTTTGTCCCAACAACTGCTGAAAACCAACCAAGACCCGGACTTTCATGCCCACATGCTCGCCCAGCAAATGGACGACGCTTTCGCTTCCATCCAACGCCAAGCCTTTTTCTGCCAATTCGAAATCGATGCATTTGAAAAAATAGAAAAAGGGGCCACGATCCCGGAAATCAATCAATTGTATTTCCAAAACTTACGCACACAATTTGGGGGGATGCATATCCCCCCTCATTCCCAATACGAATGGACGAGCATCTCGCACTTCTTCCATTCCCCATTTTACGTGTATGCGTACGCATTCGGACAACTATTGGTGTTGGCATTGTGGGACATGTACGAGAAAGAAGGAAAGGACTTTGTTCCCCGCTACGAAAAATTCCTTTCGTACGGAGGAAGCAAGGACCCAGAGAAAATGCTCCTCGAAATAGGATTCGATCCCAACAAAAAACAAAGCTGGCAAAAAGGCTTCCGCTTGTTGGAAAAAAAATTCACGGAACTGAAAAAAATAGGAAAATGACTGTACAACCCTCGAAAAACCAGGCAATCATTTAAGGAAATAGGCACTAGTATAAGCCAATGGACGTACCCAAAAAAATCAAGCACATCATCCATCAACTCGACCTCTTGCAGGGGATCACGCGCTACTACCTGCTGAACCCCGAAGAACAAAAATACATCGACGCCAACGAAGACGAGGGTAACATCGGGGTGCATGAAGCGGTGAAACGACAGTATTGCGTGTGCCTGGTCCATGATTCCTCATGGAGGGAGCCCACGCAAACCATCGTCAAAAAACAAAACGGGGGCATCGTTTTTCCGCCCGTGGTTTTCCCAGAGGTGCCCGCCAAAAACGTGGTCTCCTCTTCTCCCGGATTGGAAATCCATGAGTGGTTATCCAAGAAAGTGACGATTGAGGGAGAAGAAGCCACCCTCCTCATCGGATTCGACCTCTAGGGAAAAATCCCCTATTTGGCCCAAGTGACGATATTCCGGTTAACAAAAGCCCTTTTGGGGGGAATGCTTATACGCAAGTTAAGCACCAATATATGTGAATCCAAAGGAGGCGCACCGTATGTACCGGGATGCATACAAGTGCAACGCTTGCGGATTCATATCCTTGGGGTCCGGCACCCATTGCAATACGCCCATGGTGCCCGTGGTCGTCATGGATAATGTGCTCGCACAGAGCGGAGGAGGCTCCTCGGCTCCTCAAAACATCATCATCCGCGAGGTTGTCACCGAAAAAGGAAATACCAAGCCGTGGGAAAATTACAAATAAGGGCAAGAGTAGGCAAAAGGGAAAAAGGGTCTCGTTTCGGGCCCGCGGGGGCCCGAACGAACAACCAATCGAACCAGAACTATTTCGCGCTATTTTTTCCGAAACAAATACTTGATCCACTTTTCGTTGTCTTCTCCCTCATGGACATACCCGTGAACCACATCGAATTTGGGAAAAAAATAATTCTTTACCTCTTCCTCTGAAAAATACGTGAAAAAACGCTTTTTTTCAGGCATCGTGCCGACTGGTTTGTACTCCTCGCCTTGGCCTTCTCTCACTCCCGCAAACAAAATCCCATTCGGTTTCAGCAGTTTAGTCCATTTTTCGATTACTCCCGGAACCTTTTCTCTAGGGACGTGAAACAAAACCGCTAGCGCCCAAATCCCATCAAAACTATTCGGCCACAAGAGGGGTTGCTCGAAATCCATTTTTCGAACATTCAACCCTTTTTCGTTGCATCGCTGAATAAACGCATCCGACAAATCGATTCCCAATGCATCAATATCATGGTCGCGAAACCACTCCAAATGGATCCCTGGACCACACCCCACATCCAACACTTTCTTTCCCTTCAATTCAGAGGCAAACCGTTCCAAGTCCTTCAAATGAAAATTCTTCGTGTACCGGTAAAATCTCTTTTCGTAAAATTCGGCATTGGCCGCGTACGCGGCATTGTTCTCCTTTTTATAATCCTCCATAGGCTAAACCCCCATTCACTCCACCACAGCCAATGCAATATTCTTCACATTCTCCATTTCTTTCGCCTGCATAATCTCCACACGCGCCCTCTTCACATTCGGCAAACCGGACATCATTCCACTCACCTGCGCTTTCACATCCATCAATTCCGTGATGGGGTATTTTTTCACCCATGAAAAATACTTTTGCAGAATCTCATTCTTTCCTGGAATCTTTTCTCCCCTAATCTCCGAAAAAACAGACGGATTGTTCCACGCCGCACGGCCGATCATGACAAAATCGCAATACTCCGCATTTATTTTTTCATTCACTTCACTCGCATTCTGAATATCCCCATTCCCTATCACTGGAATGCTCACCATCGCTTTTATCTTTTTGATGTATTCCCAATCCGCCTTTCCTGAATACCCCTGCTGCGCGGTCCGCGCGTGAATGGCAATCCCTTGCACGCCCGCGTTTTCTATTTTTTGCACAAACTCGTGCAAGATAGGTTTATCCCACCCTATGCGCAATTTGCACGTAACCGGTTTTTTTGTACACGTTACGGCAGCAGTTATCAGTGAAATCAATTTTTCGGGTTGTTTCAACAAATACGCCCCGCACCCTCCCCCCGTGATTTTTGGAGAAGGGCAGCCAAAATTAAGATCAATCAAATCAAAGTCCCTCTCCACGAATTCAATCGCCGTCATCAAATCCTTTTCATGGGGAGCGAATAACTGCACTCCACACGGACGCTCTTCCGGAACCGTGGCAATGCGGCCAAACACCTTGTTATTGCTGGCCTTATTTTCGAGATTCCGCGAGATCGCGATGGCGGAAGCGAATTCGGTATAGGTCAAACCCGCCCCCAGCTCTTTACAGAGCAAACGGAATGGCAGGGTGGAGACTCCCGACATCGGGGCTAAAACCGCCGGGCTTTCCAAACGAAGGCCGGCGTATTCAAAAGAGGGCATACAATTACTTGCCGCCTAAACTCCATTTAAAAGAGTTCTACCCACCCTTTTTTGCTGCATGCACCGGTAGCTTAGCCTGGTAGAGCACCCGACTGATAATCGGGAGGCCGGAGGTTCAAATCCTCCCCGGTGCATAGTAGTTGGCGATAAAGTGCACCCCTAATCCTTTTAACCAAACGAAAAAGGATGCACTCCATATGCCTGAAACCAAAAGTTTCCACAAGTATGAAAGACAATACGCGCTTGTGTTAAGCCAAAGGGTCTTCTAGTCAGATTTTGTCTTGACATGGGCAGATTATTTCTTTACTGCGATGTAAAGTCCTCGATCCGGCAGTAATCCATTTTTGTAGTATTTTGCAACCAGACCAGCCTGCTTGAGATATTGCAACGTTTTTTCTACACTGAATAACCCTATTTCATGCCGTTCTACGATGTGTTTTGTCCCTTTTCCTCTTTCAGAAATGAGGTGGTGCATATCCATTATACTGATCGTTCCTTTTCGAGTTGATACGGTCGCTCGCGCAATAACAATGTCTTTATTCTTGTAGAGTAATCCATGTGGATTTCCAGGTTGATATGCATTGGGCGCAAACCAGGGCTCAATAATTAACACTCCGCCAGCTTTCAAGTGTTTAGAAAATGCATTCAGTGTTTTACGCAAATTAGCGTGCGTTTTTACATATCTAATGGAACTGAATAACGAAACAATTACATCATATTTTTTTGGCAACTTTAGTTTTATCATATCCATTTTTTGAAACTTGGCCGAAGGAAACTTTTTCTTGGCAACATCCAACATTTGCTGGCTCAAGTCAATTCCAGTACAATTATACTTTTTTTGAAATACTCGAAATGCGACCCGGTTCCACATCCAACTTCAAGAAGCTCTTTTCCCTTGGTGGAAGAGTTTTTGTCTATTATTTTCATTATTTTGTTCGCTTCTTTTTTGTAGTCTTTCCAATGGTAGATATGGTCGTAATATTCTGGGGAAAGAGTATAATGCTGAGACACCATTCAGCCACAGATGGTTAGGTGGCTTATTATTGTGCTTTTTCAAAATCCAGTTAATGCTTCAAAATGAATCATTATCGATACATATTTAAATCATTTAAGCCGCTATAGGTATTGGTGAGTGTGTATGAATGTGATTTTGAAGGGAAAAACCAAAGCTATTGCCGAAGCAATGGTAGAAGAAGGCTACGCCAACACCCAATCGGAAGCCATCCGTTTAGCATTGGTTGATTTTGAGCAACGTCACTTAGGAGAAGTGGAGTTAGTCAATCTGAAACTGGACCACATTGACCACGCTATCAAAGCGGGAAAACGAAAGCTTCTAAACGTGGACGAGGCATTAGGGAACTATTCGAAACACGCGAAGTGATATTCTATTCCCTACCATGCTGCCTTTGATGAAGACTGGCCCAAATACTTTGACCCATTAGACCACATCACCAAGAAGCGCGTCGCAAAGAAAATAAAGAAGATTCTCGAGTTTCCTCAAAAACGCCACCTCAAGAAAGGAGCCCGATTCTTCGTGGACGAAGCAGGCTCCGACCGCATCACGTATCGCGTGTTCGAAGAAAACGAAGAAGTCCGATTCTATTTCGTGGGAAACCACAAAGACTACGAAAAATGGTACCGACAATTCTTCTGAGCAAATATGATTATTTTTTGCGCAGATTAAACCACCTTAGCAGCAATAACCCGCCACATTTTGCCACGCTGAAAAAAACCCTTATTTACTTGTGTGTAGTATACCATACAAAGAATTACTGATTGCTCTTTATCGCCAAACCGGACTCATCCCCGGCGCACTAAGTATGATGAAAGTAATCGTCGCATCAACGAATCCTATCAAACTCAGCGCTACCAAGTTAGGGTTTGCCAATATGCTCGGAGAAAATAAACATGCGAAGTCTTCCGCCCTTTTTCATCCTTTTTGGATAAAATGCTTGTTAAACCGATAACTAAAAAGAGAGGCGTGAAATGCCGATTCAAAACTTTTCTTTCTCTCGATGAGTTCCCGAATATGATCTAAAAATTCAGGCGAGGTTTCCTCCGTATTTTTCATAAATTCTCGAATGACCTCGCCGAAATGCTCTCCGCGCAAAACTCTTTCTGAAACTTCTTTTGGCAAAGGGAGCTTATTGCTAATGCCGATATAAACATTGTCTTCTCTATCAACGATTGCCGAAACACAAACAAGATAGTAAATGCCGCCGATACTCGAAAGACCCCCCTCCAGTCCGATTGAAAATTCATAACCCTGCACTGCCTGACGAATTGCCTGCTTCGCTCTGTTGACGGCTCCTTGTATGGCCGTTGCCTCGTCAAGCGGTTGATCCGAAACACCGGAATCCACATTGACCGCCACAACAGTGTAGATATCTTTCACAACGCCTTTAACAATATCTAACTTTGCGTCGCTGGTGGTGCCCAGAATGATGGTATTCATACTTTGATCATTCACCCCACTAATTTTAGTTTATAGCCCGTTTTGTTCTTTTTAGCCGAATGATATCTTTTATTGTGCGTATGGGGTTCCATTTCTAACGAGACTGCCGACCCCACCATTACTCCCAATTCTTATAACGTATAAACCGTATGGTATTATTTGCGAGTATCTTTATGCTATTCACTTCCAAAGGCGATATTAGGTAAAAAGGCCATATATTCAAATTCATCAACAATTCAAAAGTTAAAGCGGTTTGCTATACGTCAGTACGCCTCTATCTTCAATCCTTGGATCCGTTCGAAGTGTTTCACGTTTCGCGTGAGGATGGGCTCGTTTTTGGTTTTGGCTATCCCTGCAATCATGCAGTCTTCCGGCTGAATCATTTTCCCATCTTTTCTCAGCAGAGAATATATCTTTCCTGCTTCTTTGGCAGAAGGGATATCAAAGAGAAAAACTTCCAACAGGTCAAAAATATCCTGCATTTTTTCTTGCTCGGGCGTTCCCAATAGCCGGTGCGCCCCTTTCCAAATTTCAAATAAGGTGATCGTGGTCGTGACAAGTGGAATATTTTCTTCTTCTAATTCTTTCAACCGCTGAATGGCCCCTTTGTCGTTTTCGACCAAATCAATGATGACGGTAGTATCCAATAGCATTCAGAATCCCCGCGCGGTTCTTTCCCGGCTCAGCTTTCTGCCTTCTTCGATGTCGGCCCGAAGCAGGTCGGCTTGTTTTTTATTTAAAATTCCAGCGAACCGCAGAATGCTCCCTTTTCCCGTAATACGGTTAATGACCTCACTAAAGCTCTCGTTCCCCTTCTTACGGCTGGCCAAGCGAGAATAAGCCTCATCCGTAATGGAAATGGTCTTGGTGGACATATGTGTGTATGTATGTGTATGTACTATTTAAGCGTTGAGGAAGCGAACCGCCACTCACCCAAGGACCCCCTCATTTCTTTCGTATCTTTCACTTTGATTGATTCGTTTTCTCCAGTTCATCCAACTTT
>CAYJRE010000032.1:0-10623 GCA_964372665.1 uncultured archaeon | reverse complement strand
GCGAGGTATCAGACCTTTTTGATCGAACTTTTTTCTAAAAAGTTCGAATGAAAAAAGAGGAAAGGGGGAGTAAAATCCCTCCTCTTTAGTATTCGAATTAGACGTATCGCACGCCCAACGCGTCTTTTCCTCTATGAGCAGGAGTTTCCATTCCTCTTCCCACTCCGGATTGGCTGGTGGGAATGAACGGGCTTTTCACGCCAGTAAAAACGGTAATCACTTCCACCTTGTTCTCGAATGCAGGATTGATGCGTGCGCCCCAAATGACGGTGGCATTGGGGCCCAATTGGTCGGTGAGCAGGGTTCCTATTTCATTGGCTTCTCCTAATGTCAATTCGTGTCCGCCCGTGATGTGAATCAGCGCACCTTTCGCACCGGAAATGTCCACATCCAACAACGTGTTGTTGAGCGTGTCGGAAACCGCTTCATCGACGCGATTAACCCCCTTGCTTTCCCCCACCGCAATCATGGAGAGACCGTGTCCTGTCATAATCGAGCGAACGTCCGCAAAATCCAGGTTGATGAGCGAAGGCTGCGTAATGGTTTCGGTGATTCCCGACACAACGCGTGCGATCAATTCATCGGCAACGCGAAAAGCATCCTGGATAGGCAAATTGGGCACTAATTCGGCCAAGCGATTGTTGTCAATCACGATTACAGTATCGCAGACTCCAGCTAAGCGTTGGATTCCTTCCTCGGCCTTAATGGTTCGCGCTCTTTCCAACATGAAGGGGTAGGTGACCATGGCAATGACGATTGCCCCCTGCTCTTTCGCAATGCCTGCAATGACCGGAGCCGAGCCGGTTCCGGTTCCTCCTCCCATTCCCGCGCTGATGAACAGCATGTCCACGCCCTGCAATACGCCCTGCAAGTCCGCTTTGCTTACTTCGGCCGCTTTTTCTCCGACTTCGGGATAACCCCCCGCTCCTAAACCACGCGTAACAGACTTACCAATCAGAATTTTGGTGATGTTATCATCAATAATGGACAAGTGTTGCTTGTCCGTATTCACGGCCACTAGTTGAGCCCCGGCAATATTCATATGGGCAAGCCGATTGACCGCATTACACCCGGCCCCCCCGGCTCCAACCACCATGATTTTAGGAACCGAAAAATCCTCAAAATTCTTTTCGTCTGCCGAAATCTGTTTACTTGTTTTAACGGCATCGTCTACCATCGAACGCATGATTCCACACCCCTGCTTTTTCCCCTCACGTTCATTTTCCAACAGTGAACGCTGAAATTAAGGCAGGCATATATCGGAATTCCTTATTAATAAATGTATAACCGAAAAACGGTTCACGAAAAACAAAAAAAAACCCGGTTATGTATTTCTCTGGGAATCAAAATGGAAAAATACCCCGTGTTATGTAACGAGTCAATGCGCTCGGATTGGTCTGGCTTATGTTTCGTTGACCGTGACTTTGGCGGTTCCCTTCAACACGTTGGAATTGGGCCAATACACCCCGAACTCAAACGATTGAGTGGCGGTGAATTGAACCGTTTTGGTTTGCCCGGGAGGAATATTCCCTGTGGTAAAAATGTATTGGGATTCGTCGCTCAACTTGTTTCCGGCGGGGCCGCGCACCCAATTACCCCCCCACGAGGAATCGGTGGTGGAAACCGTAACGTGGAAAACAACGGCATCTCCTTGATTCACGACAAACTCTTTCGAACCTTCTACGCCGTGCGAATCGCTCACCGTAAACGAGAATTCGTTGGTCTCCGGATGGGAAATGTTGACCGGCGGTTCGGCTGGCGGTTGATTGGGGGTTTGTTCCTTTTTAGCGGCATCCTCTTGCAATGCCACCAAATATGTTCCACTGCAGTTTTTTGGACCAATGTCGTAAATGTCATACACTAATAACGCTTCATTGCTCATGGCGGGTTTTCGTTCGAGCATGCACGTAGCGGTTTGTCCCTTGAATTGACTTTGGGAATCGGACGGAATGGTTACCCGGACCCCGCATTTTTGGGTGGAATCATCGATTCCTACCGTTTCAAGAATCAATGGAAAATCATCCATTGTTTTCCAAAAACGACCCACGGCCGGCTCGCAATGCAACAATGCTTCCTCAAAACACTCTTCGTTTTGTTCTAAATCCGGAGAGTCGCAATACACCAATGGTTTACTCGGGGGCAACAAGGTATCCGCTGAATTATCGGTCCCAACAAGGGTATTGGAAACGAGGGAAGAGGGAGGAGAAGCCGCACACCCACTCAGAACAACTAAAAAAAGGACCAACCCCAAACCCATTTTCATACCAGGGAATAGGCTTTCGGTTAATTTAAAAGACGCGTTTATGTATAGAGTAGAGGAGATTGGTTTAATAGCGGGATGAAGGAAGGAATGCGTATGGTTTTGGGTTGGCTCAAAAAAATATTCGAAAAAGGAAAACCAATCATCAAAATGGAAAGCGATTCGGCATCCCCGGACTATGATCCCATTCCCCCGATTGAAGGAAAAGAAGAAACCGTGACCATTCCGCGCGAAAGCGAATCGGCGGAACTCGAGCCCGTGTTGGAAACGCCGGGAGAAAACCTTTCCCACACCAAAAGCGAAATCTTACTCACGATGGAAGCCGCATTGTTCATGGCAACCAAAGGAATGTCGGTCGAAGAGCTCGGAAAAATTACCAACACCTCCCTTCTCCAAACACGAAGTTACGTGTCCCAATTGGTAGATGAATTCAATGAACGAGATTCCGCGCTCGAAATCGTAGAAGACGTGGGAGGGTTTCGCATGCATGTGCGCTCCCCCTATGACAACAAAGTTTCCCATTTAGCCGGGGTCAGCGAGCTTTCTCCGGGCGAATTGAAAACCCTCGCGTTTATTGCCTACAAACAACCCCTCATCCAATCCCAACTCGTGCAAGTGCGAAGCAATACCGCCTATGACCAGCTGCATACGCTGGTCGAAAAAGGATTTGTGGCCCGTGAACCCAAAGGAAGAACCTACATTTTACGCACCACCAAAAAGTTTTCCGAATACTTCGGCGCACACGCGCTCAAACTCAAACCCATGAAACCAGGTTCCCAAACGCCTTCACCAACCGAAAGCACGGCTTAAACCATTTTTCGCTTGCAAAAAAGGTATGCCCAACGAAAAACCTCGCATTCTGGTGGGATGCCCGACCGCGGAAATAAAGCACGATTCGCTGGAAAGGTATATCGAAGGATTAAATGAATTAACTTACCCACGTTTTGATGTCGCCATCGAGGACAACTCGCTCGCCCCCCATTATTCCCAAAAAATAAAAAAAAGGGGGAAAGAATGGGAAAAAAACCATCCCGGAAAAACATTCCGCGTGATTCATACGGAAAATTTGCCCCCGCGCGTGCATGATCGAATTGTGCAAGGACGAAATAAGCTTCGCGAAATCGCGTTGAATGAAAACTACGACTACTTTTTTTCATTGGAACAGGACGTGGTGCCACCCCCCAACATATTGGAGGAATTGGTGAATGCGCAAAAAAAGGTCATTGGCGGGGTGTACGTCAATCGGGTTTTGCTGAACAATACGGAAGAAAAAATCATTCCCGTTCTCATGGCCTACAAAAACGAGGAGATGAAAGCCAAAAAAGTTGCGGAGTGGACCGGATACGAGTTCCTCTCCCCCGCACGCGTAACCGAAGTAGCTTGCATTGGGATGGGGGCATTACTGATTCACCGCAGCGTGCTCGAAAAAATAACGTTCCGCGTGGACGAAAAAAGCCAGGCGTTTGATGATATCTATTTTGCGTTGGACTGCTTGAACGCAAACATTCCTATTTACTGCCACACGGGGATGCTATGTGGACACTATTATAATCAAGCCTTTACCAAAATGGGTAAAGAGAATTTTTGAATTCACTGAAACTCTCTTGCTCGAAGCCCGTGCCTTTCAGGCACGGGGTAAAGGCGTAGCCCTTTTGCTTGCGCTTTCTCCCATGCCATTTTGAAAGAAGCCCACGCCATTAGGCACGGGAGTGTCACATCAGCTTGGTCTGGAACCGCTCATCCAATAGCCTAACGTTCGTATCCCATTTGGTTCGCGCGCACTCTGGCAAGCGTTGGTGGGTTTTCAAATACGCGCGCAAAAAGGAGATGGTTCGGTCATCGTGCGCGTATCCCGAACCGATATTCCCAAATTTCTGGAACTTTTTTTGCAATTTTTGAATTTCTAGGTCTCTTTCCACTTTTGCTAAAATAGAAGCCGCGCTCACCACCGGGTAATTCACATCCGCTTTGTGTTCCGCGATGATTTTGGTTGGAAAGGAGAGATAGTTTTGGATGCGCTTGGCAAAATGATGCGCCATGGGATCGGGAGAGTCCACATACACCAAATCGGGTTTTGTTTTGAAACTGTTTAACAAAAATCCCACTTTCATGGCTTCAATCTCGTTCAGGGAATGATGTTCCATGAGACCATCCATTTCCTTCGGGTGCAAATGCACGGTTTCATAATCCTGCAAGTGCTTCTTCAGAAGTGGATACAAGCGTTCCCGCTCTTCCACCGGAACCACTTTCGAATCCTTGGCCCCCAACTCCTGCAAAAT
This sequence comes from uncultured archaeon, assembly GCA_964372665.1. GTDB lineage: Archaea > Iainarchaeota > Iainarchaeia > Iainarchaeales > VGJJ01 > VGJJ01. The sequence continues at coordinate 6,084 of CAYJRE010000032.1, read as the reverse complement.
GATTTCTTTCTCCGAATCCACTAATGCGGCGGCCAACACCATTGGGCCAATCGCGGGACCTCGCCCCGCTTCATCGATTCCGGCAATGAGCATACTTCACCCCATTACGCCCCACGCCATCTTAAGGATTGCTTTAAAAGCATGATTCAAGGCTTTTTCATGATATGATAGGGATTTTGGCGAATTATCGAAGGGGACGAAACACGCAACACTCGACTCAATACATCGTGGAAATCCATGGAATCGAAAATAGGGCGAAAGCCGCCACTTTATCCGGAAAAAAGGTCTTTTGGAAAACCCTTTCAAACAAAACAATCTCTGGAAAAATCATGGCTGCGCACGGAAACTCGGGCGCTGTCCGAGCCAAGTTTGATAAAGGATTACCGGGACAAGCGATTGGAACCAGTGTCACCATCACGGAATAATTTTTTCAGGTTTTCACGCTCATGAGCAGCGAATTACCACGCGTTTTGGTTGGGTGCCCCACCTGCGATTTGAAAGCGGACTCGTTGGAAAAATACATCCAAGGGTTGAACACGCTGACCTATCCTAATTTGGATGTCGTGATAGAAGATAATTCTCCCTCTCCTGATTATTCCAAAAAAATAAAAAAAGGGGGGAAAGAATGGGAAAAAAACCACCCCGGAAAAACATTCCGCGTGATTTACTCGGGCCAGATATCCCCCAAAGCCCGCGCCAGATTGGTTCACGGGCGAAACAAAATCCGGGAAATCGCATTGAAAGAGAATTACGATTATTTCTTTTCGCTGGAACAGGACGTAATACCCCCCACCCCCATCATTGAAACCCTGTTGTCCCGAAAAAAAGAGATTATTAGTGGGGTTTACTTGAACAAAAAGACGGAAAAAAATCAAAACAAACTCGTAGTGATGGGGGGGATTTACGGAAACGATTATGAAAGGCAAAACAAGATTGTGCGAAGCATCGGACTGATGCAATTGATGCCATCGCGCGTAATGGAAGTGGCGTACGCGGGGTTGGGTTGCATGCTTATTTCCCGAAACGCATTGGAAAAAGCCGAATTCAGGTATGAAGAAGCAAATCTTGCATGCGACGATGTTTATTTCTGTATGGACTTGCAAAAGCAAAACATTCCCATTTTCCTGGATTCAAGCGCGTGGTGCGGCCATCATTTCAATGACGCGTTCAAGAAGACGGAATACTAATCCAGATAGCATTCAAAAACAACTAGCGGAAACGGAATGCTAAGCCGTGCCAAAACCGAAGGATGCATTTCTCCCAAAAAACCAGCGTGTTTGCCCATTTTTACCTGTGCTACTCTGCCTGCGATGAATCCAGCGTGATCACTCGTGGAGAATTGGGGTTTTTCCCCCAAAAAATGGGCCAGCATTTCCACATTTCCTTTCATTTCATCAAAGGAAGCAGAGGCATGGCCGAGAACCATGCACAATTTAGTCCGTGTTTTGGTTCCGGTATCTGTACGGGTATCCATTTCCACGACGTGGTCCAATTCAAACAATTTGAAGGGTAATCGTTTCGAGCGGTTGGATAAAAGTCCGCGAATTGCTTCAGGGTACAGCATGTTTCGAACCATCGTCAAGCCTTGCTCTTTCGTCAAACCGAGATTCACGTGCGGGGTTTCCTCCCGCTCAAAGGATTTGAAATGATGTTCATGCGAAGTGAGAACCCAACTCATCATTTCATGAAAGCCTAACCCCGCTGCACATGAACGAATATCCTCGACCAGTTGTGTTTGCTTCAGCACGCCGCCACGTGTATATAATTCAACCGGAATGGGTTCCATGTTTTGAAAGCCGTAGGCACGCGCGACGTCATCTATCACATCCAACGGATGCAAAATGTCGGCACGAAATGCAGGTGTCTCAACCACGAGTTGTTTAGGATTCATTTTTACTACACGATACATCATCCGCTGCACTAATTCCGAGATCTGTTCACTGGTTAAAACCAGTCCGAGGGTTCTGTTCACGAGATCCACATCCAGCGTTTGCCGAACGACTCCCAACTCGGGAGTCGAACGAGGAATACTTTCATTGGGGTATTGAACCTTCACCTCGTAAATCTCCCCTTTCATATCCGCAAACAAATACGCCAGAATGTCCAAGATGGTGCTCAACGTTGGAAAATAATGGCCGGAAACTTCCACGAAAACATCACGGTCACTCAGGGAAACTTGCCCAGTGCCCTGCGAATTGATGATGGGGGGCATTGAAAGAACGTTTCCCTTCCCATCGCGAAACAACGGATAAACGGGAAGCTCTTTCAGCAAATGACCATACTTTTTTCCCGCGACATGTCTCTCTAGAATTTCTTCCGCAGAAAAAGCCTTGTTTTCTCCCAATGGAGCAAACGTGATTTGGGAAGGGGGCAACCCCACAAACGAAATAGGCCATGCAATCTTTTTCAAGGGATAAATCCCTATCGCAGCCTTTTTTCGTTCCCTCGCGAACGTGGCGTGGATCTTTTCTTGAACGTAAATCAACTCCTCCAACCTCTCAGGAGTCAAATGAAGATTTTTCACGACCATGGCTGCAGTATAGGGGCGAACCGATTGCACGCTTTTTTCCACGTTTACTGCATATTCGGACGATTTTTTGGTTACAGCAGGAAACCCTTTCTGGTAACCCAAATACGCGTTCAACACGCGCGCGACTCCAGCCGTGGAAATCATATCGGGCCGATCCGCGGTTATATCGAGTTTCAACGCTTCGGGATCGTTCTCATCGAGACCAAAACCCAAATCGAATAACACCTCGTCCAGTTTTTGAGTGGTGAGGGGTTTTTCCAAATACGAATTGAGATTCGCGAGGGTAGTGTCCACATTCACCATAGTCAAACGCCCCCCACCGTGTGCTGGGTTCCATCGTACTGGCGAATCCAATCCAAGTCCACATCCGGACCCATGATTTCCCGAAGCGAGGTCTTTTCATGGACAAATAATGCGAGTCTTTCCAACCCAAACCCCCATGCAATCACGGGTACTTTGATTCCAAAGGGAGCCAAGCTTTCCGCGCGGAACATTCCGGAATTAACCATTTCAATCCATTTTTCCAATTTGGGATGGTAGGCTAAAGCTTCCATGCTGGGTTCCGTGTACGGATTATATGTGGGTTTGAATTTTATTTTGGTCAAACCCAATTTGGCATAGAACTCTTTGATCACGCCCATCAAGTGCCGCAAAGTAAGCCCTTCCCCCATCACGAACCCTTCCACTTGATGAAACTCCGCCAAATGCGTGGCATCAATCGTCTCGTTGCGAAAAATCCGTCCAATCGCAAAACGTTTTTGAGGAACCGAAATGTCTTCCCCAAACGAGCGATAGGTGGCAGCGGTAGTGTGCGTGCGCATCAACAACTGCATCGCAGTCCGAGGGTCCCATTCATACCCAAACCCTTTGGAACCCGTTTTTCCTCCGTGCTCGTGAATAGCCTTAACGCGCTTGACCAAATCCATGTTTTGGAGCACGGCCTTTCCCGGCAAATAAAACGTATCCTGGATTTCACGCGCGGGGTGATCCTGGGGAATGAACATGGCATCCATGTTCCAGAACGCGCTCTCAACCAATGGACCGGTCATCTCCGAAAAGCCCATCTCGACCATGATTCGGCGAACATCATTCAACACCTGGCGCAAGGGGTGAATTCTTCCCGCGTATCGTGGCTCAACTCCTGCATTCACATCATACGGTTTGAATTCGGCTTGTTTCCAATCCCCCCGAACCAAATTCTGAGGGGACAGTTGTCCAAGAATGTGCACATTCTTTGTTTCGGTTTTTTGTTGCAACCCCTTCTTTCCGGCATCCGTGATTCGCGCCGATTCATTCGTAAATGTTTTGGATTGGATCAACCCTCTCGCTTTCAATTCGATGACCGCATTCGAAGTTTCGGAAACCTTTTCCCCACGACTAATCGCTTGCAATACCATCCACACCGGAGAATTTTCAATCGATTTTTTGCCGAGAGGGGACAGATGAACCAGTGTTTTCCCATCCCCGGATTTGACCTCAATCCAATTCGACCGCTTAGCCAAACCGAACGCGGCCGAAAACTCTTGCGAGCTTCCATCAAAAAATTGTTTCAAATCGTCCAACGATGCGGATTTTTTTATTAGACTCACACACAAGCGTTGCTCGGGCAGGCTTTGCTTCTGCAATGCATCCTTTCCGGAAACGGAAGGAACCCAATCCACTACTTTTTCCCGACGGGCTTGAACCAACCCTTTTTGCTCTAACTCAACAATAATCCGACGAACCCCATCCGCGGAAACGCCTGCTTTTTCCGCCAAATAATGAACCGATTGCTCTTTTCCATCGCCCAATGCCTGCAAAACCTGCTTTTCTGTCAGAGTAATCCCCATGAAGAATCCCTACCCCTACAACCCCAAATCCAGTTTAAAACCCCTCTTTGCGAATCCCGCGAATTTCGCCTCCAAAAAGAAAAAAGAATAAAAACACAGGCATTGTCCTTAGCTCATGGACAAACCAATATTGGTTGCAGGAGCGATTATCTTGGTGATCGTTATCATTGCATTTTTGTATTTTTATCCAGCCCAGCTCGGAACAATCCCCCCCGGAATCGGACCCGACGGAGCCACTCCAATCGTTTCGGGATTGCTCGTCCAAGGCGCGGCCTGCGAACAGGACTCAGACTGTATGTATGCATTGAACGCGTATCCAATAAAACGATGCATTTCCGGAAATTGTCCACCCGAAGATGACCCCAATCAACCCGAACCCGGTGATCCCGCGTATGAGTGGTTTGACACCTACCAACCGAGTTGTGTCAATGCAAATGACCTGCAAAACAAAAACATTTTGGGAGAAGATTTGCAATTCGATCCGCGCGAGCATGAATGCGAGTGTGTTCCCTTCCAAAGCCCGGAAGGACATCCCACGAGTTTGGATGGGCAAAAGCTCTGCCAAGAAAAGAAAAACACTTCATAATATTTCGAATTACTCTAACCCTAACAACAAAATCATGACTCCGATTCCAGCAAAGAAGCAGAGCAATTGCCCCACCGATTTTTTCCATTCCACTTCCTTATGCAACTCGGGAATCAAATCGCTTCCCGCAATATACAAAAAGTTTCCGGCCGCAAAAGGAACCAACCAAAACACGGAGCCAGCGACGTTAGTTCCAAAATACAAAACGATCAATGCGCCAACCACTGCGGCAAGGGCCGTCATAAAATTCACGCGCAACGCTTCTCTTGTTTTGAATCCACCATGAATCAACACCCCAAAATCCCCTATTTCTTGCGGAATCTCATGAAAAACAACCGCTAATGTAGTCGCGATTCCCACAGGAATGCTCGTGATGTATGCCGCCGCAATGATGATCCCATCAATGAAATTATGGACCCCATCCCCTACCAAATTCACGTACGCGAATGCATGTTTGTGATCTTTGTGCTCTTCCGGATAATGACAGTGCCTCCAATGAATGATTTTCTCGGTGACAAACATGACGATGACTCCCGACAAAACCAACAACGATACTTCCAACCCAAAACCCTTTTCTTCCACGGCCTCCGGAAGCAAATGAATCAACGCGTCTCCCCACAACGCTCCCGCCGCAAACGCGACCAAAAAAACAAGGCTCTGCTTCAATCGTTTTTGGTTCAAGGAGAGCGTGAACAACCCTACGAACGAAACAATGCTCACGATTATTACGCTCCCCAGCGTGTACAAAAAGACAGGATCCATGAAAGAAACAACCTCTCCTGCATAATGAACCAGGCCACCCTTTATAATACAAATGACGCTCGGATACTATCAGCAGGCTGCATAGGACTATTTTTCAGATAGCCGAGGGCGGCCTGTTTGTACAAACCTTTTTTCTAAAAGGTCCGCGAAGCTTTTTTCGCGAGCCTTTTTTCTAAAAAGGCTCTTGCGGGGTTGGCAAAGCAGTCCCATCTTTTAAGAAAAGCTGGGCCAAAAACTGTTTTGACATCTTCGAATGCGGGGTTGGCAGAGTGGTCTATAGCGGCAGCCTGCTAAGCTGTTCCGGGAAACCGGGCGAGGGTTCGAATCCCTCACCCCGCGTGCCCGCGTTATCGGGCAGCGCTAAAGGACTTAGAGGA
>CAYJRE010000031.1:0-12432 GCA_964372665.1 uncultured archaeon | reverse complement strand
GGGCTTCGAGCAAGGGAGTGTCAGTGAAATGTTTCGCATCGGCTTTGGCGTTGATTCACACCGATTTCAAGTGCAGAAAACGGACAAAAAATTGGTTTTGGGTGGAATTGAGATTCCCAATCATGCGGGGGTGGAATCGCACTCGGATGGGGATGTGATCCTGCATGCGTTGTTCAATGCGTTCTCTTCCGCGATTGGAGAAAAAAACATCGGACAATTTTTCCCAGACAATGACCCCCAATGGAGAGGAAAAAATTCGGAGGAGTTCATCCGAACCATTTTGCAAAAAGTAAACGAAAAAAAATACTCCATCGGAAACGTGGTCATCAGCCTCGAATGTAAAACCCCTAAAATTTCCCTCCACGACAATGCCATCAAAGAAAAAATAGCCGGACTTCTACATGCCCAGGTTTCTCAGATCGCCGTCCACGCCACGAGCGGGGAAGGACTCACCCCCTTTGGAAAAGGAGAAGGAATCTATTGCCAAGCAGTGGTATTATTGACTAGTCCAACCCCCAAAGATGGTTCTTAAATACAAGAAACACCCAAAATCCCCGCATTACGTCATGCGCCTTTTTTGGATTGACAATCAACGTATCCTTTTATAATTGGCAAGTTCCATGGCTTGTTTTCCTGAACTCCCTCATGATAGGGTCCAATCGTTCGATGGTACACGCAAAGACGGGGAACACGACCCATGGATACCGCTACCGCTCATAAAGCCCGCCCGAATGGGAATGGAAAAATAGGAAAGATTACGTTGAAGGACATCAACTCCCCCACCGACTTAAAACAATGTTCGATGGACGAAATGAGAGACATTGCTCAAGAGATTAGGGAATTGCTCATTGACACCTGCTCCAAAAACGGGGGGCACATCGGGGCCAACTTAGGCGTTGTAGAATTGACCATGGCCGTGCATTATGCTTTCAACGCTCCCAAAGACAAAATCGTTTTTGATACCTCTCACCAAACCTACACGCACAAAATAATTACGGGAAGGAGGGAGCAATTCCCAACCTTGTGCAAATACCCCGGAGGATTGGCCCGCTTCACGGTACGAGGAGAAAACGAATATGACATTTGGTCCGCGGGGCACGCAAGCACGGGATTGAGCGGAGCCATGGGAATGGCAGAAGCCGCCAAACACCAAGGAAAAAGCCATCACACGGTTTGCATTGTGGGAGACTCTGCGCTCTCAGGCGGTTTAGCGTACGAAGCCTTGAACAACATTGGGTACAATCAAACCGACATGATCATTATTCTCAACGACAACAAAATGGGGATATCCAAAAACGTGGGGGCTTTTCACGAGTACTTGAAACGGCTTTCTACCATTGCAACCGATGACCGTTCGAGGAGAAACATTGGAACTATTTTCGAAAAACTAGGATTCAAGTATTATGGTCCAACGGATGGACACCATTTTGAGGAAATGATTCACCATTTTAATGAATTGAAACAAATCAAAGGGCCCAAATTATTGCACGTGCTCACCCAAAAAGGGAAAGGGGTTGATTACATGGAACAGGACATGGCCAAGTGGCACGAGCATGCCGCGTTCGACGTGGAAACAGGAAGACCCATCTCCCAGAGAGAACCAGGGAAACCTCCTTCCCCCAGCATTGAATCGCAAGCCATTGCGACGTTAATCAAACTGGCAGAAAAAGACGAAAAGATAGTTGGGTTAACAGCCGCCATGGCCGCCGGAACGGGCATGGCAAAATTCGGAGAAAAGTTCCCAAACCGATTCTATGATGTAGGAATTGCGGAAGAGCACGCCACCACGTTTTCGGCAGGATTAGCAGCGGAAGGAATGAAACCCTTCTTCTGCGTGTATTCTCCCTTCTTACAGCGTGCATTCGATCAGATGGTGCACGACGTTTCATTGATGAAATTGCCCGTAAAATTTTTGGTGCCCAAAGCCGCGTTCACCGGAGACGGACCCACGCAGGGGGGAGTGCTGGACTTGAGCTATTTGCGCATGATTCCTCATTTCGTGGTCATGGCACCCCAGGATGAGAATGAATTGCAGCACATGGTCAAAACCGCACTCGATTATGATAAAGGACCCATTGCCGTACGCTATCCTAAAGGGGCCATGAGCCAAATTCAAATGGATAACGAACCCAAATCCATTCCAATCGGAAAAGCCGAACTGCTCAAAGACGGAAAAGACATTACTCTTTTGGGGATAGGATGGAGCGTCCGAGACTGCGTCAAAGCTGCGGAGGAATTGGAAAAGAAAGGAATTTCGGTTGCGGTCATCAATGCGCGCTTCGCCAAACCATTGGATGAAGAAATGATTACCCAATACGCCCAAAAGACGGGAAAAATAATCACGGTGGAAGAAAATACCCTCATCGGAGGATTCGGTTCCGCCATGTTGGAATGCTTGGAAAAAAACAACATGTCCAATATCAAAATGAAACGCTTGGGCGCCATGGACGAGTTCATCGGGTACGACAAGCCGGACAATATCAAGAAGCAGTTCAAGATGTCTGCCAGCGATATTGTTGAAGCGGCCGAGAAAATGATGAGAAAACAAATAACTTAAACATAATCTTGTTTTCCATTCGAATAAAAAGGAGAAAGGTGAAAGGTATTGTATGCAAAAACTAGAAAAACACAATGGATTCAACCGCAGAAAAACAGTAGAAGTGAAAGTAGGAAAAGTGGGAATAGGGGGCCCAAATCCCGTGCGCGTGCAAAGCATGACCAACACCGACACCGCGGATGTGGAAGGGACCGTTAAACAAATCAAAGAATTGTATGACGCCGGAAGCGAACTCGTACGCTACACGGTCGAAAAAGACTCTATGGCCCAAGCCTCTCCCGAAATAGTGAAACGCTTGCGCGATGAAGGATACGAGGATGTTGCTATTATCGGAGACTTTCATTACAATGGGCATATTTTGCTCACCAAATTCCCCAAGCTCGCTGAAAGTTTGGACAAGTTCCGAATCAACCCCGGAAACGTGGGATTCGGAGAAAAACATGACGCTAATTTTGATGCATTCGTAAAAATTGCGGTGGATTACAACAAGCCCGTGCGCATCGGAGTGAATGGAGGAAGCTTGGACCAGCAATTATTGAAAAAACTCATCGATGAGGATTTGCACAAGCCTGCCCACGAGCAAAAAGGGGCCAACATTGTTTTTTTGGATGCCATGGTGGAGAGCGCCATCCAATCCACCAATCGCGCGCTCGAACTGGGAATGAGAAAAGACCAAATAATCATTTCAACGAAAATGAGCGGGGTGCAGGAAATGGTGTATTGTAACACCAAACTTTCCCATCTCACGGATCAACCGTTGCATTTAGGGGTAACGGAAGCCGGAATGGGAGACAAAGGAATCGTGTCAAGCACAAGCGGATTGAGCTTATTGCTTTCCCAAGGAATCGGGGACACCATTCGTGTAAGTTTGACGCCGGAACCCGGAGCTCCTCGTTCGCGGGAAGTGCGCATTTCCCAACAAGTGCTACAAAGCTTGGGATTGCGTCGATTTACGCCGCAAGTCGCTGCGTGCCCGGGTTGCGGACGCACCACCAGCACGACATTCCAAGAGCTCGCCAAAGAAGTCACCGAATATTTACACGAACAAATGCCCCAATGGAAAGCCCAAGGGTATGAGGGCGTGGAAGGGATGCACGTGGCAGTCATGGGATGCATCGTGAACGGCCCCGGAGAGGCCAAGGATGCCAACATCGGAATCTCTCTTCCCGGAAGCGGAGAGAATCCTGCCGCGCCGGTGTTCGAAGATGGGAAACTCGTGAAAACTTTGCAAGGGCCGGCCATGAAAGAAGACTTCAAAAAAATGGTGCAAGCCTACGTGCAGAAAAAGTATGGGAAAAAAGCCTCTACCCCCTCTATAGCAACCGCCTAACCTCATTATTTAAGTTCCCGAAGCGATTTATCTGATTGGTTGGTAGGTGGTTGGACATGCGTCCTAAATTCATTGTCGGAAACTGGAAGATGAACACGAGCATCTCGGAAGGACGAAAGCTCGCGGAAGACATTCATAAGTATGCGCGCCTGCATGTCGCGGGGACGAATGTGAAAGTGGCGGTGTGCCCTCCTTTTACGCATCTCACGGAAATCGCGCATGTTTTGAATGACAGCGAAGTCAAATTGGGCGCGCAAGACTGCCATTTCGAAAACGCAGGAGCATTCACCGGAGACGTTTCTGCAACCATGATTGCGGGAGCAGGATGCCAATACTGCATTTTAGGTCATTCGGAAAGGCGGGCCCATTACCGCGAACCCAACCGTATCATCAACGGCAAAGTGCATGCCGTGCTACGAAACGCCATGACCCCCATTTTATGCATTGGAGAAACATTAGAAGAGAAAAACAAAGGAAAAACAAACGATGTGCTGTTTCAACAATTGAAGGAAGGATTAGCCGGGATTTCCCGCGAACAAATAAGCAAAATCGTTTTAGCGTATGAACCGGTTTGGGCCATTTCCACCAACAAGGACAATCAAGGCGCGCCCGCCACGCCGGGGGAGGCGAATAAGACCCATCAATTCATCCGAGAAAAACTAAAAGAATTGTTTGGGGCGGATTCCTCCCAAAAAACCCTCATTTTGTACGGGGGAAGCGTCAAACCCGAAAATGCGCGAATGTTTTTAGTGCAATCGGATGTGGATGGATGTTTAGTGGGGGGCGCTTCCCTGAAAAAAGACACCTTCTGCAGTATTATTGACGCGGCAAACATCCCGACTTAAATAATACGAGAGCATCTTTTTCTTCATGGGAAAGGGACGCCGAAGAAAACCCCGAGCGCGCCAATTATTTTTGCCATTCCCCAATACCGTATTGAACCCCGCCGCGCTAACCGAAAAATATCAGGGCGTGTTCCGTCACGCGGTCAAACCTTTTGTCGAACGTTTCCGAAGGTACGGGTATTCGGAAGACGACCTAGTCCAACAAGCCCAATTCCACCTATTACCACGCTTGCATCACTATGACCCCCTGAGCGGGGCACATACCACTTTCATTGAAACGTACGCACGGAATTACTTGAGGGGTTTCTTTGCCAACATGCGGAAACAAGATCCCACCCAGATAATCGTTGAGCGCGAGCAGGAACGCGAACGCCGACACCACGAGAAGGAAATAAGTGGCCGCGAACGGAGAGAAAGCCGGGCATGGATTATGAGCCACATCCACGTATTGACGCCGGCGGAAAAAACAGCCGTGTTCATGCGATTAGCCAACCAGAACTTGGATGAAATAGGAATCGCCATCCGGCGAGACGAGATGACGCGGGAACCATCCAAAGAACGTCATGCCCCCCGCGAGCCATCTGTACAATACAAAGCGAACCAAGTGCTCGCCATGAGGCATCTCAAGCGTGCAATCATGAAGCTCCGGAAAATACACGAACGGGAAGAAAAAAGGCTTTGATAAAAAAAAAGGGGGAATGCGCCACCGTGCGATAGCCGGGGCAATTAGCCTTAAAACCACCTAATTGGTGAGAAATGCATGCCTTCCGACCACGGCACCAGTAACCGTAAAGTCGAGCACGTGAATATCGTGCTAAAAAAACAAATCCAATTCACCCAAAAAACGACGGGATTCGAAGAAATGGAAATAGAATACATCACCTTGCCTGAAATGGATGCAAACGAAATCGAAACAAAAACCAAGTTCTTGAATCATTCCTTTTCCTTTCCGTTCCTTGTCACGAGCATGACCGGGGGGAACGAAAAATTAATCAAAATAAATAAGGAAATCGCCCAAGCGTGCGAAGAAACAAAAATAGGGATGGGATTAGGCTCCACGCGCGCCGCCATCGAAAAACCGAACACATTTTCCTCATTTGATGTGCGAAAATATGCCCCCCATATTTTTCTCGGATGCAATTTGGGGGTTTCCCAATTGAAACTCTATCCCACGCCGAAAATCCAAAAACTCGTGAACGATTTGCAATGCGATGCGTTATTCATCCACACCAACGCGGGCCAAGAAATCGTCCAAGAGGAAGGCACCCCCCATTTCAAGGGCTGCTTGAAAGAGATTGACCGCGTAGCACGTGAGTTGGAACAACCCGTGATCGTGAAAGAAGTAGGGAATGGGCTTTCCCCCCGCGTGGTGAAGACATTGGACCAAACACGGGTTTCAGCTATCGATGTGGCGGGAGCGGGGGGGACGAGCTGGACCGCGATCGAAAGCATGCGTGGGAGCATGGACAACAAGGAATTGGGGGAGAAATTCTGGAACATCGGGATTCCAACCGTGCCCGCCATCATCGGCGCGAAAAGATACACGCGAAAACCCATCATGGGGAGCGGGGGCGTGCGGAATGGGCAAGATATTTTGAAATGCATGATTTTAGGGTGTAGCCTGTCGAGCGCCGGAGCCCCTATCATTCGCACGCAGAACGCGAAAGGGGAAAAAGGGGTCGTGGACCATATTCGTTCTTTGGAACGTGAATTTGTGGCCGGGATGTTTTTGACGGGTGCGAAAAAAGTCAGCGAATTGCATGGAAAAAAATACTATTTGTTCGGCAAAACGAAGGAATGGGTGGAACAATTGTGAGCGAAAAGAGTTTTTCTACCCCCCGGAAACCATTTGATAATTGGCGGAAGTTGTCGTTTGCTGAGCGGAAAAAAGTATTGCGTGACTTGGGAATTAAATCGGATGAATTGATTGAACTGGTCGCGCGTGAATTCGGTCAAAAGTCGGCCTTTCTTTTTGTGGTACGCGAACTAGATAACCAGGCAAGGGCCGAACATAGAATGGTTGAAGAGCGATCGGTGTTGCCGCATCCGCTTCGCCGGAAAAAAGTGGGAAAGAGGCGCGGTCCTCGAAGAGGATAAAGCCGGAGGCTACTGGCTAGAGGTAGGTCTTCTTCAAATCTTCCAATGCGTTCTCGATGTTTTTCGTGCTCGCATGCACGCCTTGAGAAATCCAATAATTGTAGGACGCGATGATATCATTGGGTTCCGCGTTCGGGGCGGGATTGAACTTGTAATGCTGTTTCTCCCGAATCAAAAAACTGGAATCCAGCAAGCGTTTCAAATGATACCGCAACAATTTCTCGGAAATCTCTTCCCCTGTTTTTTCTTTGATATAGTTTTGCAATTCTTCCGTGGTGGGGGAATTTTTTTTGCTCAAGTGAAAATAAAATAACGCATCCAGCACATCCAAAATGGTCTGCCGGGATTCTTGCTCTGAAATCCAACCGCTCGCGAGCGCGAACCAGCGCAGCAAGCTCCGCTTGGTCATGCGCACTTGCGGCGGTAAATCTATTTCTTTGAGGATGAACGTTCGGCGTACGAGCTCGGCTTCCGGCAACTGGATCTTAGACATAATAGCCCTGTGCTAAAACTTTCTTAGCATCGATAAAACTATTTGGTTGCATATAAATGAGGCAGGTGGTAAGCGTTTTTCGACCCCAATCTTAAATAGGCCCGTTCCCTATTTTTGGACAGGCAAAGTAGAGGGGGAAAAATAGTATGGTCAGCATCCGAACGAGCTTCTATCCATTTCGACTAATCATGGCGCGAAAGGAACCCGTGCAATTGACGATTGATTTGAAAAACGACAAAGACGAAACCAAAGCGTATTCCGTGCAGTTGGAATTACCCCGAAGCCTTTCACTGGACCGTGTAGGGCCCAAAATAAACGAATACAAAATGCTGGGAAACCTAAACCCGGGGCAAGAAAAAAGGGTGTATTACACCATTTTCGCCAAAGCCAATGCAGACGAAAACAGGGAACCCATCGAGTTGCACGTGCACGAGCATCCCAAAGACTCAAAAGGGCCCCATGATGTCGTGCAAACCTTTACACGAAAACTCGACTTAACCGTGCAACACAAATAACCAACCCAATCAAAGCCACTGTCTTCAGACAGTGGTCATGCGTGGCTTTGATTCCGTTGACGGGAAACAGGCGTCCTGCTTTCCTGATGGGAAGCCCACGACTTTAGGCGTGGGAGGACGTCACGTACGGGTTATTTTTTAGAGTGTGTTTTGACGCTGCCTAACTATTTCTTATAAAGAAAAAGAGCATCATACTACTCATGCCGACGCGCGCCCCAAACAATGCCATCAACCCCGCGGTGGACTGGCCTGACATGCTTGCAGAGGGAGAAAAGCGAATTAAATCCAAATTTTTGGATGCGATGATAGTGACCCATTCTCAGGACCGCGCACGATTGCTCACCCAGCGCGAAGTGGTGAAGAGAAAAATAGAAGAAGCCCTGCGGAAGCGCGATGACAAAAAATTGAAGAATGCATTCAGGGAACAGGTTAAACTGTTGGGTGTAATCAGCCGTCGAACCAACGCCTGAAAAAAGGGACGATTTTTTCCAATTAAACAACAATGAACGACTAATGCAAATAATCAAAAAAACAGTTAACCTGTGTTTTAACTCTGGATTCGGACTTCTTACACAGAAAACCGACTAAATACACAAAGAGGACTTTCTACACAAAGCCTTAGTCAAGCGAAGATTTATATATCCACGAGAAAGGTATTGGAATATATTCCTCCCAATCTGAACGGGACTGTTCATGAGGCACGTAAAAAAGGAGTTCATTATTCTGCTAATAGTGTTTGTATCAGGGATAGCAGGCATTACTCACGCGCAGGTCCGCAACCCGGCAGACGGTCCAACCCCCCCACCCATTCCTCCGTGCCCAAACCAACTCTTGGACGCCACGTGCGAAGCATGGGGATATCACGGCAATAATGATTTTGCGGTCGCACTGGGAACAGCGGGAAATATCTGTCAAGCCGGGTTGTTGAAATGCACCCTCTCCCAATCGCAGGAATTAGCCGGGAACAAAGCAGCGTGCCAGAGCGTTCCAGGTTGCACCCTAAAATACCAAATCTATGAGGATGAATGTGAAAATGGATCTTGGTTGAATTGCAATCCCAAAACAGATAATGATCCAGCCAACACGATCTATTACTGCACCATCGAAGGAAAGTATGATTTGACCGGTTACCGTTGCGATCGCGGACAGGCCGGAGACGGGGAGTTGGTCGCATAACATTGGTCCATATATTTCATGAAATAGGTGAAAAAAACGTTGGGAAGGAAACCGAGGGGAGATAAACAATGGAGCGTGCAAAAAAAACGATGAGTGTTCTTATCCTCCTTTTTTTGGTGGGGATAACTGGGATTACGTTGGCGCAAGAGCGGCGCCCGGCGGATGATCCGACTCCTCCGCCCCTGCCTCCATGTCCGTCCGCGTTACAGGATTATTTGTGTCAGGCCTATGGAACCTATGCCTCAAATGATTTTTCATTAGCGTTGGGGACAGCCTATGGAGAATGCCAAGGAGAAATGATGGCATGCCAACGCGAACAGGCACAAGAATTGGCCGCCAATAAAGCGGTTTGTGAAAGCGTTCCCGGATGCACGCTTAAATATGAAGTTGATTCTGATGATTGCGAAAAAGGAAATTATACGAATTGTTCGCCCGATCCACCAGACGATGACCCATCCGTTACTATCTATAGTTGCGTTATCGCGGGGCACTATGATAACAAGGGCTATCGCTGCGATAGGGGACCGGCCGGAAATGGAGAAAATCAAGCCTGATAGGGGTTTAAAATATGGGGGCCACTCTCGTTCGCGTTACGGTTTTGATGATTCTTTTCGTGTTTGGAATGGGGATTATTACGTATGCCATCGAGGGCCACGATCCAGTATCTCCGGCTCCTGAGGAAGGGCCTACTGAACTGCCCCCGTGCCCATTGAATTTTAATGATTCTGGATGTTTCCCAGCAGGAATCTATACGAGTAATTCCTACAACGACGCGTTGGGGGGCGCAGGTAACCTGTGCGACCAAGAAATGAGAAGCTGTCACGTCCAACAAACCAATGAAGTAATGGCTAACAAATCCCGTTGTGAAACCGTTGTGGGTTGCACCCTCAAGTATCGACTCAATTACGATGAGTGCGAGAAAGGGAATTGGTTGAATTGTAACCCGCTCGTGGACAACGACCCCGCCAACACCACGTACGCGTGTACTATTTCAGGAAAATTTGACTACACGAACTATCGTTGCGACCGAGGGGCTGTAGGAGAAGGGGAGTTTACGGCATAATTTTTACAAATCAATGCGGATTGTAAACGCCTACGACCGTTCCCCCCACGAGGGGCAACCAGTCTTCGATGCTCGCTCCGCTGAGCGCCTTTCGGTTGTTTCGCTGGTCCTCCCGAAAGTCGGCCGAATTGGTGGTGGGGCCGAATTGGTTAAATCCAACGCCCAGTTGATCTCTTCCATCGGAATATACATACGAATAGCGCACCTGCTCTGTTCCCGCATCATCGCGAAAGCGATGCTCCACGCGAAGTATACTTCCCCCATTTTCGCGTACGAAATCTTTCCAATTTCCTTCTTTTCCTGCGCTCCACGCCGGTTGGCTCAATTCATAGGCGTAATTAATCTTGTAATGGTCCAATCCTTTTTGGATATAATCCAATGATTCTTGCTCCTCGTACACCACTACTTTTCCAAAAGCGTCAATGCGTTGATGGAGTTTAGCTCGTTCCCGCTGTTCTTGTTCCAACCGTTCGCGTTCAATCCGTTCTTTTTCTTTCCGAACCCGTTCTTCAAATTCTTTGGTCGGTTCAGCAGGTTGTCGTCTAATCTCACGAATATCTTCCCCCGTGAAGGGGTCCACAATCGTACGCCGGTTTCCATTGGTCTTTTCGACCGAAACGCGATAAGGTGGAGTTGCCGGGGGGGTTACGACGCGGCTCGGACGCATTTTGAGCGCGGTGAAGAGAATCGTTCCCACGCCCACGCTCGCTACCAATCCCAACACCCACTTTTCTCTTCGCGTGAGCGGGCGTCGCGTCCGTCGGCGAGTCATTTCGGAAGAATGAGGGTTGGGCGCACGCGCACCAACGTGAGCGGGCTGAGCGCGTGTTGAAATAGGTTGCGTTCCACTCGGCCTTCGCCTCCATGGCAACCATTTCGTCCAGCGAGAAAAACGCGACGAGAGGGTTTGAGGCAATGGTTTTCGTCTGGGACCTTTCCGCGATGGACCACTATTTAGGGGCATACTTTTTCACACCAGTAATTCATCTCGATTCTCACTATTAAAAGGCACGGGGCCTAAGCATAACTTTATATTTCCTGGGAAAGGGTACTCTACATGCTTTTCTATAAGGATTTATTATTTGTTGGATTTTCGTTTCTACTCACCTTCCTTTTCATTTTACAGCCCGTAACGGCTGGCGTGATGATTCAATCCCCTGTCTTGGTGAAACCAGCACCGGATTCGGATCGCGTTCCAGTCCCCCTCCCGCCACCGGCCCCCACGGAATTACCCAATTGTCCGAACGATTATTGGGATGGAGCTTGCACCATGTACGGGATTGGATTTGATCCTAACGCAGCAGCCGCGTTGGGGGAGGCCCTCTTGAGCTGCGACTCGGACACACGGGGTTGCTTTGTCAGTCAAGAGGAGGAAAAAGACCGGAACAAAGTCCGCTGTGTGGAAGTCCCGGGATGCACCCTCAAATACCAAGTCTATTATGCGACCTGTATCGGGGGTTGTGAGCCCCCACTAACGGACCAAGATGAAACAATGGTCTGGTGCGAGGCCAACGGCAAAGTGGATTATTTGGGGTATCGATGCGACCGCGGACCTAAGAAACCGTGGGAACAACTCGCTTAATTGTTTTACAGAGGGGGAGATTCAAAATGAAAAATGCGCTACTCGTCGTTGGAATGATGGTCGGAATCACATTAGTCAGTATCGCCCAGCTGGGCATCGCCGCGCCAATCACTTCTGAGTACTCCCCTATTGTTTTCGTCGACGAAGCCCACGTTCAAGAAGTCGAATGCCCGCCCGTTTTAATGGATGTGGCCTGCACGGCAAAAGGAACATCATCGAGCAAGGATTTCTTTACTGCGTTGGGGGATGCAGGGGCCCTATGCGATGCGGAGTATGCCACCTGCGGGTGGAAGCAATCCCAGGAAATGTACCTCAACCGGGAACAATGCATGATTGTTCCGGGATGCACACTCAAATATCAAGTCAAATACGATGTGTGCGAACCCGGGAACTATTTGAATTGTACGCCCTTACCCAAAGACGACACCTACAACGGTACGACGTACAATTGCACCATTGAAGGGATGATCGACTACACGTCCTACCGCTGCGACACGGGTGCCCCTGATTATGCGGGCGGAGAATATTTGGCATAGCGCTCGGATCGGCAGCCGCACCGAAGGATAATCGCCCATTCAGCATAATAACCGTTTTATCATTCGAACTTTTTAGAAAAAAGTTCGATCAAAAAGGTCTGATACCTCGCCCTTTAGGGCGACATTCGTCGCCCATTGTTTGGCGAGCGAGCACGCGAGCAAGTGTCGTTCATGCCCAATTGGATACCGTGGCCTTTAGGCCACGGAGGAGGTCATAAAAAAAACAGTTCCCCCCAGC
>CAYJRE010000030.1:8232-13416 GCA_964372665.1 uncultured archaeon | reverse complement strand
AATCTCCCTCTCTCCGCTTCCGATTGGAGGGGCTGGTATCGGACATTTTGGAAAGAAAAACAGGAGTTATTACGATTGTGGGGGAGAAACAATAGTATTACGCGGCTACACGAAGAGCGGCCAACAGTTTTTCTTCGGCGAGAGCGGGCATTCCATTTCTAACCGCGAGGGCCGACTCTCTCACCTTTTCCACTGCTTCTGCAGGTAAATCTCGTTCGATGGCACGGCCAAATAGCCGCAAATGCCAAACCATATTCTCTCTGTTTCTGGCTCGAGCAAACCAAAACACCACGTTGTCTGCGAGAATGGATAATTGATTCGTGTAAATACTTTTTCGCAGTGGAGCGTTACTGGATTTTCTTGTAAAGTTGAGCATGGATTCGTTGAACAAATATTGTCGCGCATAGGCCTTCAATACGAGTCGATTCGCTTTGCGCATATTCTCAATCGCACCAGTTTTTTTCCCCAATTTGAGAGCCTTCCCCGCTTCTCCGATAAAAACCGCTGCTTCATGCAATTCGGGTTCGACTTTTCTCTTCATGCTTCGATAATCATATCGCATATCTTCTAGCATTTTTTCAAGCACGGAAGGCGGAACATCTAACATACGAATGGTATCCAAGCGTGTGAGTGTATCACGGATGTATTTTTCTAGCCTTGAGCGTCGGATTGAAACGCTTTTCAATAATTCATCGTGCCTCCTTCGTAAAAAAACGCGTTGTCGGGTCAATTGGTTTTTACGAGCGATCAAGTCGTTGCACGCCCTCCATATTTTGAGTAATGCGGGGGTGTCCCTTTTTTGCTCTAATAATTTTATTGCGGCCGTGATACTTTTTAGCGCATCATCTTTGTAATAACTATCTAGTTTGTTAGGATTTCCTAATGCGCCCGCTAATACTGATAAATAATTTTTAGCAGTTGTGCGTTGATTCTCACTCATTGTTTTCCACTTTCGTTCAATTTCGTGGTGGGCGCCTGCCAGTTGGCGGTAGAGCTCATCGACTCTCTTCGCCTCTTCCGTAATGGATTCGATGACATTGCCATGGTATCGTATTGCCGCCAACTGGTTTGGAAGGAGAATCCTTCTATCCCTAGCAATTTCTTCTGGCGTGAATGGCTTTTCCCGGTAACGCGGGAGATACACTCCTTCGTGAGTGAACCGTATATCGAGTGCAGTCAAACTTTTTTTGGGGGGCTGAAACGGTCGTGCCACTATCCCGCGAGGAAGTTCTCGCACTCCTGGTGGGCCGAGGCGTGGATGAATATATTTGGGTGCTCGCCTCCCATATTTGGGGGGGATTGGTTTAGTCATATTCTCATCCTCACAAACGCAACCCCAGATTTATATGTATCCATCGCTTGCTCGTGCGAATGGGGTGAGCGAAGAATTGCCCAATTCTTGTTTTTTCGAAGGCATGCCATCCTATTTTGAGGGTTTTGAGGAAGCCGCCCCCGAATGGGAGTACCGCTAATATGCTGGGCCAGTTTTTTTTCACGAAATGGATTTTGTTTTGTGCAATCAGAATGAGCAAAAGCACTTCCGCGATCAAAATGATTTCGGCAGCTTGAACTACCTGCTCGATTTGATGGAGGGTTTCCTCTTCCAAATGCAAAGAGGGAACCACCAAAAAAGACTCGGCTATAATCACCACGCACGCCAATGTGGCCAATTCCCATAGCACGAAGAAAGGGGAATGGGAGCGCGTATGGGAATGGGAATGGAAAACGTGTTTTTTTCTCTTGCGTTTCATGCTGCGAAATAGTTTTCTTTCATTTTTAATGGTCGCTCTAAGGGAGGGGGGGTATCATAATTATAAGCGTGGAATCCCTCCCTTTTCCCATGATCGAAAACCAAGAAAAGCAGGAAAGGGTCCACAAACTGAAGGGTCGCAAAGACCCATTCTCTGAACTGATGGATGAAAAAGAGGAAAGCCAACCAGCCAAAGGTAACGCGTTATCGGAGGAGGAAATGGTAAACCCCCCTACTACCGAAATGCCAGTGGAAGAAGAGGACGAGGATTACACCCACCTCCTGATGGAAGAAGGTATTCACGAAGAAGACATTCGGGTTTCGGACCAAGAAAAGCTAAACCCGCATTCCATGAGGGAAACCCGACCCATTTCGGCCGAGCAAATACGAGAAAAACTGGTATTGAAAGCGCAAGCCCATGCGAGAGAAGACCTTTCCGCGGTGATGCGATTGGAATTGTTGGAGTTGCCGAATAAGAAGGCGGTCTTTATTGGCCGAAAAAAAGGCGTGCTGCAGAAGGCCGGGTTAGATGGAGCCTTGTACATGGGGAAGGTCCAGGACGAGGAAAAATACCGCGAGCACAAGTTGTATTTGGACTCGTTAAACCCGCACGTCGTGTTTGTGTGCGGTTCGAGAGGATCGGGAAAAAGCTACGTTTTGGGGGTCATGGTAGAAGAATTGGCGCATCATAACCCCAATGTGGGAATAGTAGTCGTAGACCCGGTGGGTGTTTTTTGGTCGATGAGATACCCCAATAAGGAAGAGAAAGAAGTAAAGGAACTGGCGCATTACGATTTGCTTCCCCAGGGCTTGAACAATTTGGTGGTGTTTATTCCGGAAGGAATGAAATCCGAAACCCCCAAGTCCACGTACGATTCCACGTTCACGATTCCTCCAGCGTTGCTCACGAGCGAGGATTGGTGCCTGACATTCGGAATCGACCGGTTTTCGCCTACCGGGTTACTCATGGAGAAAGCCTTGAAGAAGGTCGAAAAAGGATATCGAAACATGCGGGGGGAAACCATTCCCGCCAAAAAAGGGGAATATGGTTTATCGGATTTGGTTTTGTGTTTGGAAACCGACACCGAAATAAACTCAAAAGAAAAAGGGTATCGACCTGACTCGGTGCGCGCTCTTGTTTCGCGTTTTGAAGCAGCAAAAAGTTGGGGTATTTTTTCGGAGAAAGGAACCCCGCTCTCCAAGATTTCAAAGGCCGGACAATTAACGGTCATTGACACGAGTTTTTTGGACGATACGGTCACAGCGCTTGTTATTGGAATACTTTCTCGGCGCCTCTTGGCCGCGCGAAAGCTTCAGACGCGAAAAGAGGCGGCTGGGGAGACAAAAGAAGACGCCAGGGAAAAAGCGGTTTCGGTGGAAAGCCTTTTGGAGAATGAGATTCCCCCCACCTGGTTGTTTATTGACGAGGCGCATACGCTTATTCCGAGCGGCAACATTTCCACGCCTGCCACGAGCGCCATCGTGGAATACGTGAAACAAGGAAGGAGACCGGGATGCAGTTTGGTTTTTGCGACGCAGCAACCTTCGGCAATCGACACGCGCGTTTTGAGTCAATTGGATATCATTCTCTCCCACAAGCTCATTTTCGATGACGACATCAAAGCGGTAACCAAGCGCACACCCACCATCATCCCCATGAAATACAAGCACTCGTATTTCTTGAAAACGCTCCCCGTGGGAACCGCGCTGGTAGGGGATCGAAGGGAAGAGACGAACCGCGCATTCGTGCTCAAGATTCGCCCGCGCATGTCCCAGCACGAAGGGAGGGATGCGGAGACCGGCGAACGAAAACGCGAGCTATCCGAGACGGACGTGCAACAACTGGGCGTAGAAATGTTGATAACCAAGCTTGAAAAGAATGGGTTGTTGGGAAAAGAAATGATTGACCAAGTCGTTCAAACGTTGAATCAAAAATACGGGCAACATGTGTTGCTTTCGAACGTGTTGGATGAGTTGGAGCAACGCGGCGCGGAAATCAACCCCCAGGATGCTTCGATCAAATGGCCTCCCTTTTACACGAGCGAATCCGCTGAAGAAAAAGCAGTCGTTTCTCCGAAGAGGGTTCGCGCCAAAGTTGCGGAGCAATTGACTAAACTCATACAACCCCCTCGCGAAGAAGAGGAAACCAGCCTCCAAGCCTATCCGATTACGCTTTCTCAACAAGCAATCGTGGAAAAACTCGTGCGGGCATCCAAGAAAAACTTGTTGGGGTTGGGAAAACCCATCGAAAAGTTGGAGGAAGTGAATCTGGTGTATGCCCCCATCTTGCGGGTCAAATACCGGCAATTCACAGGCAAAACGACTTTTGTAGCGCGAGAGTGTTTCATTGATGCCGAAAAGGGAGAATTTTTGCATTTTTTGAAAAATAGGTTTGTGTCTTCCACGGGTTTGCGGGCAGTGGCAGGGTTGGATGAGCAAGATATGAAGATCTTGCGTTTGCTATATCATCACCCCAACCAGAACATTTCAGGTCTGGAGAAGCGGCTCAACTTGGAACAAAAGTTGGTAAAGCATTCGCTGGTCAAATTGGTCGACCGTCGCCTGATTCGTGCGAAAGGGGAAGAAAGGAACCCTGTTTTTTCGGTGGAAAATAGCTTGGACATTCCCGTGGTGGGAGATGAAAAAGCCCTCTCTTCTTTACAATCATTGAAGCTCGTGAATGTTTCCAATATTCAGCGAGAGCGGACTCGTATTTCGGAAGAAAAGATCCACACCCTCCTTTCCACGCTATGGCCTCATGTCATGGTGGAAAGCGTGTCAGAGATATATCGACCCCTCTTCGAAACCATGCTGGTCAACCCGAAGACAGGAGAACATCGCGTCGTTCGATTGGATGGTTTCACCGGAAGCCTTTTAGACGAATAACCGTGAGGGCCTTTCTTCGATGTTACGCGCTAAGTACTACAAAGGAAGGTTATGCGACTCCCACCTGTCATACGAGTTCTTTCCGACCAACCCGCTCCAATTGCCTCTCCCAAAAGTAGGAAAAGAGTTAGAGGAACAGGGATTGCAGATGAAAATCAAAACTCAATACGTGTTGGTTTTTTTAGTGGAAGGACAACAAATCAGCCTCTATCCGTCTGGAAAGATTTTGGTGAAAAACGTGAGCGTGGAAGAGAAAGCGAATGAGATCTTCCACAAAATCATAGAAAAATTAAACCGCTGCCCGAGCATCCGGGATTCGTAATTTTTTTAGGGAGGCGTCATCGTTATAGGAATCCGAACCATGTCGCGATTCAGGCTCGTGGTCACGTCCCCATAATGCCAGCGCGTGTAATACAAAAAAGCTGTATTATTAATCGTTTCAAAATTGGGGTCGGTGGAATCATGGTCGATGAGAGACGGGTACGCGTCAATATATCCCATTACTCCTGGGTTGCATGGGCTCCATGACAATTCATGGATGCGCAACT
>CAYJRE010000030.1:4590-8132 GCA_964372665.1 uncultured archaeon | reverse complement strand
GTTGCATGGGCTCCATGACAATTCATGGATGCGCAACTGCCGGGGCCTCGTCCAATGGATGAGGTCGTTGGACAACGCGTACGATGTCCCGCAATCGGGATATGCTCCCGTGTTCATGATTCCCACCATCATATATTTCTGGATTGCGGTGTTAAAGACCACGCTCCCTGAAATGGGATTGATGTTGGGGTCCACGAATGAACAAAAATAGGGGGAAGGAACTTGACCAATGGTACTTTGGATTTGGGAAAACGTGTTGTTCGTGGATACACTATACGAGTTTTGGGGTTTGAGTGAAAAGTCGACTCCATTCCAAAAACGCCACGAGGCAGGGTCACTCAATGTAGCGGTGCGCATGAGGCAGGTCCCTGAAACCTGCGGGTCCTGCGGGTCGAATAGGCCGTATACAAACGAGTAATAGTAAGTCGTTCCCCCCTCCTGTTTTGAAAGGATGTTGCTGGGACTAAAATACCCGATCGGCCCGGGAGGCCGGTATCCGGTAGGACCTAACACTCCGCTCAAGTGGTCCCACACAAAGGGCAATGGCGCTACCACACTGTTGGAGCCGTTCGTCCCTTGAAACTGGAATGTGCGTCCATCATCTGTTGAAACAAGTCCCACGATGGAATTATACCAGCAGAGATTGGAGTGGTTCGGATCCCCTGTTGTTCCCGGCGTGCAGGGCGGAGAATTTGCAAGATTGGGGTCGTGATACTCGTTATGGGCAAGCGCGATTATTTCATCAGGAGTAGCGGGGTTTCTATAAACGGAGGCAATCCAGTACGCGTAATCATAGTCTCCCGAGTCGGGATCATAATTTGAAACGAATCCCCCGGGACCGGATAGACACGCGCGATCGAGGTCGTTAAAGCCTGTTCCATAACTCAAACGATTTTCCCAAAAATGGGAACCGGTGAGCAAAAGTTCCCCATTCGTCATTCGAATGGCGCGTGCCTGGGCATCCGGAATATCGGACACGGTAAAACCTTGGGCATTCGTATACGTGCACGAATCAACAAGTAAACTGGTTGTTTCATCCATGTAATTAAAAACAAGTTGAGTGCCGGATTCATCGATTTGGAAACTCGGGGTATAGGGGTCCATGTGCCCGACTGAGACGTTGGATACGCCATACGTGGTGCACAGCAAATCGTAACAGGCTAACAGTTTGTACACGTAATCCGCTCCTTCCGAAACCGCATCGTCGGTGAACGTTCCAGGAACTACATTTGACAAACTGGAAAATATTTCCACTCCCGCGGGGGGAGATTGAAAGCTGACGGGCCCGGAAACGGCGAGCGCATTGATTTGTTGGAGGTTTTTGGATTTGGCCAACAAAAAATGGTTAACACTCGGAATTTGAAAGGAAACTGGGGCATACGATAGGGTTATCGCCATCGGTAGCGGGGTCGCGCTCAAACTGAAGCCGATACTTCCCGAGGGGCTGTTTCCCCCCAATCCCGTTGCTTGGGACAAAGACCCTTGGTATATTCCAATGTTGAAAGGGATAACGTCTCTCAAAAAGTCGGTTCCTTGGAAAAGGATGAGCAACACGATCAATGCGAGTAATATCGCAGCCCCGATGAGAAGCAAGTATTCGATGGCATCCTGCCCTTTCTTTTCTTTTCTCAACGTATGCCTCATAGGGTGGGAAATTGAACGGGGTTTTTAATTGTGCGCGAGAACAAGGTTTAAATGGCGCGAGGGGATGGATTTCTTTCAAAAGGGGTTGATGGGTATGGGTAAACAAAAAGTGGGTTCGGTGGGGGACATTTCTCCCGGTTCATCTAAACTGGTTATGGTGGAAGGCCAACCCGTTGCCATATTCAACGTGAGCGGAAAATTCTTCGCCATCGGGGACCGCTGCACGCACCGCGGAGGACCCTTGCACGAAGGAGAACGGGATGGAAATACGGTCACATGTCCTTGGCACGGCGCACAGTTTGATATTACTACCGGGAAAAACGTCGGTCCTCCCGCGCCAAGCCCGGTCCCCGCCTACAACGTTTCCATTGAAGGAAATGATGTGTTTATCGATTCCTGATTCTTCAAATAAGGTCTATGGCGTCACCGTGATCGTGAGTTGTTGCCGCACGAGGTCGCGGTCAAGGTTATCTACGAAATGCGTATAATACAAATGCGGTGTCTGTCCTGCTGTCGTGAAATTGATTTGATCAGATGAAGCGTGATCGATGATCGAAGGATATACGTCGACCCCTGGACCAAATGTTCCACAAAAAAAGGGGAGAATGACGTTTTTGATGAGGGCTGGACTCGTCCAATTGATCAAGTCGCTGGACAGCGAGTACCAGAACCCGCACTCCAAATTATTGTTGTTAGCTGGATTTAGATAGACCCCCGCTCCCACAAGCATGTAAGGCCCCAACCCGAATGATGCCAAGTAGGTGTTCTGGGTGAGGCTTCCCTGCAATCCATCCGCGACTTGAGAGCAGGGAAGTTGCCCGGGTACCAAGTAGGGGCTGAACATCGTGAGGTCGAATGTTTGGGTGGCCGCGTTGTAGGCGCGCCAGCTCGCGGGATCATCCAAATCGTTGGTTCGCATGATGCAGGTCCAGGACTGGCTCTGGTTCCCCGGGACCGTGAACGAGCCGAATAACGTGTAATAGTATCCATCCGTGTGTTGGATAATGTTGCTGGGCCCGAAATGACCATAGGGGTGGGTGTTCATCGTACTGTAATTCCATTGCGCGGGTGCGGCGCTTACCAAATCCGCAGCGGTATTGGTCTGGGTGAAAGTGTGGCCGTTCAGCGAGGTAGCATACGTTATCGCGTTGAACCAGCACGGGTTTCCAGGGTACGGGTTGCCCGCAGTACAGGGTGGGTGTCCCGGGGCCGCGTCATGAAACTCGTTGTTAACCAACCCAATGATTTTGGTTCCGTCGCTATAAAGAGAGGTAATCCATTCCTGGTTATTGAAGCTGGACGCATCGCTAGGATCGGGCCACATCGTGTTCGTGGCAGTTAGTACCGGGATACAGCTCCGCGTCAAGTTGTCAAAATCGGGTCCGAATGAAAAATAGTTGTTGGGTGAGTTTCCCGATCCTAAAACGATCTCGTTTGTGTTTTGGGGGTTTCGCACGGCGTGGCTGACCACGTCCGGAAAATCCCAGTTGTTGATGGTATTATCACAATTCTCAGCCGAAAAATCGAATATGGTTTTAACGGGTCCGAATGAGAATGAAACCGTTGGAACTTGGGGGGTATCGAAAATAGCGGGAAAGCTCGTGTAGCAATTGTTTAGCGCGTCGCACGCGCGGATGCGATAATAGTACGGGATTCCATTGAGCAACCCGGCTTGGATAAAAGTTCCGGAAACGGTCGTGTTTTGCAGCGTCACGGGTGGATTTGAAATGTAGACATAAAAGACTCCAGCCGGCAGAGAATCAAAATCGGTGACGCCGTTGATGGAAGTCGAGTTTTGAGAGTAAATAACAGTGTAGGTGATTGGAGTAGTAAGATCGATTCCGAAATAGTCGATGGTCATTTGGAGGTTTCCGCGTTGGATGGAGAACGAAACGGTG
>CAYJRE010000030.1:0-4490 GCA_964372665.1 uncultured archaeon | reverse complement strand
CGGCTCCTGCCACCAACAATAAAAATTCAAGCGAGCTTTGTCCGCGCGAAAGCATATAACCTACACAATAGAGCTCGTCTTTATAGCAACCCACTCGAATCCAAAACAATGCCAAACGAGTTTATAAAAGAGGGATATTGTTGTGCAATGCTCCTGAAGAGTTCCTTTTCTTTTTGAGAAAAAGAAAAGTAATTCGGAGTCAAAAGAAAAACGAGGGGTATCGCGGGACGATATCACGAACTCGGTACCGCGGGACGAAAACCGCGATGGACAAGGGGGGATTCGGGAACGCACTCCTTTTCTTCCAAAGAAAAGTAGCGCCCAGTCAAAAGAAGGTGAGTGGAGTCGCGTTGCGACTCCACGAATTCGGTGCGGCCGGACGAAAACGGCCATGGACAAGGGGGGGATCCAGAAGCGCCCCTTTTTCTTTTGAGAAAAGAAAAAGTGGTGCGCGGTCAAAAAGAAAACGCCCAGCCGTGGGATGACTGCATCATCCCACCATACCGCACCACACCGACGGAACGGTGTATGGACAAGGGGGGATTCAGAAGAGTTCCTTTTCTTTTTGAGAAAAAGAAAAGTAATTCGGAGTCAAAAGAAAAACGAGGGGGTATTGTTTCACAATACCCCGTTTCTCGGGATCGAGGAACGAAACCCTCGATGGACAAGGGGGGATTCGAACCCCCAGCCTCCCGCATGCGAAGCGGGTGCGCTACCGTTGCGCTACTTGCCCAACCTTTTTGGTGAAAGAACCTTTTGTAAAAAGGCTCATCAAAAGAAACTTTTTAGAAAAGTTTCATCAAATTGGCTTTTCGCCAACCTTTTTTTAAAAGGTCGAAAGGTTGATCAAAAAAGAGTTAGGGCGCCAAGTGAATTTGGTACCCGTGCCCTTCTAGTGACTATTTAGGATAAGGGGATTTTAAAAATAGGTTTAGTGGACTGCTGGAAAATGATTTATTTTTCATTGAGAATCTGCTCAAGTTCCTGTCTTTTTTCATCCAATAAACGTTGATTGTTTGCTTCGAGATTGAGCCTCAAAAAGGGTTCGGTGTTGCTGGGGCGGGCATTGAACCACCAATCTCCAAAGTCTATCGAGAGCCCGTCCATTTCCATCATTTTTCCTTGTTTCACATATTTTTGTTTGAGTTCCATTATTTTTTGCTCCTTTTTTTGGACGGTGAAATTGATTTCCCCCGAATGAAACCATTTTTTTCGCAAGGATGAAAGTATTTCGGATAATGGCTCGTTTTCCTCTGAAATGAGTTGCAATAAAATAAGGGCTGCCATCATTCCGGAGTCCGCGTTATAGTTTTCCCTAAAATAATAATGTCCCGACAATTCTCCTGCAAACAATGCGTCGTGTTCTCGCATGAGTTTTTTGATGTGCGAATGCCCCACTCTCGTCATGAGGGGGTTTCCCCCGTGTTGAATAATGGTTTCGGGGACGATTTTGCTCGAGCGCAAATCGTACAGGATTATTTTATTCGTGTTTATTGTTTTTTTCAATAAAAATTGGCTGATGAGCGCGGTGACTTCGCTCCCGCTCACAATGAGTCCTTTTTCGTCCACGAGCATTGCCCTGTCCGCGTCCCCGTCGAATGCGATGCCTATATCCGCATTGCTTTTTTTCACTTCGCTCTGCAAAAATTCCATGTTTTCAGGAAGCAGGGGGTTTGGAACATGATTGGGGAACGTTCCATCCAATTCAAAAAACAGGGGGATGGTTTTGCAGGGAAGTTTGTTTTGCACCGCGCTCCAAGTCAATCCCCCCATCCCGTTTCCAGCGTCCACGACAATTTTGAATGGTTTTAGTTTCTCAGGTTGGATGAGCGAGAGGCAGTTTTGGATGTACGCGTTCAAAATGTTTTGCTGGTGGATGGTTCCTTTTTTTGGCGGCAAAAAAAATTGGTTGGCTATGCTTGCATCGCGTATTTTTTCTAATCCCGTTCCCATTCCCAAGGGATACGCCTCTCTTTGGCAGAATTTTAATCCATTGTCTTTCCCGGGATTGTGGGAGGCCGTAATCATTATTCCCCCGTCTGCCTGTAAATGCCCCGTTCCGAAATACAGCATGTCGGTGGAGCAGAGCCCGATGTCAATCACACTGCATCCTTGTTCAGTTATTCCCCCCACCACCCCATCAAAAATGGGTTTTGAACTCGAGCGCATGTCTCTTCCCACGATAAGGGTTTTGGCATTCAACGTTGAAACGGTCGCTTTTCCAATGAGTTGGGCTATTTCCTCATTCAGCGTTTCAGGGTAAACCCCTCGGACGTCGTAGGATTTGAAAATACTCGAATCGATATGCATGAAACGATGAAAAATAGTGGGATATAAAGAGCCTGTGGTACAAACTGAAAACTCAGATTATTTTCTTCCCTTCTTTATCGTACACGTGTATCACGTTCACGGGGCACGAGTCTGCGGCTTCTTTGTTGTTGGCGTATTTGGACTCGTCGATCTCGCGCTCTTCTAATACAATCGCTCCGCCTTCTTCTTTGTGGACGCTTTCTTTGAGGTCGCTTTTCCCATCTACGGGAGACATTTCCCAATAAT
This sequence comes from uncultured archaeon, assembly GCA_964372665.1. GTDB lineage: Archaea > Iainarchaeota > Iainarchaeia > Iainarchaeales > VGJJ01 > VGJJ01. The sequence goes on along the minus strand of CAYJRE010000030.1, from coordinate 1,934 downwards.
CCGGTGCTACTGCGGCACAGGCGCCGCAGCCGATGCAGTTGGGTCGGTCGTGCTGAATCTTATAATCGGGCATGGGGAGTTTCCTATAGGATACTAGGTATTAGACAACACGGAAAGAGCCATTTTAAACGTTTAGGGCCAAAAACCGGATAATGTCCCTTTCCCGCCGATAAACGTAAAATAGAGCATATACCAGCCAAATTGTTATTAACAAGTTCACCAAATATAGTTAATATGGTGGTGTTGGGGGACGTGATGGGCATTTTTGGTTTTTCCTTGCTGTTTGAGGCACTGCTCGGGCTTTTTTTCTTGTTTATTTATTGGCCTGATTTTCCCTACAAGCGGTTGATCGTAAATGGGATGATTGTGTTTTCCATCATCGCTTTTTACGGTTTCTTGGGTCCCAATTACGGAGCGGGATTGCTGGAAGCCGCGTGGCAATTCATTTTGAGGGATTTGGTGCGAGTGTTGCCCGTCTAACCGATAGGCAGGGGTTTCTACAATGGATATTGGTTTCATTTTTAGTGCGGTTCCCACGTTTCTTTTTTCGCTTTTCAACCTGATTGTGGCTATCTTTTTGGTTTCATTGGCTACGATGTGGGATCGCGCCAAAATCTTTTGGGCCATTTTGATCATTGCCACGGTTAGCGCCATTTCTCATTCGCTGGTGAGTGATATCATTTACTCTCCCGAATGGGCGCTGGCTTTCTTCCAAGTAATTTTGGTTCTGATTATTATTCTTCCTATTTGGGGATTGAAGTTTGCAATTAAACCAGAAGCTTTGGCGTTAGCCTTGCTAGCCTATGTCTTGTTCTTGGGTTCCAATCTCTTTTTGTCGAACGTGATTGGAGCCGTATTATACATTTTGGTTTGGCTCATTTTCATCAACGGAACTTATTTTACCCTCAAAAGCTGGATCACAACTCCTCCCGGAAAATAACTTGAACCCTCAGTCAACGGACGGAAAAATATCCCACTGGGTGAGTCGGACTCACCGCTTGTTTTTTCTATTCTGCTAATGACGAAAGACGGCTTTTTAGTCCTTCGTAAACCAACCGTTTCTTTTCGGAGGACAAGACAAATAGTTTCTTTTGGATTAAGGGAGGAATGAGCGTGAACAGATAATTGAGTTTGATTACGCCGTCTTTGTAAGCCCCTTCTTTCCGGGTTACGGGAATTCCTTTCAAGGCGGGATTGCTCGTGATTCCAGCTGCAACGATATTACCAAACTCCTCATACAACACGACCGCTGGTCGAACTTTCACGCCCGTTTGATCAACAAACTGGACAGGAGCCAAAATGACGTCCCCGGGCTTAAGCATTTTCCCACTCCTCGTCGTATTTGTTGTCCCAAAGGGCTTTCATGGCGGGCTGTTGGATCGCATGCAGATAGGCATCGTATTGCCGAGATTTTTTTGTTTGCTTATAGGCTTGAATCATCTTTTCCAACAATTCAATATAGGTCTGTCTCGGGGTATCCTTAATCGTCTTAAGCTCAGCGACGATTTTCTTATTGACTTGAATGGTCGTAGGTTCAGACAGATGCGCCACCATATAGTCAATATATAGCTCGTTATATATAACGGTTTGGATACCTAACCGCCATATTCACTCGCACGCGTGCAGGAAATGGGATTGCCAAAAGCAACGTTATAAGGTTTGCCCAGCAGATTGGATTTAGGCATCCGAAAAAGGCTGCCAAATTAGCCAATTTTAGCCCCGTGGTCTAGTTGGTCAATGACGCTGGCCTCTGAAGCCGGAAACCGGAGTTCGAATCTCCGCGGGGCTATCAACGGTTTTGGCGCAGCTTTTTCCAAAAAGGCGCGTACCAAATCTCCGCGGGGCTATATGAACAAAATGACCTCTTCCCAGGCCTGAAGGCCTGGGTATCCACAAGGGTAAGAACGTCACTGACAATCCCATGCCCGAAGCCC
>CAYJRE010000029.1:0-13699 GCA_964372665.1 uncultured archaeon | reverse complement strand
CGGTCGCTGCATCGGGCCAGTTTCGGCTGGCCGCTACGATATAGAGGAGTTGCTCTGCAACTCCTCGGCTTTTGATCAAACTTTTTGAAAAAGTTTGTCGGGCAGCGCTAAAGGACTACGATTAGCGGGAATTGCTATCGCAATCCCGCAAGCGGGCCGACTCATTTCTTAAAGATTGGAAAACAATCAGCATGCATGCCCCTGCGTGTGTATGTTCGAAGGCATGCTGAAAAAGCAACAGCTAAAACGTTTGTTCCAACCTTGGGACTGACGAAACGCGGCGAAGCGCAGGCACGCAAGTTGGGAAGAAAAATTGGGCGAAAGGGGTGGAAAGTCAAAATATATTCCACATCAGTCCCACGAAGCCGACAAACGGCCCAGGCAATGAAAGAGGGCGCGGATACTCCACTCAAAGTACGGACACGAGACGATTTATTTCGATTCTACCAACCAAATGCACCCAAAGCTGAAATGGATGAATTATTCAGCAGAGGTGAACGACATTTTATGCTACGTTGGATAGATGGAAAGGTCCCGCCGCATTTAATGCATAACCCCCACAGTCTCGCCATGCACGCGGTTTGGGCTATGCGGCACATCCCGCGCGGAATTGAACGACTGCACGGTCACCCAAAAATCAAACTTCGAATTGAAGCAGTGGCACATGACGTGACATTAGCGGCATTATTCGAAGAGTTAACCCAACGACGTGTCCCAGGAGGAGGAAAAAAATCCTATGCCGATTACCTGGAGGCAATGCGAATAGATTTTACACGCGATGGAAAGGTTATCCTTCGCTATCGAAAGAAAAGGATAGATGTTACCATGCGTTTCTTTTCGCTCTTAAAAGAGGCCAAGAAAAAAATGGGTTGAAAGAAGGAAGCTTAAATTGCTTTCTAATAAACTATGGTTAGCAAAGTGAAACTCCCACGCCTAAAGGCGTGGGCTTCTTCCGGGATTGCTTTGAAAAAACGCAATAATCATTGCGACGCCTTTACCCCTGCCTTCAAGGCAGGGGCTTCGGGCGTGGGAGTTTCAGTGAACAAACCGATATGCACCATCTCTTAGAGAAACTGCAGGCTTACTTCCAGCCAAAGAAGATAGTGTCGTTAGATTTTTTGGCAAAGGGATATTGGGGGGAGACATACGTTGTCACTACCAAACATGAAAATAAAATTGAAAAGTTTGTCATCAAAAGAATGCTACATGAAGAAAAAAACTATCCGTTGCCTCATGACCAATGGGCAAACTATGTCAGCAGCTACCATGCCAGCAATCGCATGCCTGAACATGCGCGGGTGTTTGACGTTATGGGCTTGGATAAAGACGGATTTCACAGCGCGTTACCAAAAGAAGAATATTTCATGGTTCTGGAATTCCGCGAAGGTAAATCGTATTTCCAAGAGATAGAGCGAATTAGAAAAGAAAAAAATCTTACGGAGGAAGATATCGAAAAAGCAAAAATTTGCGCCAATGCAATCGCCAAATTGCACAAACAGCCCATCGATTTGCCGAAAGAAGCCCGAAAAGCAGTCTATCGTCGCGTTACACGCGAATTTTTGACGCACGGAGAGTTATTTCTTACCCTTTACGACAACAACTATGGCGATAATCACTGGTTTGAAGAACGATACGAAGAAGTTTTTGTCAAGATGTTGCGCATACGAGAAAAAATAAAGAATCACTATGAACGATTATCCTATGTTCATGGGGACTTTTGGCGTGCAAACATGCTATTCAATGGAAAAGAATTAGTGGCATTAGATGCTTCCCGATTTCCGATGGGATACGGAGAACCGGGAGTGGACGTATTCTCGGGTGGGTATTCCAACTATTTCATGAACGCCCTGGCGGATAATGGTTCTTACGATGGCCCCCTCAATGAATTAGGAATCGTATTCATGAAAGAATATATCCGCTACACGAACGATGAAGATGTCGGACGATTTATGCCTATTTTATTTGGGTCCCTCACCCCAATCCTCATGCGACCAGGAATCATTGGCGGAAAAGAAGAAAATGTAAAAAAAATATTCCAAACTTGCTTGGATTCCTTACAGAAAGGAAAAATGAACTGGAAAAACATGAACACTCACTTGGAATAAACACAGCTAAAAGCCCTCATTTTTAACCTTTGTTGAAGCGAAATTGGTAATTACTGCGGGCGTGGTGCAATGGTAACATCAGAGCCTTCCAAGTTCTGGACCTGGGTTCGATTCCCAGCGCCCGCATGAAATAATCAACGTTAAATGGCCGAAAGGCCCCTATCGATGCGATGAAAAAAAATAAACCAAGACCATTAACCCCCCAACAAAAAATAGCCGTGGAACGAATGCACCGACTGATTGAATTGGCCAGCGAAGAGGTCAACGAGCACCCGGAACGAAGCCGAAGATATGTTCAACTCATTCAGGGGTTTTCAACGCGGTTCCGGATTTCTATTCCGCGCGAAATCAAAGACCAATTCTGCAAAACCTGCGGAAATTTCTGGTTAGAAGGCGTGAACGTGAAACGCCGAATAAAAGGAAAAAGCCTGAACTTCAACTGCCTGATTTGCGGACGTTTAACGAGGAGAAAAACAGGAAAATAGGAAAAACACTATCCAACCATTTTTTCAACCGCTCGAACGACAACTCGGCAAACGAATCGATTTGCAGGTCGGCCTTTTGGGCTTCCTCTTGGGACAAAAAAGGGTTTCGCAATGCAATCACTTTCATTCCGGCGTTTTTCCCCGCTTCAATCCCGGTCGGGACATCTTCGAGCACAATACACGTTTTAGGGTCCACGTCCAACCTTTTTGCAGCTACCAAAAAAAGTTCGGGGCTTGGTTTTTGCTCCACCACATCGCGAGAAGTGACCACGACTGGAAAATACTTTTCCAAATGATACAAGGCCAATAATGGCCCGACCCTTTGTGAACGGCTCGAAGTGGCGACTGCCAGGGGAACATGGTTTTCTACCAACTCTTCCAAAAAATGGATCAGGCCTTTTGGAGGCACAGGGTTTTCTTTCAGCAAATCATATTCCAACGCCATATATTTTGGGTAAAAATCGTCCAAATCAACGTCCATGCCGTATTTTTCTCTCCAAATCGCTTGCTTGGACTTGAATGATCGGCCGGCATAGAGCGGAATCTCCGCTTTCGGAACTTGAAAACCGTATTCGGATTGCAACAACCGGTTAATCACGATCCAAGAGGCCACCATGTCGTCGATCAATGTGCCATCCATGTCGAAAATAACCGCAAAGCCCATGTTGCAAAAAGGACATCAAAAAGGGTTTAAAGGACAAAAGTCTGGAAGCCGGCCTTTCGTTTATAAAACTTGTCCAAGAAAGAAAGAGTATAGGATTCCACAAAAAAGGGGAATCCCTGTTTTTCTCCGGAATCCGCGGGAAAGGTCCACGTCGTTTTTGATGAACCTTTTCCTAAAAGGTTCCGTTGAAACCATCCGCCGAGAGGCGCAGAAAAAAACGAGTGAAAATTCATGGGCGTATTTGACGTTCCAACCCAACACCTGTTACAGGCGATTGCCAACGACTTCAAAGAAAAGAATACGGTGCAAGAACCCGGCTTTGCGAGCTACGTGAAAACCGGACCCCATCGAGAAAGGGCGCCCCACGAAATAGACTGGTATTACAGCCGCTGCGCGAGCATATTGTACCGCATATTCAAAGATGGTCCCGTGGGAACCGAGAGCCTGCGCACGTATTACGGGGGGAGAAAAGCCCGCGGAGTCAAACCCCATCGCCACCGAAAAGCCGGGGGAAAAATTATCCGCTTGGGATTGCAACAACTCGAAAAAGCCGGATTAGTGAAAAAAGGAGAAAAAGGGGGAAGAACCATTACCTCGGCGGGACAAAAATACTTGAACCAAATGAGCCGAATCGCCATGGAAATGACCAAAACATACGTAAAAAAGAAACGCGTCTTCAAGAAAGGAAGCAAGGCCGAAACCGATGTCACGGCCGCGTTGAGAAAAGGAAAAGGAGAAAAGAAAGAAGAGAAACGCGAAGACAAAACCAAGAAAAAGAAAGAGGAGGCAGCGAATAAGAATGAATGAGGAAGAGTGGAGAGAGCAACGAGTCGCTGAGCTAAGAGAAAAAATGGAAAAACAACAATCCGAAGAAGAAAACCGGCACCAAATGGCTCGACAACTGGATGCGATACTCAACACCCTGCTCACACCCGAAGCCAAAACACGATTAACGAATGTACGACTCGTGGACAACGAAAAATACCTGCAGGTCGCGCAAGCGTTGGTGGTCATGGCTCGACAAGGAAAAATAATGGGAAAAATAACGGACGAGCAACTCAAACAACTCTTGCTTCAACTAACACCAACCAAAAAGGGATTCAGCATCAAACGGAAATGAACGAGGAAAAAGCATGAGCACCCACAAAGACAAGGAATTCAAACAGTTCGTCATCTCCACGAGAAAACGCATCACTCCAGGTTTAACCAATGCCCCGGTCTTCGCCATGCAAAAGAAAAGAAAGCGGATTTACAACGTGAAAGGAAAAAGACACTGGAGAGGCATCGATTTGGGAAAGATGTTCAAAAAGAAAAACAAAAACAAACACCGAAATATCCGAGGAACCAAGCGAAACGTGGGAAAACACAATCCAAACCAACATCGCATGCACAAAAAAAAATAAGGTGAAAAAAATGGCCGAAAAAGAATACACCATCCATCTGAACAACATCGTACGAATCCCTCAAACGCGATTCGCGAACAAGGTCATCTATGCGGTCAAAAAATTCGCCCAAAAGCACACGCACTCGGAGTTCGATGCGATTCGCCTATCCAACGACGTGAACGAGGCCATTTGGGAAAGAGGGAAGAATTACAAAATAAACAGGCTCAACGTGGTTTTACGAAAAAAAGATAAGGAGATGTGGGTCTTCGCCCCCAACGGGAAAGACCTGAAAGAGTTCGAAAAGAAAACGATCGAACAAGCCAAAGCGACAAAAAAAGAAACCAAAACAAGGCCCAAAAAAGAAGAAAGCAAAACCATGGACGAAAAGACCGGAGAAACAAAAAAAACGAACAACCAAGAGATAACCAAGAAGGAAACGAAACAACAAAAAAAAGCCGAAGAAAAAACTCCCAAACCAACCACAAAAAACACCTAAATCGTATGCTCATCAAAACACTATCGTTGCATGGAAGCCCATATGTAGGCATTTTTTGCTCGGTGACCGACAGCATCGCATTGGTCCCGAGTTTTATCCAAACCAAAGAACTAAAAAAAATCGAGGAAGCCTTGAACGTGGAAGCCATCCCACTTACAATCGCGGCGTCGCACCTCGTCGGAGCGCTATCCAAAGGGCATGGGAAAAAATTCGTAGTAGCCAGCACGATTTCGTCCAACGAAAAAGAAAAAATGGAAAAACAAGGGATACACACCCACACCATGAAAGAAATTACTGCGATTGGAAACCTGCTTTGCCTCCAAAAAAATGCGGGAATCATCAGCCCCCTTGTCCCATCGCAGGAAAAGCAAAAAATAGAGAAATTCTTTGGAATCAAATTGCATACCCAGCTCATTGCAAAAAGCGAATTGCCGGGTTCCTGCCTCATCGCCACCGAAAAAGGATTCTTGGCCCACCCCAAAGCAGAGCCAAATGAAATGGAGACAATCGAAAACCTATTCAAAGTATCCGGAATGAGGACGACCGCCAATTATGGGGATGCCTTCATCGGCAACTCCATTCTCGCTAACAACCACGGCGCCATCGTGGGGGAACGAACATCCGGACCCGAACTCGCTCGCATCGACGAAGGATTGCACCCCGGATTGAGAAGATAAAAAAAGGAGACAAATGGAGTTATAACGACTTAGGATTGAGAATACGAATATGGCCGAAAAGAAAGAAAAGGAAAAACCACCGAGTAGAGAAACCACGCTCACGGTCCCCCAATTACGCGCGTTAAGACAACTGGAACGAAGAAGAATGACCCAATTATTGCGGCGGAGAAGATTAACCGAACGACTCCTGGTCGAAAACATGACAGTGCAAGAAAGCATCAACCAAATGAATGAAGAAAAGGAAACAGAAAGCCTCATCCTATTGGGGGGTGGCGTTTTGGTGAGCGGAAAGATTATTCCCAACACCCTCAAACGAACACTCCCGGGAAACGTGGTGCTGCCCAGCACCAAACAGGAAGTCAATCGTGATTTGGACGAACGAAAAAAGGTGCTGTCAAACGATCTACAAATTTTGGACAAAGAAATCCAACAATCCAACACGAATTTCCAAGGGGTGGAAGCCCTCTTGCAGCTAGTCAGACAACAAACAAATAAAGCGCGACAAAAAGTGACTTCTTCGACTCAAAAATGAAAGGAAAAAAACATGTTTGACCTGCTCAAGAAAAAAATAAGCGGGTTCGCCGAAAAAATATTGGGAAGCGCGACCCAAAAAAGAGAAAATAATACAGAGGCAACCCTGCAAACAAAAATCGAGCCAAGCGTCGGGCCCGATGAAACCACCCAAAGCACGGTAGAAGAAAAAAAAGCCGACATCTTAACCATTGAAGCCGAATCTGAACCCGAAGAAGAAATAGAAGAGGAAATAAATGCACCTTCCATCACCCAAAAAAGGGATTTACCCGAAATCCGACAAAAAGAGGACCGTGAACTCAAAGCAAACGTTGGAATATTCCAGAAAATCGAGGGCCTGTTTAGGGGAACCATTACTCTGCACGAAGACACGGTTAACGCATTTCTCGAAGAATTCGAATTAAGCCTGCTCGAAGCGGACGTGGAGATCAACACGGCCAACGCGCTCGTGAGAGAATTGGCCGAACGTCTACGCGACAAAACCATTTCGAGCCAAGAAAATCCCACCCAAATCATTTTGGGGGAAATCAAAGAGGCTTTACGAAGCATCATGGACGTGGAACCAATCAATTTAGACCAAAAAATAGAAACAACAAAACCATGCATCATCCTCATTTTGGGGCCGAATGGAGCCGGCAAGACCACTACCATCGCCAAGCTCACGTATCGTTACCAAAAAAAAGGAAAAAAAATCATTTGGGGAAGCGCCGACACGTTTCGCGCGGGGAGCATCGAGCAATTGCAAACCCACGCGGACAAATTAGGGGTACGATTGGTAAAACACCAGTATGGAGCCGACCCGGCCGCGGTGGCATTTGACGCCATAAAAGCCGCCCGAACGGAAAAAGCAGACATTGTCATCATCGACACGGCCGGAAGACAAGACACCAACAAAAACCTGTTGGAGGAGTTGAAGAAAATCCAGCGCGTGATCCAACCACACGTAAAACTATACGTAGGAGAAAGCTACACCGGACAAGCCACGCTTACGCAAGCCAAAAAATTTGACGAAACCATTGGAATAGACGGATTTGTTTTAACCAAATTGGACACGGACACGAAAGGGGGAGGAGTCATTTCCATTTTATACAACCTAAAAAAACCCATTGCCTTTTTCGGCATCGGACAAGAATACGAAGACTTGATTCCTTTTAACATGCACGAATTTTTGGAACGATTGATCCCAAACTCGTGACGCGGGCATATTTTTAAAGGAAAACCAAATGCTTGCACCATGAACCAAATTAAAAAAATAATTTGGTAGGTCGCGTTTTCCATTATCTTGCCACTAGGTTGGGCGCACACGGAAGACGGGATACTGACCTCGAGCACGTTAACTCCCAACCAAATCCTCGCCAAAACCCTGCGAGACAACTCCTACAACGTGATTGGACTAGCGACAGTAATGCTGTTGTTATTGGTTTTGTAGCCTTACCGTTGAATGTACTGGCTTGCAATCCGTGCAATGTATTCGTCTTGCGCTTCCTTGCGATCCTTATCCATTTTGGCTTGGACTTTGCTTGTTACTTTTTTCCCCAAAGGAGGCCGCACGGAGAATAACGAATTCCGGGCCCGCTCTATTTCCTCATCCATACGATTACCCCGCGCTTTTAATGGAATACGAGAATCTTCTTCCGAAGCCATAAAGGATAACAAGCAAGATTGCTTAATAAACACGAGAGAAAATGGTCCCACAAACACCGCTCTTTTAATCATTCTCCGCCAAAAATCTATAGATTTCAATGGGATTCGGCGAAAAACTACGGGAAGCGTTCGATTCGTTTTCCAGCTTACGAGTAGTGGACAAGGACAGCGTGAAAGCCCTCACGAAAGAATTGCAGCGCGCCCTCATCTCCGCAGACGTGGATATTGAAACCGTCTTGAGTCTAAGCCAACAATTAGAAAAAGCCGCACTCTCTGAAAACATTCCAAAAGGATTGAATCGAAAAGAACACTTGATTTCGCTCACGTACGATGCTCTTGTGGATGTGTTGGGTGGAAAAGAAACCCAGATCCCCGAGAAACCAAAAACTATTTTGTTGGTTGGTCTATTTGGACAAGGAAAAACAACCACCATTGCCAAACTCGCTCACTACTATTCCAAACGCGGTCACAAAACAGGCATCATTGCGGCCGACACGTTCCGGCCTGCGGCAATCGACCAATTGGAGCAACTATCGCAAAAAATACCCGGAACCAAATTCTATGCGAACAGGCAAGAAAAAGAAGCCAGTTACGTGGTCAAACAAGGGCTGACTTCATTCCAAAAAGAAGGGATGCACACGATCATCGTGGATTCAGCCGGAAGAAGCGCATTGGACCCCGAATTAGTGGATGAGGTGAAACGAATTCACCGCGTATTGCAACCCGAACACACATGGTTGGTGTTGGGAGCGGATATCGGGCAGCAAGCCAAAAAACAGGCCAGCGCATTCCATGAAGCAGTCGGAGTGAGTGGGGTTATCATTACGCGCATGGATGGCAGTGCAAAAGGGGGAGGCGCATTAAGCGCATGCCGCGCCACTAAAAGCCCGGTATACTTCATTGGAACCGGAGAAAAAATATCGGATTTCGAAGCATTCAACGCGGAAAGATATTTGTCGCGCGTCATGGGATACGGGGACTTGAAAGGACTATTGGAAAAAATGGAAGAACTCAAAATGGACGAAATAAGGCCTGAAGCGCTCATGGAAGGACCCTTCACCCTGCAAACCTTTTACACGCAATTAGAAAGCGCACGAAAAATGGGACCGCTCTCGAAAGTCGTGGAAATGATGGGTCTGGGAATGCAAATCCCAAAAGAAGAATTAGAGGTCGGAGAAGAAAAATTGGACAAATACAAGAGCATGATGGACTCCATGACCAACCAAGAAAAATACGATCCCGAACTCATCGGAAGCGCGCGAATCCAGCGTATCGCCAACGGAAGCGGGACCAATGAAGGGGAAGTGAGGGAATTGCTCAAGCATTACCGCCAGCTCAAGAGAGTGGCGGAAAAATTCAAGCACGTAAATGAGGAAGCGTTAAAGAATCCCAAAGGGATGCAAAAGCTATTCAAACGATTCCAAAAACAAAAAAAAATAAAACTGAGATAGGAGAAGGGAAAAGCATGGTATTCGAACAAATCGCATTTGGATCGGTGATCGCCGCCAGCGGCCTTGCCGCATACACGGACTGGAAAACCGGATACATTTACGACTGGATCACGTACCCCTTGATTGGGATTGGAATAATTTTGACAATTTTGACGCAACAATGGATTGGGGCACTTTTTGCCGTATTGATTTATGGGGTCGGGTTGTTCGCCTACAACTCGGGAAAAGTCGGGGGAGGGGACATCAAGCTGCTCATAGGAATCGCGCTGGTCCAACCCGTTTACCAAGGAATGATATTCGTGCTGGCTATTTTGTTGGTGGGAGCCTTGACCGCATGCGCGGTGCTATGCATCCAATACGTGGGAAGCTATTTGCTCACAAAACCCAAAATCGATTGGAACACGAACCGAAAAAAAACAGCTGGAATATTCTTCCTCGCCACCTTGGTATATGGCGTTTACTCCCACAATCTTGGAGTAATTCGACCCGAATTGAACATCGCCCTGATTGCCGCCATGATTCTGGGAGCACTATTTTATGCGTTCGAAGAAGAAGTAAAAAAACACTCCTTTCTGCAACGAATCCCACTCAACCAATTGGAGGACGACGAAGTATTGGCGGCCGAACACCTCACCGAAGAAGAAAAAAAAAGATTCGGAAAAAAAGTGCCGGGAATCATCGGAACCGAAGACGTGTTGAAACTCACGCACATGGGATTCCAAACCATGCCCGTTTATCGAAGATTACCCAAATTCGCCCCATTCCTATTAATGGGAGTCGGACTAACCTATCTTTTCCCACGAACATTAATCGGAATCGTGCCGGCGGTGTTTTAATCCACGAGGAAAAAGGGAGCGAGAGCATGCGAATACTAATCACGGGAAGCACGGGAATGATAGGAAAGAGACTAGTAGAGAAGCTGAAAAAGAAACACACGATCACGGAAGCAAACAGAAGAAAAGGAATCAACATCACCCACAAAAAAGACTGCGGAAAAATCATGAAAAATGTTGAAGTGGTCATCCACGCAGCCGCCGAATTGGATGAAACCAAAACCGAAGAAGAAATATGGAAAACCAACGTGGAAGGAACCGTCAACCTCCTCGAAACCGCAGAAGAAAACAACATCCACCAATTCATCTTTTTGAGCACGGTCGGAGTGTACGGAGAACAAACCAAAAAAATGGACGAAAATACGATTGGAGAACCCATTACGGCATATGAACGAACCAAAACCGAGGCCGAAAAAAGGGTATGGAACTACCAAGAGGTTTTTCCAGTCACCATCATTCGACCCGCGCTGGTGATTGGCCCAAACCCTTACTGGTCCAAAATATTCAAAACCATCAAAAAAGGATTTCCATTAATCGGAGAAGGAAAAAACCCGTGGCAAATGATTGAGGTGGATGATTTGGTGGCATTCATCGAACACGCACTCGGAAACGAAGAAATGTACAACGAAATTTACATTTGTGCCGAAAAAGAAGTTCACTCGCTAAGGGAAGTCGTGGACATGATTGCAGACATCCTTCATGTAAAAAAAACGGGAACCATTCCAAAAAGTGCAGGGATGGCAATCAGCCACCTTTTTGGAATATACGGAAAAATAATGGGAAAAAAACCCTTGCTCATTCCTGCGCATGTGAAACGATTGTTCAAGCATCGCGAATACGACATCACTAAAGCATTGAGAACAGGATGGAAACCGCGCTATTCAACAAAAGAAGCACTCGAAAAGACGTATCGAGAATTAAACGAATTGAAAACGTTCTCCTAATCCTCCAAATCTGGGAGCAGCGTGCCGTACTTGAATTCCCGATTCAAAACATGCAACCGAGTCAGAGCCTTTGACAGGGGATCATCGAACGGCAAGCGCGAAACCACATCCTGCAAGGCGGAAAGCGCGTACTCGGCAAATGGCTTCTCTTCTGGCGACGGATCAATCTCCTCCAAAAAAACAGGGAGGGTGACCTGCTCAATCTGGGACAGGGTTTTTCCTCGAAAAAATGCACACCCTTTCGCGACGATCCGATGAAAGGGTTCCGGGCCCCTTGAAGAAAAATCGATCTTGGTCACTTTCCCATCCATTATGGACGCATCGAGCGAGATAGAAAAAGAAAACCGGCCAAAGGAAGGAAGCGTGAGGGAGGCACTAGGCTTGGAAGGCCGCGGAACCGAAAGAGGCTTTTTTTTGGCGGAAGAACGGGAGATCGAAACGCTTTTCTTGGGGGAGGGCATACGAAACCAAGTCAGAAACCCATTATATTTTTTACCGGTTCGGAAACCAAAACAGGCATGACACGAAAACTCTGGTTTGGGCCCTCCGGAATCCCCTTCGCCACAGGAGGAAAAGGCCTCGTTTATGGAGTGGAAACCATCCCAAAACTGGGTTTGGATGCCATGGAGCTCGCATTCGTGCAATCCGTTTACGTGCGGAGCGAAGAAAAAGCCCGAGAAGTGAATGAAATGAAGAAAAAAGAAGGGATTCGACTGACGGCACACGCCCCCTATTACATCAACCTCAACGCCAAAAACCCCGAAACCCTAAACGCGAGCATCGAACGATTGTATCTCGCCTGCAAAATGGGGGGATTGTGCGGAGCGGAAAGCGTGGCCGTGCACGCGGCGTTCAGGCACGATTACGATTCCGAAAACATTAAGCAAAAAATAATCGATGCGTGCCAAAAAATATATGAAAAATTGGATAACGACCAAATAAAAATAAAAATCGCGCCGGAGTTCGCCGGAAAGAAAAGCCAATGGGGGACGTTAGAAGAGTGCATGGAAATCGCCAAAGAAAAAAATATGAGCTGGTGCATGGACTTTGGACACGCCCACGCCACGAGCAACGGGAGCTTGACCGAAAAAGAAAAATTCGACGAAATCTTGCAAAAGATAGAGAAATTCGACTCGAATTACCTGAAGGACTTGCACATCCAATGCTGCGGAATCACATTCTCCGAAAAAGGAGAACGGCACCACACCTCTTTCGATTCACCCGAATCAACACTCAACTGGAAAGCCATGATGCAAAGCCTGAAAGAGCACAACGTGGGCGGAATCCTCATTACCGAATGCCCGGGACAAGAAAAAGATGCATTGTTGCTGAAGAATTATTATGTAACCTTGTAATTAGTTTCGTTCTTTCCCGGCTTTCTTCGCACTCTCAACGAGTTCTTTCATGAGTTTTTCGGCTTTGGGAATGCTTCCATTGGCCGCATTCACGATGCTGGTGCCGATGTGCACGATGTCGGCTCCGGCCGCAATGCACGCATACACGTCTTCGGGCGTGCGCACGCCCCCCGCAATTATGATAGGCAAGTGAACAAACTTTCGCACCGCCGCAATGCATTCAGGGGGAACAGGAGAAGGAGCGCCTGAACCCGATTCCAAAATAATGAGTTGAAAACCCATCATCTGCGCGGACAACGCGGTCATTGCCCCTAAATACGGAATCTTTCGCGGGAGCAGTTTCGCATTACCCACCCATCCCACGGCTTGGCCGGGCTCAAAAACCAAGTACGCGGTGCCAATCGTCTCTATTTTCATGTTAAACACAGGATACGCGGCCGCCATCTGCGCACCCGAAATATAATAGGGATCCAGCGAATTGAGCATGGACATAAAATACAAAGCATCCGCTTTCGTGGAGAGCGTGGCAATGTTCCCTGGAAACAAAATCACGGGCTTCTTGGATTGAGATTTAATCGCGGCGATGCAATCGTCCAGGGTTTTCCCCTGCGCACCCAAACTTCCCCCCACGGCGAACGCGGAAACGCCTGCTCGGTCAGCAGCCTTGGCGATGGCTTCGACTTGCTCAACGGAATGATCGGGGGGGTCAATCACCACAAACACGTGACCCGGATTCTCCACTGCATCCTCGAGAATCTTCTCATACACGGCCCCGTATTGGGGAGACTCGACTTCCATAAAACGCTTGACGCCGTTCTTTTTCGAACCATTGGGGTGCGTGTGCAACATGAAAAAACTCCAGATAAAATCCCCTTAAAAACCAAGGGCTTCGCGAGAGCCTTTTTAGAAAAAAGCCTCGGGAAAAATTGCTTCGCGAGAGCCTTTTTAGAAAAAAGCCTCGGGAAAATTTACGTCAAAAACACGGAAGCAAAAAGGGGGATTGACGAACTAAAATTAATTGAGTAGTATTGGGATAAGCAATACCACGAGTTCGGTGCAGCCGGACGAAAACGGCTCACAAAAACGCTTCCGGCGCCTCTTCGGTCATCAAGCGCTCCAATTGTCTTGC
>CAYJRE010000028.1:0-13888 GCA_964372665.1 uncultured archaeon | reverse complement strand
ACGCGGAGTGAGAGATACAGAACGCACTCCTTTTTCTTTACAAGAAAAAGTAGCGCCCAGTCAAAAAGAATATCCAGCCGAGGTATCGCCACGCGATACCTCTATACCGGCACGCTCGATCGGAAGCGAGCGCGGAGTGAGAGATTTGGAACGGCCGTTTTCGTCCGGCCGCTCCGAGTTCGGGGTATCATTTCAATGATACCCCTCGTTTTCTCTTTTTGACTCGGAGGGTACTTTTTCTCTTTTCTCAAAAGAGAAAAAGGAGTTCACGCGGAGTGAGAGATTCGAACTCCCGTAGGGTTGCCCCTCTGGTTTTCAAGACCAGCGCATTTGACCGCTCTGCCAACTCCGCAACCTTTTTCAGTGAAAAAGGTTGATCAAAAAGCCCTACGTGGGGATTTGTTTTAAACAAATCCCCAATAGTAGTGCACCGTAGTGGTCAGCCGAAACTGGCCCGTGCCAACTCCACAGAACCTTTTTGAGAAAAAGGTTCAACAAAAACCCTTTCAATTTCGTGGCTAATTCGGTTTTTAACCCCCCACAGCAAGTCCAGGTAAATACAATAATAAAGACCCTTTTCGCTGTTTCGAGTATGCCTGAGATTCCTTCTACATCCCTATTCACGGGAAAGAAGCCCATGGGCGGCGAAAAGGGCCCTATCACATCCCCGATAGGGGTGCAATTGATGGTGGATGATGCCATTCGCTTGGTTCGTGCCCAGAAAGAGATGGGGTTGGATGAGTTGGCCAAGGCTTCCGGTTGGAAACCCGTTGATATGGAACAGGTTTTGAAGTTGTTGGAGCGACGCGGCATCGTCCAGTTGGATTACCCGGCTTCGTTGTTGCAGAGCCCCAGAGTCCGTGTTATCCGAGAATTAGAGGAAAAGATTTTGCCGCAGCCGGAAGGGGAAGTTTTGGAGAAATACTCGTTTTCGGCCGATAACGTGAACGCGAACGTGACGGTGGTGTTGCTCAAGGAGGATAACCGCCCGTTTTACTCGTTGTACATCCAAACGTTTGGGGCATACACGCAAGCCATCTTGGAGGAATTGCGCGATAAGGTTGCCACCAGTGTGGCAATCGAGACGATTGATTTGGCGGACGTGGAGCAAGGGAAAAAACTGAAGCAGCAATTCGCGGACGCGGCCAAGGTCCAATTGGCCAGCGCATTCCCTGGGATGGCGGATGAATCCTTAAACGCGCTCGGTGGCCATATGCTGCACAGCTTGTATGGGTTGGGGGAATTGGAACTCATGATGAGCGATAACAACTTGGAAGAAATTGCTATCAATTCGTCCAAGACTCCGGTCACGGTGTACCATCGAAAGTATGGGTGGATGAAAACAAATTTGAAAATTTCGACTGAGGAGCAGATTCAGAATTTGTCGGCGCAGATCGCGCGAAAGAATGGGAGAGAAATTACGAATCTGCACCCCATTTTGGATGCGCACCTGTTGTCCGGAGACCGTGTGAATGCCACGTTGTTTCCCATTTCCTCCCAAGGAAACACGCTAACCATTCGTCGGTTTGCCCGCATTCCGTGGACCATTATTGATTTCGTGGGGAAAGATAAAACCATGTCGGTGGAAATAGCGGCATGGTTGTGGCTTGCCATGCAGTACGAATTGTCCGTCATGGTTGCAGGGAGCACGGCCAGCGGAAAAACCAGCGTACTGAATGCGTTGTGCGCGTTTATCCCCTCTCATCAACGCATCATTACTATAGAGGATGTACGCGAATTGAATTTGCCTGAGTATATGCATTGGAATTGGGTTTCCATGACCACACGTAATCCAAATCCGGAGGGCGCGGGGGAAGTGGCGATGTTGGATTTGCTTTTGTCCTCGTTGCGAATGAGACCGGACCGCTTGATTGTAGGAGAGATGCGTACCCGAGAGGAAGCTGAAACGTTGTTTGAGGCCATGCACACGGGTCATAGCGTGTATGCCACGATTCACGCGGATTCGGGGAGGCAAGTCTTGCGGCGGCTGATTGAGCCCCCGATTGCGTTGCCCGCGTTGGAAGTGGAATCGTTGGATTTGATTGTTGTTCAATATCGTGACCGAAAAAATAATCTTCGGCGAACATTAGAGCTGGTTGAAATCGAGAGTGGAACTACCGCCGAACAGATTGGAGTTAATTCTGTTTTTCATTGGGTTGCGCGTGGAGACACGTTTGAAAAGATGGGGGAGCCCGCGCGCCTGATTCAAAAGTTGAATTTGCATACTGGGATGAGTGAGCGCGAGATTCAAGAGGAGGTGTTGGATCGCATCATGATTTTGGAGTGGTTGGTGAAGCATGATTATGGCAACCAATCCCAGGTTGGTAAAGCCATGCGCGAATTTTATGCAAATCCAAACCGTGTCAAGGAAGCCGCACGTGGGGATAGGGATCCGGCTTCTTTTTTTGAAAAAAACCATTATTCGAGTGCGAGTGGGGTTTAATCCATCATGCGGGTCAAATTCATGCTGATTTCGATTGAGCAAGCGAATTCCCTGCCTTCACGGGTGAGTGGGTCTATGTCTCGTTTCGCGCGCCTGCTTCCTTTTTTGTCTCAATCGCTGGAGCAGGCCAAGCTTCGCATTGCGCCAGAAAATTATTTGGCGGCGACGGTGATCTCCGCGGCCATGTATGGAA
This sequence comes from uncultured archaeon, assembly GCA_964372665.1. Classification (GTDB taxonomy): domain Archaea; phylum Iainarchaeota; class Iainarchaeia; order Iainarchaeales; family VGJJ01; genus VGJJ01. Next base: position 11,252 of record CAYJRE010000028.1, on the reverse strand, counting down.
TTATTGGTGGTTTTTTGGTCTTGGTTTTGGGTATTTTTTCATTGGGGGAAATCAATTATCACGCATTTCAGTGGGGAGTTGCGGGTGGTACGATTGCGGCCTTGGCATCCTTTGGTCTTCATTTGATTTATCCCCGCATCATGGCCGGGCAAGCGGTGCAGGGAGTGGATCAAGGGCTCATGTTTGCGTTGCGGAGTTTGCAAATCCAAGTGAGTTCGGGGGTAAGCCTGTATGATGCCATGGCGAATGTGGCGAGATCCAATTATGGGATTATCTCGGAAGAATTTGAGCGTGTCGTGCAGGACATCAATGCGGGCGTGAATGAGAGCGCGGCCCTGGAAAGGATGGCGTTACGCACCGATTCTCCTTTTTTGCGGAAAACGATTTGGCAATTGGTGACCAGTATTCGGGCGGGTTCCCCATTAAGCACCGCGCTGACTTCAATCATGGAATCCTTGAATGAATTTCGTTCACGCGCCATCAAGAATTATGCCGCGGAGTTGAATTTGTGGATTTTATTGTATTTGTTGACCGCCGCCGCCCTTCCAACCATTGGAATCACGTTCATGGTGATTCTTTCTTCGATTGGGGGGAGTGACATTCAACCCGAAACCATTTTTGTAACGGTGGGGGCCGCGTTTGTTGTCCAAATCGTGTTGATTGGACTGATTGGTTCCCGCGCGCCAAGGGGGTATGCGTGAATATATGTCGAACGGTTTTTTTTTCAGAGTAGGGCGGCTCTTGCCAAAGGGACTTCATCAGCTGGCCGAAGAAAAAGTAAGGCAAGCCGGATACGTGCAAGAATACTCCACATGGGTCGGCAAAACCATTCTCGTAGTGTTGCTGGCAGGCATGGTGGGAGGTTTGAGCCTTTGGGCTTCGTTGACGTTTGTTAATGAATGGTTGAACAATTTGGCGGGAGTTACTCTTTCCGGGGAGGCGGGAATCATCATTGGCCTTTTGTTGGGTTTTTTGTTGGGATTGGGAGGGCGAGCCCTTCAACTGTATTATGCGATCGAAAACCGTCGAAGAAAGGTGGAAGAAATTTTGCCGGATTTCTTGTTGATGGTGGCGGGAAACATTCGCGCGGGAATGACTAGTTTTTCGGCCTTCAAGAGTTCGACTCGTCCGGAATTTGGTCCATTGTCGGAGGAAATCCGGAGTGTGACGACGCGCTCGTTGGGAACCGAATCCTTTGGCAGCGCGTTGGCTTCCGTGAGTCAGAAGATTAAATCGTCGAATTTGAATGAAACCGTTCGCTTTTTCTTGCAAGCCGTGCGAAGCGGGGGAAAGATTGCCGAATTGCTCGAGAGTGCGGCCGTGGATTTGCGGCGGACTCAGGATTTGAGGAAGGAGCTGGAAAGCAGTACGCGAACGTATATCGTTTTCATTGCCTTCGTGATGGTGATTGCTACTCCCCTACTCATGGCGGTTTCTGTGGAGTTTGTGGCATTGATTGCCCGGATTCAGGGGCAGAGTGCCTTGGGAAATACCGCTTCAACCAGCTTCAGTTTTTTGGGTCAAAAGTTGTCGATTACCCCCCATTTTTTGGAGAGCATGGCATTCGTGTTGTTGATGGGGAATGCTATTCTGGCGGGAATCTTTATGGGATTGATTGGAGGAGGAAAACCGTGGTTGGGGTTGCGTTTTACTCCCATCATGGTGGTGGTTTCGTTTGGAGCGTATTTTGTGGCCAAAGCGATGCTCGCCGGTCTTTTGGGTGGGTGACTCGGGATCATAGGCACAAGCATTAAATACCTCTCTCCATTATTCGCTGAAGCGGGGTTTGATCCATGGTTCCTTTTTCGCGCGGGCAGGGTACGACCGAATACTTGATTATTTTGGCCATAGTCATTGTGATTGCGTTAGTCGTGGTAGGTGTCTTGGGAGTGTTTCCCAGCTTTGGGACTGGTGTCTCGGAGGCAGCAAGCAAAGCGTATTGGGGGGGAACGCAACCCTTGGCATTGATTGAATGGGGAATTCCTGTGAGTGGAACCGGTTCCTTAGTGTTTCAAAATCTCACATCAGGCACTATTACGATTACGGATGTGAATTGGTCTGGTTCCCAAATCGATGTGACCGATGCCACTATTTCGGCGGGGGGAAAAGCCACGGTTTCAAGCACGAGCTTCACCTGCGGGGGAAGTGCCGGGCAGACGTTCTCTCGAAACATGGCTTACAAGTATAATACGCCCAACCTTTCAGGATTGTGGTTCACCGGCGCGACCCAAATAGTGGGGAAGTGCCAATAGCAGGCCATTAGCATTGGCCGCTCGCTCCCGGGGTATTGCTGCGCAATACCCCTCGTTTTTCTTTTTGATTGGTTTTCGCCAACGTTTGCGAGGCAAAGGTTGTTTGACCGGGCGCCACTTTTCTTTGACCTTTTAGGAAAAGGTCAATCAACATTTTGGTGAAACTTTTTCCAAAAGTTTCTTCTCAAGAAAAAGGAGTGCAAGAAAGGTAATTAAAGGCGCTTTATTTCAAATGAAGTCGTATGAATGCGTTGCAGGGGGGGATAATCCTTACCCTAATTGTTTTCGGGGTCGGAGCATTCCTCGTGTATGTGGGTTTTTTTCCCCCAAAGGAAGCCGAAGTTTGTTCCGAAAAATGGATTTGTTCCTCCTGGTCGAGTTGCGAGGAGGGAAAACAAACCCGTGCATGCGTTGAAACCGCTAATTGCCCGACCCCGGATAAAAAACCCGTGACGCAACGGGAGTGCGGGGTCGTTCAACCCATGGTTTGCGGGGATTCCCTCTGCGACGAGGGCGAAAATTGTGCCACGTGCGCGACTGATTGCGGGATTTGCCGCCCCGATTGTTCGGAGAATTGGGTGTGTTCCCCCTGGTCCACATGCGTGGGAGGAAACCAGACCCGTGCCTGCACGGATTCGAACCAGTGCGGGACCACGCTCCAGAAACCCCTGACAAGCCAATCCTGTTCCTGCATCGAAAACTGGAGTTGCACGGGTTGGAGTATCTGCGTCAACGATGTCCAGACCCGGTCATGCACCGATTTGCATTCCTGCGCGAGCGTCGTCACCAAACCCGCTGAATCCCAGTCCTGCTCGAACGTGGACACGGAAGACCCAAGCTTCACGCATTTCTATGTCCAGTCCGGGAATGCCCAGAACCAAGCCTTTTTCTCGGCGACGGATGATTCCCCTCCCATCACGTATACGCTGCTCCGCTCAACGAATACGGTGCTCTTGCAAGGAGTCCAAGTCCTGGGAACCGCAAACAGTTACGACTATCCTCCCCCCGGCGTGTTTCGAATATACAGCGGGACCGCGACCTCCTTCTTGGACAGCGGATTGGTGAATGGGACGACATATTACTATGGGGTACGCGCCTGCGACCTGTCTTCCAACCCGAATTGTATCGTCTATCCGGGAATCCAGAACGGAACCCCTTCCTCGGGAAGCTCGCCGGATACATCCCCGCCGATCATTAACACGTTCTCCCTCTTGCCACGTGATTCCAAAATCCAAGTGAGTTATGCCGCAAGCGAAGCGGGAAGCGTGACCTCGCTTCCAGTCCGATACACGTTGGTCCGCGCCGCGACCGCGGCCTCCTTGAATAATTTGAGCGTGGGTGCCTTTCAAAATGGAGGAACGGGAATCACCATCTTAGTAAATGATTCGACGCAAGGGGGTCCCTACCAAGACCTGGGATTGGTGAACGGGACAACCTATTATTATCGTTTACAAGCGTGTGACAGCGCGCCTGCACCAAATTGTGCCGCTTCCACCACGCTCTCCGGAACCCCCCAACCTTCGAGCGGGGGAGACACAACTCCTCCCACGATCACCACCTTTACTGCGAGTCCCGGAGATGCCGTGGTGGCATTGAATTATGGGGCTATTGACCCGGGTCCGACCAATTCGCCCCCGGTTCGGTTTGTGATCATTCGGGGTCTGAGTGCTTCCGCGGTGAATGCCATCCAACCTGGAAGCTTTTCGAACGGTGGAACCGGGGTCACGGTCGTGATGCCTTCCACGACCCAACCGAGTCCATTCAACGATACGAGTGTGAGCAACGGAAACACGTATTATTATCGATTGGAAGCATGTGATTCGGCCCCCATCCCTAATTGTTCGGGAAGCAATGCGGTGCCCGCGACCCCCAATGCCTCGAGTCCGGACACGACTCCCCCTATCATCTCGGTTTTTTCGCTCCAGCCCGGATTGGGCCAGGTGGCCATCAGCTATGCCGCAAGCGATCCGGGACCCAATTCCACGCCTCCGGTCAAATACACGATTATCCGGGGAACGAATCAGACCCAGGTCGATGCCGTGCTCGTGGGACGATTCGACAGCCCAAGCCCAGGAGTGACGATCGTCCTTCCCTCCACGACCCAACCGGGTCCCTTCGATGACACGACTGTTCAAAACGAGACCACGTATTTTTACCGGTTGCAGGCCTGCGACAGCAAAACGCCGAACCCGAATTGTGCCGGCACTCCGAGCCAATCCACGATACCGGGAGAAATCACGTTTGGCATCGGAGCCCAAGAAAAGGTGTGGGATTATGGTACGAGCTCGTGCAACACACAGAACAACTTGTGGGATTTGCCGGATTTGCAGGCCCATGCGGTACGCACCCACACTATCGTCGGCGGGCAACCCGAATTGTTGCTTTCTCGGGGAAACGCACCCAACAATTATTTCATGTTCGGCACGAATTTCACTGATTTGCAGACCAACTGCAGCCAGGGCCCGGTCATCGGGTCGGGAAACACGACCAACCCGAATGCGGCACCGAGCACGTATTATCACCAGCAATGGATTGGAGGCATGTACCGCGACACGAGTACGAATCGGATCCATGCCCTAGTGCACAACGAATTCCACGACGGACGGAACATCACCAACACCCCGTGTTCCATCGGAGATGTTTTCGCGAGCAATCCATGCAACGAAACAAGCATCACATACGCATGGTCGGATGATGGCGGGCACACGTTCCAGCAAAACACCGCCAACGCGGCCCATTTAGTGGCCGCGAGTCCGGTGGCGTGGGATCCCTTCCTCAATAGTGGAGTAGCCCCCACGTATGGCCAGTTTATTCCCAGCAATATCATCCAGCGCACGAATTATTATTATTCTGTTTTCCACGCCATCAACAGCCCGATTCCGCATTCCAGTACACGAGGGGTATGCATCATGCGCACCAACAATCTAGGTGACCCTTCCTCGTGGCGTGCATGGGATGGAACCGATTTCACGATCCAACTCCGTAGTCCGTGGGGATCCAACCCCAACACGCAAAACTGTGCCTTCATCAGCAAGAACCAAATCGACCAATTGGCCGGGAGCTTGACGTACAATACGTATTTGCAAAAGTATTTACTCATGGGTTCTAGCGTCAAACCCAAACCCGGAGTCGTGAACCCGAATCCCGCCAACCCCAACGATTGGATTTGCGGGTTTTATTACTCCACCTCAACCGATCTCATCAATTGGACCAATCGCAAGCTCATCCGGGAAGCGGTTTCAGCGACGCCACCCTGCCATCAGTCGGGACAACCTATCGGGGCCGAGATCTATCCCTCACTCATCGATCATGCCCAATTGGCTGATCCAACTGACCCGAACTTCGAAAAGACAACGAATCGACCCCACCTGTATTTCACGCGGTGGAACAACGGTCCCGACCGGGATTTGTGGCGCCAACCCTTAACCATATGCCAAGTCGGAAACCCGGTGTCCGGATGCCCCTAGCACTTTTCATCTCCCTGTTTTTCCTTTTCGAAGGATGAATGCTTTTATAGGAGAAGCGGCCTCCCTTTGACACGTATTGGGAGTTAGGGAGGGGAACCACACTGCAAACCTGTTTGCAGCTCCCTGGTTTCCCCCCTTTTTGCTTATGGTGATGTTGTGAAGTCTTCAAGCGGAGGACCGTGAATGAAAAGGGCTCTTCAGCGAACCGGCAGGGGTCCTGCGAAAGTTCTCCGTGGAATTGCCAACGCAGCAATTATTGGACTAAGTCAGCGCGCACGGGAAGACTCGATGCCCGCGCTAATGAACTATATGCGAAAGCAAATGAACTAGAAAAGCTGGCTATGGGTTTAACTGGCGCTGCCAAAGACCATGCGATTAGTTTAGCACATGCATTGAGAAGGAAAGCTGGAAAAAAAAAGAACAAAAGCATCGGTGCTTAACTGGGAAGATACATATCAGCATGGGAAGACAAGACCTCCTTTTTGGGGATGACCCCTCAAAAAATATCAAAATAGTATTATCGTTTCAATACCAAATTATTCTCGGCGGAATGGTATAGGGGATATTAAAATCACCAAGATTGATAACGGATATGCCGACGTATTTTGCCCTTTCGAAAGCGGATATTCTTGCCATTCACAAAAAGCTAATTCTCCAAGCGGAAGGGTTCAATTCGGAGAGCAATCTGGATTTCATTTTTGGTGGTCTGGACGAATTTCCAGAAAAGGCAGGGGTGTTTCCTCAATCCGTAGAAGAGAAAATAGCCTACTTGGCTACCTATTTGCTCTTTCACTTAGTCAAGGGACATTGTTTTAATGATGGGAACAAGCGCGCAGCATTTGTCGCATTTGGGGCCCAATTAATAGAAAACGGGTTAGAACCGACGTATAGCGAACAGTACGCTCACAAAAAATTGGATACGATTAATGAAAAAATAGAAGGTGGACAAAGACCGTTAGATGCGATTAACGAAACGTTTAGTTATGATTTCAATAGTCCTGAATACAAAATCATTTGGCTCGTATTCGAACTGGCCGGAGGGAATGAAAACGTCACGTACGATTCCCCGCTTGAAATTTATCCCATCGTCCATAGTTTAATAAAGTGGAAGAGAAAGGGTATACTGGAGGATCGCGCGATGGTGACCGAGAAAACAGTACTTCCTACATCAAAATTCAAGGCTATTCCTGCCGATCACGACGAGGTCATGCGAATTGCGGACGAATTAATCAAAAAATATCCCCGCATAATCAAAATACTCGAAAAAGCGTAAATGAAAAAATCCTTCACTCTTCCGCCACTACCACGTGCAAGGGAAACTTTTTTTCTATCTTTTCGAGATGATTTTCGATTTGCAGAAGAAACATTTTTTGCTTCCACGCATTCAAGCCGGAGAGCAAGTGGTAAAAGGGAGAAATGAAGAGGAAGCGCTTCCCCTGCAAGTGAGAGCGCAGAGAAATGGTCTTGAGTGAAAACAAAAGCGCATCCGAAGTTGGGATGGAGAGGATTGAAACACGGTCGAAAACGGGCTTCAATTCTGACCGTGAGAGGAGATAGCGCGTGAGCGTGCTCTGGCAATCCAAAAACAAAATGGGTTTTTCCATTTTTTGGCTCTCGGTGAGAATGAGACGCGTGAAACTCCCACGCCTAAAGGCGTGGGCTTCTTCTGGGATTGCTTTGAAAAAACGCAATAATCATTGCGACGCCTTTACCCCTGCCTTCAAGGCAGGGGCTTCGGGCGTGGGAGTTTCAGTGAGATTGTCCTCGTACTCGACGGGCGTTCGCATGGGCAATTGGAGCATCACATTTCCCCTCAACTAAAAAAAAAAAGAAAATATGGAATTATTCGTTTGGAAAGAGGGAGCAAACCGCCAAATGCAACGGATGCGTTGGGGGAGGGCAGTATTATATATCCCCCTTTCGTTCGACTGGAATGGGTTTTTTCGACGCGATGGGAGACACGATTAGCCTCATCAAGTACACGTTCGTAATCGTGGGAAGGAATCCCGCGATCGTGAAACCGACGGTGATTCAAGCGGTCTTGGCAGTGGTTAGCCTGCTGCTGTTGGTCATCGGAATTGTGGCATTCGCATCTTTGGGAAGCACGTTTGCCGCGCTGGCAACTCCTCTCATCGTTCTTTTTTTCATCCTCCTTTTCTTTGTCTTGCCATTCATCGGGACGTATTTGCGGGCTGCACAATGTTGGATGGTGTATGGAACGTTCACGGGAATTCCCGTCAACGCCGGATCGGGGTTTGCACGAGCCAACAAAAAAATGGGGGGGATTTTTCTCATCACGGTGATCGATTTCGTGGTGAATTGGTTGGCGACCGGGTTGCGTTCCAAATCCGGGAATAGAAAAGGGGTGTTGGGTTTTATCGTGGCCATCGTCTTGTCGTTCGCGGCCAGAGCGCTGGAGGAGTCCTGGGACTTGATAGGGAACTATTTGCTCCCTGCGTATGTGATAGAGGATAAGAAAGCGGGGGAGGTCATCCGGACGCTGCCCAATATCAAAAACAACATTCCCGGGGCATTGGTAGGAGTTTTTGGAATCGACTTCGTGGGCGGGGCATTCATGGGGGGATTGGCCTTGCTGGGAATCGTCCTATTGCTCGTCGGGGCGGCCATCGGATTTTTCTTCCAGACATGGATTCCATTCCTATTGCTCTTCGTGATCGTGGTCATGTTATTGGTCATCGCCTCCATTTTCGTGAACATGGTCAAGACCATCTATTTCACCCTGTTTTACGTGGCAGTCACGCGACCCACCGAAATCAAGAGCGAATTCCGGGACGAAGTGACGAATTATTTGACGTATTCCCGAAAACATGGGACGGCTCAACAGGTTTCCACCCTGATACAACAGGGAATGGGGAAACCCGTTGCAAACCAGCCGTCGCCTAAAAAAGAAACGGCTGAAGAGATAGCGGAAAAAATAGTCAAGCTCATCCCCTATATCGAGCAGTATCGCGCCCAAGGGATGAACGACGAGCAAATCGTCAAGTTCTTGACCGACCATGAGTGGCCCGAATATATCGTGAGGAAAGCATTGCAACATACGTGAAAGAGGATGGAGGGATGTTGGGGATGATTCTGGGTCTTTTCGGTAAGCCCAAGGGAACGATTGAAATCAAGCTGGAGCGCGTGAACTTCAAACCCGGAGAAACCATCAAGGGCTTTGTCGCCTTGCAATTGAATGAGAATGCGAAGGCCCGCGAGTTATGCGTCGTCTTTTTGGGCCAGGAAGTCCGAGATACGCAGCAAGGGATGGTAGTACAAACCGGTTCACGAACCAATGCATCCAACATGCGGACGCTGATCGATTTCAAGCAAACCCTGTCGGGAGAAAAGGAATACGCCCCCACTCCCGCGCCGCAGACATTTCCATTCGAGATCGCCATCCCCGCTGACATATTACCCAATCAAACCCAATCGCCGCCAATCGGGGGAGCCATCGGGGATGCGTTGAAATTCGGACAGATGCTGGGGGCGTTGCCCAGCACGCAAACGACGTATCATTTTACGCTGACGGCAAAATTGGATATCCCGTGGTCGGGCGATGTCTCCAAAACCATGCAAATCAATGTGACACGTTGATAGCGTATTATTTCCCAAACCGTCTTTCTCTGCTTTCGAACTCGTTCACGGCATTTGCTAAATCTTGCTTGGAGAACTCCGGCCAGTATTTATCCAAAAAATACAATTCGGAGTACACGCTTTGGTAGGTGAGGAAACCGGAAAGCCTTTTGGTAAAGCCCGTGCGCACGATCATGTCCGGGTCTTGGAAGTTGGAGTACAAATAATTCTTGAACGTTTCTTCGGTGACCGCATTCACATCGATTTTTTGGGTTGAAACGTCTCCCGCTAGTTTTTTGGCGGCATCCACGATTTCCGTTCTTCCATTATACCCAATCGCCACATTGATGACGCGCTTCGTATAATTCTGGCTCTTCTCCTGAATCGTATTCATTTTTTGTTGCAAATGCATGGGAAACCTTTCGAGTCTCCCCAAAAATTTGATGGCGAATTCATGCGTTTTGAACAATTCTTCCTTCAATATTTTGTCGGCCTCTTTTTCAAAAATGGAGAATAGCACATTCAACTCGGTCGCGGAGCGCGTGATGTTTTCCAGGGAAAGCGTGTAGAATGTTCCCACTTTGATAGAGGGATATTCGGACAACCATTTCATGACATCCCATGAGCGTTGCGTTCCTACTTGATAGGCTTGGGCCAAACTGAGGCGGTGTTGCGTGGCGTAACGCCTGTTTCCGTCCGGAATGAATGCAATGGAAGTCAGGGGCATACGGATTCAATCCCACCGGTATTTGCGAAGAAAATGGGGGGAATGCATTATTAAAAAGGCACTCTCCCTTTGCATGAAAAACAGGCCAAAACGGTCATTTTTTATGGAACAATCCTCGGACGAAAAAGAACTATCACCCGGCCAGCGGGATTCATTGCTCAAGGAGATGAAGAAACGCTTGGAGGAGATAGAAGCGCTGAAACGCGCTCTAAACGTGAAAGTAGAAGAGGAAATGGCCGAGGAGAAGACCAACCAAAATCCTATTTGGAAGGTCCAAGAAGCCATTGAGGAAATCGTGGTTCCTCCCCTCGAGATGCTGAGCGATAAACCCCTGGAAAAGAAACCCAAAAAGGTAGCGGAAAATCCATGAAAAAAACAAAAAAAAGCCAGGAAAAAAATAAAAAGAAATACCAAAAAAAAATAGTGTCATTTCTGGCGAAGGCCGAAGGAAAAACCATTCGATTATTACGCGCAAAGCATGCTAAAACATTTTATCAACGCTTCAGGGGATTGATGTGGGTCAAACCCGGGGAATTCGATTATGCCTTGGTTTTTCATTTAAACAATAAAGGAAAACATAATGCAAGCATCCACATGCTCTTCATGAACATGCCCATCGACGTGCTTTTTTTGGATGAAGACAAAAAAATCGTGGACTTAGTTGAAAATCTGCAACCGTGGATAATCCATTACGCCCCCAAAAAAGAGGCAAAATATATTGTGGAAATGCCCGAGGGTTCGATCAAAAAATATCGCCCAAAATTGGGGGAAAAAATAGAGTGGTGACTGGCAGGCAAAAATAATGACATTCGTATTGACCCGTGTTTCCGGCCAACATGTCCTCGAAATAGAAACCGGAAAAACGCTCGAAAATCCGAGTCAATTATCCGAAAAAACAGGAAAAAACAACAACCAAAAATACAAAGAATGGTGGTTCGTCGTGACGAACACAGGCGACAAGAAAGAGTATGAAAAACACCACCAGACGATGACCAGAATTGAAATAAAGGAATTTCTAAAAAAATATTAGAAATGACTTCCTTCCAATATTGCGGTGCTAACGTGCCACCGAATCAAATACCTAATTCATTACGACATAAAAATATTGCGTTTGATTCATTTACAACAAAAATAGTTGGTCTGGGTGGTTCAGTAACAAAGGGACAATTTTCTTCTAATTGTATATGTTTTGTGGGTGAAAATTTTTCTAATGGTTTTTCAGTTGAATCA
>CAYJRE010000027.1:0-14495 GCA_964372665.1 uncultured archaeon | reverse complement strand
TTACCACCCATAGTGCTGTGCCCGCGAGTATCCGAATGCCAAAAAGGCGTCCACGATTCCTTTTTTGTACAGGTCGTAGTTTTGGGTGAGCACGTTCAATCCCACTTTGGCCTTATCGAGTGCGGAAAGATTGGATAATTCGTCCGGCATCAAGTGGCCAACGCGGTTCAGTTCTTCTTCCGTAAAATTGTAGAGGGCTTTTTTTCCTTGGATGATTTTGTCGTAAACGGGAAACTCTTGTTTCCATTTTTTTTCGTATCGGGAAAGGAATTTTTTGTCGAACTTGTTTTGAGTGAGTGCTTCTTTGGCTACTTCGGCAGCCATTCTGCCCGAAACTAATCCTAATTGGGTCCCGCCTTCGAACAACGGTGAAGTGAAACCGGCGGCGTCTCCGATTAGAAGAATGCCCTCCGCGAACGTGTTTTTGACTGGTCCGGAAGAAGGAATGGGGCCCCCGAATGTTTTCACTTTTGATTTTTCTTCCCAACCCATCTCTTTCACGAATTGGTCCAAACAAATTTTTGCCCTTGTGGTATCGTGCGTGACTAATCCCACGTTTGCGCGACCATCGTTTTTGGGGATCATCCACAGATAACCTTCCGCGGCGAGGCGCGGCCATATGTAGAAATCCAAATATCCTTGATTGGGAATGTCCAATAATTCGTATTGGATTCCAGTTGTTACTTGGAAACGCGGGTTCATGCTGAGTAAACGGTTTCCCACTCCCGCTGCGCCAGAGCCGTCCAAAATGAACCGGGAGCGAAAATTTCCTTTGCTCGTTTCAATATTCCAAACCTCGTTTTCGCGTTTTAGTCCCGTGACGCGCGTTGAAAGGGATAGCTCGGCTCCCGCGTTCTGGGCTTCGCCCGTTAACCATTTTTCGAATGCGTGTTTTTCGAGCACGTATCCTTTTTCGGTGAGCCGGACCTGGTGCTTGTCCGGAAAGATGACTTGAACCCCATTCACGGGCAACGCGATGACTTCTTTTGGGAATTTCATGTGCACGCGAATCTCGGAAATTTCACTCAAGCATTCCCCGCAATGCACGGGGTCTCCCACCGTGACGTGCTCTTCCAGAATAATGGTTTTCAATCCCTTTTTGGCGCAATGAATCCCTGCGCTTCCTCCGGCAGGACCTGCGCCGATGACGACGACGTCGTAAATGGGTGTTGGGTTGGCTTCCATAAAATCAACTGGTTTTGGAAAGGAACTTAAAAGCGCCGTGTGAGAGGAATTTTTCCCATCAAGCCCCCGCCTTTTCTCTCTGTTCCCACATCATCGTATGCTCGGCCTTTTCTTCCATCATCTTCCAATTGAGGTTTTTGAAGAATGTATCGATGTAGGCTTTGCGGTTGGTTCCATAATCCAAAAAGTACGCGTGCTCGTACACGTCTAAAATCAACACCGAAGAGCAGCCCCATATTCCTCCATGGTTGTGCACATCGCAAATGTAATTATGGAGTTTCATGTCTTCCCAGTCGAACGCGAGCACGACCCATCCTCGGGCGCACAACCCTAGTGCTCGAAACTCTTTTTCCCAGTTTTCATAGCTTCCAAAATCCTCTTCAATCATTTTTAACAAATTTCCTTGGGGTTTTCCTCCTTGTCCGCCCATCGCAGCAAAATATCCTTCATGCAAGCGCACCCCGTTCACGGCGAATCCTTCTTCGAGCTTGAGCTCGCGCAAATCCGAGTAGGTTCCGTTCGCCGCATTCAAATCCACTGTTTTCAGTTTTTCTCGGATTTCATCCGTTTTCTTCACATATCCTACATACAACACGTCGTGGTGTTCGGTGATTTGTTTTTCGGAGAGCCCTTGTAGGCTTTTGTAGGTGAGGGGCTTAACTGTTCCCATAAAAAAATTCCTCCTTGGTGAATGAATAAACTACCCACGAAAAACCCTATAAAACAGTCTTATGATTGGATGGTTTTGTATAGCAAAACCACGTACCCCGCAACGAAGGTTTCGTCGGGGTTTTCGGGGTTGGGTTGGAGGATGGGTTCCACTAGGGTTTTGCATTCGTTCAAAAGGGCCTGGTGCGATAACTCCAGCAAGCCTTTCTCCTCTTCTGCGCTCATTTCTTCAGAGAAAACGATTTTTTGTTCGAAATAGTCACGCATGCGCACCCACAAGTAGGCCCTTCCTCCCTGCGTGAGGGATAGAGCAATGCGGGGAATGAGTGGGGGGAGGTTTCCCATTTCGTGCAGGGAGCGAAAGGAAAGGATCAAATCGCAGTTTTGGGGCAAAGGGGCCTCGTGTACATCCCCTTGGATGAATTCGTCGAGCATTTCGGGATTCTCCAGGGGCAATAAATCAATTCCAATGGTGTGAATGCGGGCGGAAAATCGTTCTTTGAGCTCGTGCAGGGCTTGGCCGTTCCCGCATCCAATGTCCAACACGCGAACCCGGGTTTTTGTTTTCAAGAATTGGTCAATGAGGTCTTCTATTGTTTTGGTTTCTCCCGCATTTTGCAGGAAATGGTTGTACGTGTGCAAATCGTTGTCGCGGATGATGACATGATGGGAGTATTTCCCCAAATATTTCTTTACGCGCTGAGCATGGGGCAAGGGCATAATAAAAGTAGGGATGATTCGGTAATAAAAAGAGGGTTACAACAGCGCTTTCTTCTGTTCGGCTAACTTTTGCCGGAGCTGTGAAATAGGGGCTCTCCCCTCATACCCTGTCTTTTCATCGTGGTAAAACAACAGTTGGGGTTCGTCGTATTGCCAGCACAACAAAATGTCTTTTTCACCCATTTTGGAGTAAAAATCTACTAACCCTTGCGCTACGTCCTTCACGTGGCAACCCAAGCGTGTAACCGCTTCTAATTCGTAGAAATATTTGAAGGAGAGCTCGTGGTAGCGCTTGTTAATGTTGATGGCAAGCAAGTGAGCGGTCCAATCCGTGGATTCGGCGTGAACCTTGACTCCGGACAAAGCCGTGAGCTCGTCGTGTAAGGCCATGAGTTTGGTCATGTGCCGCTTGACTTTGGGCAAAACCGCTTCCGCTTCTTCAACCGTGAAATATCGGTGAGCCATAAAAGGAAAAATGGGTTTGACCTTTTTATTTATGGTAGGTTATTTGGTGACGTCCTCCCACGCCTAAAGTCGTGGGCTTCCCATCAGGGAAGCGGGACGTCTGTTTCCCGTCAACGGAATCAAAGCCGCACAACCACTGTCTGAAGACAGTGGCTTTGATTGGGTTGGTAAAAAGGGTCGGGCTTTAGCGCGAGAATTTTTGCACGCGTTTGCGTAACTCCGTGAAAACCTTCCGGGATTGGATGGCCTTCTTCAATTGGGGACTGATTCTTCGAGGACTCGTGAGACTTTCGGCGGAAAGAAGAATTTTGGCCTCGGAGGGAGTTAAGAGTTTCATCGAAACCAGCATTTTTTCGAATGGCTCACACGCGTGCATCGCTTTTTTCACGAGGTATGCGGTGACATCATACCCAAAATAAGGATCGAGCGCAGTGGCAGAGAAATAACTTTGGTGGACCAAGGCCTTCATCTTTGAAGTGGGTTGGACGTTTTTCAGGCACTTTTCTCGAAACATCTTCAATCCATTCGTGAGGATTTCTTGGCTTTCGAATAAGTTGGCGGCCAAGATCGGGGTCATCGTATTGAGTTCGAGTTGGGTGGATTCTTCGCACAACCGGATCGTTTCGTGGTTTCCTTGCACCTGCACGGTCACCATTTTGAGGGCTTCCAAAATGCTGGGGTTTATTTTTCCCGGCATGATGCTGCTTCCCGGCTCGACCGCTGGCAAGTGGATTTCCCCTATTCCCGCATAGGGATCGGAGCCCAACAGAATCCAATCGTTCGCCCAAATCAATAATTCGTCGGCGAGTTCGGACAAAGCGTTGGAATAGTGCCCAAGCGTTGAAAGGTGGCTCGTGAGCAGCATTTTTCGGTGAGAGGGATAATAGGGTTGTTTCGTGAGTTTTCGAATTATCGAAACGACTTTTATATCGTAGCCGGGTTCGGTGGTGATCCCGGTGCCGACCGCGGTTCCACCCAGGGGTAACTCATACAATCCTTCGCGGCCGGATCGAATTTTTTTCAAGGCATCCCGTAAGGATTCGGCGTACACGAATAATTCTTGGCCAAAGGTAATGGGAACCGCGGTCTGCATGTGTGTTCGACCGACTTTGACGAGATTTTTGTATTTTTTGGATAATTCTTCCGCCAAATGAATCGTTTGGATGAGCTCATGCTCTAATTTCAGGGAAAATTCAACTGTTGTTAGGCGAATCACGGTGGGGATGACATCGTTCGAGGATTGCATCATATTCACGTGCGTGTGGGGATGAATGAGGGAATATTTTCCTTTGGGTTGCCCCACGATTTCCAATGCACGATTGGCAATGACTTCGTTCATGGTCATGTTGAAAGGGGTCCCGGCTCCTGCTTGAAACACGTCCAAATCGAATGCGTTTGAAAACTTTCCCGCCATGATTTCGCGGGAAGCACGAATAATGGCTTTTCCCACTTTTTCATCAAGTCTTTTAGCACGAACGTGTTCGATAGCGGCCGCACACTTGAGTAACGCGAGCTGTTTGAAAAATAATGAAGGAAGCTCCCGGTTTGATAGTTGAAAGTTCTCTTTCGCGCGCAGTGAAAAAATTCCCCCGTATGATTCATAGGGAACTCGTTTGACGCCCATAGCATCCTGCTCTTTTCTCATCTTGGGTTTCTTCATTCGTGGGTCCTCTCTCCGTTCTCTTTCATTTTTTCTTTTGTTTTTGAGGCTTTCTCTCGGATTTCTCGTATTTTGTCCCCGGGAAAGATGCCTCGAGGACATAAGTTAGCCTTTTCCAATGAGTAATGCACGGGCAAAAAGGTTTCCAATTGAGCCATTCGTTTGGTATCTCCGTCCCGAATATCCCAGGCATACCGAAAGCCTTTCACGAAGGAGGCGGGGCCCAATTCTCCTGATTTTTCCCAAGCGGAATGGCTGTTGCATAGCCCGCACATGATGCATTGCTGGCTATTGCCTAATTGATTGACATCAGTGATGCCCATTTTGTGGTGGCGTTTCTCTTCATGGGGACGGGAAACCAGCCAGGGTTTGACTTTGAGTAGCTCGTGAAAGAATTGGGTTTCATCCACCACTAAATCCTTGAGTATTTTCTCTTCGTATAGCGGATCGATTCGCAGGGTTTGGTGTTGATCGAGGTGTTCGTTTACTTGCGTCACACATCCTAGAACGGATTTTCCGTTCACTTTAACGCCGCACGTGCCACATCCCCCATACCCGCAGCTCGCGCGAAACGTGAGGCTCCCGTCTTGAGAATGCTTGATGCGCAGCAACAGTTCCAAAATGCTTTCCCCCTCGCGGGAGGTGACTTCGTACTCGTGCGTGCGGGGCTGAAAATCCATTAAGGGATTGAAGCGGGAAACGCGGATGCGCCACTTTTCGGGAATGTGCACTTTTATTCCCTTTTGGGGCGGAATGACTCGC
Source organism: uncultured archaeon (assembly GCA_964372665.1). Taxonomy (GTDB): domain Archaea; phylum Iainarchaeota; class Iainarchaeia; order Iainarchaeales; family VGJJ01; genus VGJJ01. The sequence goes on along the minus strand of CAYJRE010000027.1, from coordinate 9,034 downwards.
TTCGACTGTGCCTTTTTTGCTTTTTCGTTTTTTGGGGGCATACTAATAGTGCCTCGCTTCCGGCGAATATCCTTTGATTGTAACGGGTTTGTAGAAGAGGTGAACACTCTTCCCTTTTTGAATGGCCATGCTGTGCTTCAGCCAATGCTGATCATCCCGAGAGGGATAATCCGTGCGCGTGTGGGAACCGCGGCTTTCTTTCCGGGCAAGGGCACTCGCGATAATCGCGTGGGAGAAGGAAACCATGTTTTGGGTCTCCAAGGCCGCCACTAAATCCGTGTTGAAATAGGGGGATTTGTCGTCCACGTGGAGTTGCAACGATTCTTTTTCTAGTTTTTCCCGCACGCGGAGGGCGTGCTGCAATCCGTTCGCATCACGAAAGATGCCGCAATACTGCATCATGATTTCTTGCAATTCCTGCTGAATCACGTGCGATTTGTGTCCGTGCGTGTTTTGGAGAATCGAATCGATGCGTGTTCGTGCATTCTCTTCGTACAGGGACGAGTCGTGAATCAACACGCTTTTTTTGTGCGAACGAACATACTCGGCCATTTTTTGTCCCGCGATGCGGCCAAAGACAAGGGTTTCGAGCAACGAGTTTCCACCCAACCGGTTAGCGCCGTGCACGGAGAGACAGGACACTTCCCCCGCGGCATACAACCCATGAATAGGAGTATTTTGGGCATCGATAATCACGCGCGTGTTTATATCGATGGGAACCCCGCCCATGCTGTAATGTGCGGTGGGTTGGATTGGAATCAATTCTTTCGTGCAATCGATTCCTAATTGTTCCTGTGCCGTTTTTCGTATTTCGGGAATGCGCTCGTCGATTATTTTTTCCCCTAAATGGCGAACGTCTAACCACGCGTGGTCTTTTTTGGGGCCTGCGCCTCTTCCTTGCAGGATTTCCGTTGTAATCGCGCGAGCAATTACATCGCGGGAGGCCAATTCCATTTTTTGGGGCGCGTATTTTTTCATGAAACGCTCTAATTTTCCATTCAGCAAAAAAGCGCCTTCTCCGCGCGAAGCCTCGCTCACCAAAAACCCTTTTTGATACATTCCAGTCGGGTGAAATTGAACCATTTCCATGTCTTCCAACGGCAAGCCGGCGTTGAATGCGATAGCGAGACCATCGCCCGTGCAGATGCGGGCGTTGCTCGTCAGGGAGAATGCCCTTCCATATCCACCCGTGGCCAATAATGTGGTTTTGGCTCTGGCTGAGATGGGTTTTCCTTTTTCAATATCCCACAAAATAGCGCCTTTGCAGGTTTGGTCTTCCAGAATGAGGGAAATACAATAATACTCCGAGTAAACAACCGGATTGGCTTTCATGAGTTGGTCATACAGCGTGTGCAAGAGCATGTGTCCCGTGCGGTCCGCCGCGTAACACGTACGGGGGTGCGTTCCTCCTCCGAAATAACGCTGGGCAATCTCTCCTTTGTTGGTGCGCGAGAACACGCATCCCCAACTTTCCATTTCCAACACGCGGGAAGGCGCGTCCCTGCAGAGGATTTCGACTGCATCCTGATCCGCGAGGAAATCGCTGCCATACACGGTGTCCTTAAAATGGGTTTTCCAATCATCGTTTTTTCCGAGCGCGGCATTGATTCCCCCTGCCGCTGCTACGGAATGCGAGCGCACGGGGTGCACCTTGGAGACGATTCCCACGTCCATGTTCTGTTTGCGGCCTTCAATCGCCGCGCGTTGACCCGCTAAACCGGCACCGATGATGAGAATGTCGTGGGAAAGGGAGGGCATGCATGCGAGAAAAAAGTGTCGAATTTAAAGGTGCCCAGACTGGGCTTGTTTGTATAGCCTTAACCATTCTTTTGCAATCGCTTTTTTGCTGAATCGTTTCGCATACTTTTTTCCCGCGGACGAAAATGTTTCCATCAGTTTTGGATCTTTCAATAACTTTTCGATTTTTTCGGCGCAATCTTCCGCATTTCCGGGCTCGAAAAGCAATCCGCGCTCGTTTTTTCCGATGGCCACGGGGATGGCGCGGCTATTCGCTCCCACGACGGGGAGGCCGGCGGCCATCCCTTCCAAAATGTACAATCCTTGCGTTTCCATGGGAGAAGGAGCGACAAGAATGTGGTTTTGTTTCACGAGTTGAGCAAGCGCTTTTCCTCGTTTGGCGCCATAGAAGTGTACTTTTTTGGAGATGCCTAATTCGTGGGACAATTCTTTCAGGGATTCTTCGGCGGGACCGGAGCCAATCACATGAAATTCCATGTTGGCGTGTTTCTTTTGCAGGAGGAAAAAGGCCTCCAATGCAATATCAATGCGTTTTTCGAATGAAACACGGCCAAAGTACACCAAATTGGTTTTGTTTTTAGGTTTTTTGGCTTTTGTTTTTGAAAACAGGTCGTAATCTATTCCATTCGTGAGCACGTTCACGTGATGGAAGCCATGCCCTTCCAGTTCGCCGGCCAAAATGGGAGTGGGAGTCGTGATCACGTCGCATTTCCCGTACACGTGCTTCGTGAACGCCCATGTGAGCTGTCTCATGACCGGGTTGTGCGTGAGTTTCGGGATTGGAACATACTCTAAAAATTCGGAGACCAGGGTGTGGAAAGTTCCGATCACCGGAATGTGTTGTTGATGACCATACTTGATTCCTTTCTGGCATACGAAAAAGGGCGTATGGATGTGCACCACATCGGCGTGGAAATCCCAGAATGCTCTTTTGGCGGAGGGGGGAAACAGATACGCGATGAGATAATCCGTGTACGTGGGCAAGGGCCCCGCGGGCAGCCAGATGATTTCGACGTTTTTCATTTTGGGCGGGTCTGAGGGAAACTTTTTGGGTTTTGGGGCGAAAATGAGGAAATGGTGGCCTTGCTTGGAAAGCTCCCCCACCATATTGAGGATGCTCGTGGTGACCCCGTTGATTTGCGGCCAAAAACTGTCGGTGAAAATGGCGATGCGCATACGCGAATCAGCATTGGCAAGTTTTTATATTGAATGGATTAAGCTTTTTCGGAAATGAATTGTTGGATTCCCTTTTGGAGCTCATGAAACTTTTCATTTGTTATTTTTCCATAGTGCTGACGTACTATTTTTGTGCTAAGCGAATATAATTTATCACATCGGATTCGGCTGGGCAAAGGGAGTTTCCCTTTCTCCATGGATTCGTTTGAGAGAAGGACAGAGAACGATTCATCTTTTGGCGAAGAAGTGACAGAGGCAATCAAGATATCCTCCTGCGCACGATTGTATTTGTCATTCGAAATCACAATCACGGGGCGGCTCTTTTTGCTTGATAAATCACTAAACGGAACAGGCACAAGAAGCAAATCCTTTTGTTTATACATGGTCCCAAACCTCGTCGTAGTTATTATCCCAAAAACCCAAGCTCGTTTCGCTCGCCTTTACTAAATCGGAAAAATCGTCCCGGATTTTCTTTTTGACGCGAGCAGATTTTTCCAGCAGTAAGCGATTTTCATCAAACGCCACAATAAGTTTGTCTCCCCTTTTGAGTTTCATCTTCTCTCGAATAGATTTGGGAATTACTAATTGGCCTTTTTCGCTTACCGTAGCCGTCATTACTTCATCCATATTACCGAGTAAGGCCAAACTTACTTATAACAGTTTGGGTGGTGAACCGCCATTAATGCTGTAAAATAGTCAATTTGGTCTTATTTGCGTTGACATCCAAATTACATGCCCCTCCCACCGGGAAGGTTATTTTGGGATCGGTGTGACCGAAATCCAGATTGGCGATAACCGGGATATTTTCCAATTCTTTTTTGGTTCGGATGATTTGGATGAGCTTCTCATTGGTGATTTCGCTTTTCTTTTGGAAACGTCCGATCACTAGCCCGCGCACCTTTTCGAACCCGGATTGATGAATAAGTGATTGCAGATCGCGGTCGAAAGTGACATCATTGGACATGTCATCATCTTCGATAAACAAAATAGAATTTTTTATTTTGGGAAAGAATTCCGTCCCTTGAAGCAGATTGAGCGTGCATACGTTTCCACCCAGAATCCTTCCTCGGGCTCTTCCTTCGTTAATACTAAGCCACCCTTCATTTGGAACGGGGTTTACATTTGTCGGGTCTTTCCACCAAGGGTCATCCATCCATTCTTTTGAGGGATGAATAGGGAATGACTTTTCCTGCATGACACACTTTTGAAAATACTCGCGCGTGTATTCGAATCCCTTTTCTTGCGCAAACGTCGAAGCGTGGGGTCCAGAGTACGTGACGAGCCCCGTTTTCGCCAAAATAGCGTTGCTTAATGCCGTAATATCAGAATATCCACAAAAAACCTTGGGGTTTTGCTGAATAGTATCCCAATTCAGATAGCGTAAAAGCTGGTTAGCGTTGAATCCGCCAATAATCGTGAGGATTCCCCGGACAGTTGAATCGCTAAAAGCGGAATGAATATCTTCCACACGAGAAGCAATCGAAGAGGAATGGAATAAATCGTTCTCTTCCGCATGCTTGGAAAATTCGGGGTTGAACCCCATTTTTCGTAACGCATCCAGGAGCCGCTGCTTGTTTTCCGGTGAAACGATTCCCGCGCTTCGCGAAGGAGCAATAATCCGAATCGTGTCTCCCTGTTTTAGTTTGGGCGGAATGATTGGTTTCATGCGTTAACGAGGATGGAATAAAATTAAGAACGGGATACTTATTCCCGCACATCCTCGTATTGTTTCGCCGCGTTCCCCGTCATGTGGTAGCGGATCCCATTCAGGAGGTGAAAACCGACGTATTTGGCGTAGCCCCATTTCCGGACTTTGCGGGCTGACACGAATTGTTGAATTTTTTTATTGTATTTGAGTTTTCCATATTTGCGCGCGCGTTTTCCTAAATCCAAGTCTTCGCAGGTGATGTATTGGGTGTCAAATCCCCCGATCTGGTCGAAAATTTTTTTCCGGATAGCGATGTTGCTCCCGATGGGATTGTCCAAGCGCAAAATGCTCATCATCCGGAGGAATTTGGGCATGAAGAAGGTGGAGAGAAACTGTTCTTTTTCCGAGACATCGGAATAGAACACCGGCCCGTAAATCATGGAGACGTTTGGATTCTTTTCGAATGTTTCCCAGATTTTTCTCACCCAATCTTTTGGTGTGGCTGAATCTGCATCCGTGAAAGCAATTATTTTTCCTCTCGCAACCTTGGCTCCGGCTTGCCTTTCAAACGCGATGCTTCTTCTCTTTTCGATGACTACTCTGTCCACAAGGGGTTTGGCAAGCTTTACCGTGTTGTCTTCGGAGTTTCCGTCCGCGACAATGATTTCGTATTTCCCTTGAAAATCCTGATCGCGCAACGCTCGCAGGCACTCCACGATGTTCTTTTCCTCGTTGAGCGTGCAGACGACGATGGAAGCGTCAATCGAATTTGCATTGACCATATTTTTTATGAACGAAGAAGGAAATAAAAGGCTGGCTGGTGCAAACCTGGAAAGCTCATGCGAACAACAGCTTCACGTAAAACATGGGCGAGATGAAGCTCTTGCGCGCTTCCTCGTTCACGAGCATCCCGGAGATGGTTTCGCGGATTTCTTTGCTTTTCGCGGCTTTTCCCACGATCAAGTTGAGCAACCATTTGTGTCTCCCTATCTTCTGGAGCAAGTAACTCGTGTCCATTTCGGGGCCTATTTCTGCCCACAGGCGCTTGCCATACTGCATCATGAGTTCTTCAGAAAAATTGTTCGTTTTGATGGCTTCGTCAATTATTTCGGAAACGAATTTTCCGCTGGTCATGGCATTCCCGATTCCTTCTCCGGAGAAGGGGTCTACCAAGCATGCGGCATCTCCCACCAAAAACCATCCGGATCCGTGAAGCTTGCGCTTGAATGAGCCGAAGGGAAGTGTCCATCCCTTGATGTCGGACAATTTCTCCGCGTTCTTGAATCGCTCTTTGAACAAGGGGTGTTCGGCGATCACTTTCTCTGTTTCCGTCACGAGATTCACGCCTTTTTTCTGGCGGTCCTTGCGCACCATCCCCAACCCCACATTGGCCATCCCGTTTTCCAAGGGGAAAATCCAAAAGTATCCGGGCATGACCGAATCAACGAAGTGTATTTCGATGTTGGGAGTGATTCCCACGACGTTTTTGTAATACACGCGCGTGGCCTCGCATAAGTGTTCTTCAGGAATCTTTTCCGCATTCGCTTTCTGCGCGACGACTGAGTACACACCATCCGCACCAATGACAAACTTGGAGCGGAATTCTGCGGGTTGCTTGGTGACCAAATCATTCCCTTTGACCCCTATCACGCTTCCCTTTCCATCCAAAATCAAATCGTTCACTTGGAATTGTTCTCTTGTTTCCACGAGTTGTTTCGCGTGCGAGAACAAGAAGTTGTCGAACACTATTCTCCGGGAGACGTACCCCCGGGGTTTCGTTTTGCCTTCGTCGTCTTTCACGGGGAATGGGATTTCGAGCATTTTTCCTTCGGGGGAAGAGAAAATGAGACCATACACTTTGGCGTGGTCGATGGTTTCCATTTGGTCATCCAACCCCAATTCTTTGAGCATGCCCACGCTCTTTCCCGATACCGCATCCCCGCAGATTTTGTCTCGCGGGTATTTGGCTTTCTCTAAAAGGAGAACCTTGTACCCTTTTTGGTGCAAAAAAAGCGCGGTGGAACTGCCTCCGGGACCTCCCCCAACCACGATGACATCGTATGTTTGGGCGGGATTTGCGTTGGAAGGGGTCGTATGGGGGGCAGTCATACTCTCGTTGGGCATAGTCATCTATCGGGCTTCGAAAAGGGATTTAAAGCGTTGGGTTAGGCAGGGGTACCAACGCGTTGGTACCCGTACTTCGCAGCGGCCAGACGAAACTGGCCGGTTATTTCGCCTTCAACTCGTGGACTTTGGCGTTCATGAGGTGTTCGAGTTCTTTGAGGTGTTGGAGTTGGGATACGCTCGTGATGAAGGTGATGGCCATTCCTTTTTTTCCTTGTCTCGCGGTTCTTCCAATGCGGTGAACATAGGTCTCGTATTCGTCGGGAAAATCAAAGTTGATGACGTGCGAAATGTCTTCGATGTGGATGCCGCGTGCGGCCACGTTCGTGGCGAGCAATAAGTGGTACTTTCCTTTCTCGAACGCCCGCAAATTGTATTGGCGCTTGGCTTGGGGCATGTCCCCGTGGATTTTGGCTATCGGTAACCCTTGCCGCTCGAGTTGGTGGGACAACCAATCAACGGTTCGCTTGGTTTGGCAGAAGACCAATCCTTTCAGGATGTGGAAGTGACGAATCAATCCCAATAGCATGCGTACACGTTCGCGTGGATCCACGAGCAAATAGTACTGAACCACTCCCTCTACGGTTAGTGTGTCGGTGCTGAGGTTGACTTCCTGGGGGTTTTTCATGTGCTTTTTGGCTAATTGCTTGATGGGATGAGGCATGGTGGCAGAAAACAAGAGGGTTTGGCGTTGGCGAGGAATTTTGGAGAAGATGGTTTCGATATCGTCCTGAAATCCCATATCGAGCATCTTGTCGGCCTCATCTAACACCGCTATTTGGAGGGAATCGAATTTGAGCACGCCTTGTCGCATGAAATCCATTAATCGTCCGGGTGTTCCGACAATGATGGGGGGGCCATTTCGGAGCGCGTTGGCTTGGGCGTTCATGCTGGCTCCACCAAAAACGGCAACAATTTTTGCATGGGTGTGTTTCCCGATGTTTTCGATTTCATCTCGCACTTGGAGGGCGAGTTCGCGCGTGGGAACAATAATAAGGGCTTGGAGCTTGTGGAGTTTGGAATCCATTTGCATGAGAATGGGGATACCGAATGCCGCAGTTTTTCCCGTGCCTGTTTTGGCTTGACCCAACACGTCTTTTCCCGTGAGTATGATTGGAATCGTTTTCTCTTGGATGGGAGTGGGATGCATGTACCCCGCTTCGTGCAATCCCTTTAACACGGAAGGAGAAATTTCCATTTTGGCGAATGTTTGTTGAATATCCACAGCGGCTTCGGAAAGCGACGGAGTTTCACGAGGAGAAAGGGCCATTTTGTCGGTTGGAGATTTGCTCATACCTATTCCTTGTATGGGCTTACGTTATAAACTCATTTTTTCTTTTTCCAGTGGGTTGAACGCCGGGGAATAGGGGTTCGTTTGGTAGGAAGCGGTGTTGGGCGGCGTTTAGTTGTTTTCTTTTTCTTTCTTATTTTTTTTTGTTTGGGTTGCGGGAAAAGGATGTAAGCGGGTAAAACGGGTTTGGATGCGGTTTCAATAATGCTGACTAAATCATTAACGGGAAGTGCACCCGTAACCGGCAAGTGGTTGATAAGGTAGGTGGGAAGCCCTTTCACTCCTTCTTTTTTGGCTTGGGCAGTAAGTTGGGCGACGTGATGTTGATGGGCAGCGGTTTCCACAAATTCCAAGAATGCGATCGGGTCTAACCCGGTTTTGACAGCGATCTTGTATAATACGGGCAGGCTTGAAATGTTGGACGTGTGTTCGAACACTTGCTCGAAAACCAAATCCAAGTATTTTTCGCCTACTCCTTTTTTTTGGGCGTACAGGAATCCCGTGAGGGCGCGGCGAGAGCTGGCCTCGTATTGCGGATGTAAAATGAGGATGTTTTCCCGCAAACCCAATTCATGCAATTGAGCATATGTTTTGTTCAAGTGCTCGTGCCCCAAAATACGCTCGCGTTCAACCGTGTGGTGACCGGACGTTTCGTATAATTCGAAGGGCATCCATTCGATGGAAGCGCGCGCTTGAATGCGATGCAGCGCGCGCTTGAGTCGGACCCTGCTCAAATAGCTCCAGGGGCACATGAAATCGAAATACGCACGGATGCGGATGGGTTTCTCCGGATTTGCTTTTTTCATTGATTCAAAAAACATTCTCTTCTATTTAAAGAATGGTCAATTTTCGCGGTAATTGATTTCACGATTGAGTTCGAGCAGAGCTTTTACGGCCGCTCCTGCATAATCCGTTGTTTGGTTTTTTTCCCACGCGTAATTGATTCCGGAAGAACTGTTGATGCGGTGAACGAATAAATTCGTGTTTTTTTCACGTAAAACTCGCATCACTTCGGTGGCACTTCCTCCTTGTCCCCC
>CAYJRE010000026.1:0-14769 GCA_964372665.1 uncultured archaeon | reverse complement strand
CTTTCCAAAATGTCCGATACCAGCCCCTCCAATCGGAAGCGGAGAGAGGGAGATTCGAACTCCCGTAGCCGTGAGGCTCTGGTTTTCGAGACCAGCGCATTTGACCGCTCTGCCATCTCTCCTTTGACATAGATTTTGGACGAATAATCCATTTAAACCCATTAAATCAACTAATCTTTGTTTGGTTTTATATAGGGGATTTGGATGATAAGAGGCGATTGCCCATGGTCGACGCGTGGATTAGGATTTTTTTATTTGGGTTGTTCGCCTCCTCTTCGATTTCACTGGTGCATGGCCAATCGGGTGTGGATTATTTCGTTCTGACCAGTATTGAAATACCTACTATTAATCCAAACCAAGATATCGTTGCGGACATTAACGCCAAAAATATAAAGGGGGTGGGGCTGGGGCAGGCATATTTGAATGTGACTATTCGCGACAAACAAGGAGTAGCAAACCCGGTATTCAACAATTTGACTGTTTCGATTCCATTTAACTCGATCGTTGGAGAAATTGTTACCACTCGCCTAATCATTCAACAAGCCAGTTCCGCCAATCCTTTTTTGGTTGTGGGAGAAACCTACACATTGATGGCCAAAGTTGTTCCGGCCGCGGGAGAAACCGTCATCGGGAACAACACCGCAACCAAAACATTTTCAGTTGTGAATCCGCCTAAAACCTTTCCCATTCCGGACATGTCAATGAGTGTAGTGGGACTAACATTTTTTATCGTGCTGGGCTGGCTTTATCTTTCCCAAAACAAAAAATGATTTTTTTCCCGCTTCTTACCAACCCAATCAAAGCCACTGTCTTCAGACAGTGGTCATGCGTGGCTTTGATTCCGTTGACGGGAAACAAGCGTCCCGCTTCCCCGATGGGAAGCCCGCGCCTTTAGGCGTGGGAGTTTCACTCTTCCGAATCCGGTTCTTCTCCCGGTGAAGCGGGAGGCGGGTTTCCTTCCGGTGGGTACGGGAAAAAGGGCAGTGGCTCCAAAGGTTCAGCGGGAAGCAGGGGTTGAGGGTGGTGCTGGGCCTGCTTGTTGGTTTCCTTGCTCTTTTCGGTTTTGGTGGAAACGATTTCATCCATTTTTTCCGGCCGCGGAAAAAGCTTTTCCAATAATTGAGAAGGCCCGCGCACGAGAACGGTTTCCCTTCCCAAGTCCAGGGTGAACAAGCCCAAATACGCTTTCACGTTCGTGAAGGTGGGTTCTTGGTTGGGTAACCGAATCACAATTTCCTGCAAATGCTGTGCGGGTAACGCGACCCTGTTCCCTTTGGTCACCGCCGGCATGCCCGCGGTCAATGGATTGAAGACATTTTGAGACAAATCCATTTTGGGATTCTCCAGCTGAATCTCTTCCGCAGCCGAAAGCTGGATCAGTTTGGGAATGTGCGGCACCATTTCATTGGTTTTTTTGATGTGAGCCGAGGGAAAATTGAGTTCGCGTAAGCTTTGTTCTTGCAAATCCAGCGTTTTTTCCAGGTAACTCAAATGGCGAATGTTTTCCTGCAAGCCTCGGTGCACCATGACCAAATCATCTAATGTAAAACTCACTGAAGCGCGGGCATTATCCAGCAGACGCGGGTCTAATTTTCCTCGTTCGAGCAACACACTCAAATGCTGGATTAATGCATCCGGATTATTGGACACATTGCGGATTTTCATCAACTGATTCAATTTCAAAATAAGCTTGTCATGCATCTTTACTTTCAGGCCTGCGCTTCCCTTGTCGGTGAGAAACAATTGGTGGCCTTGTTTGGAGACCATTCCAAAAGAAACCGCATCTTTCAATACGCGAGATAATGCGGCGCGCGCCGAGTTAAGGTTGGCATAATTAGGCGCAATCTTGGACAGCAAGGCCTGGTAATCAATCCCCGGATGCTGCGAAACGATTAACAAAATAGACGTCTTGGAAGTCATGCGTTAAGTAAGACTGGTTTTGGAGAATAAAAACAAATCAGGCGGCGGATGGAATGGAAATAGATACCAAAAAGTAGCAATAGAAATAAAAAGAAGTTAGACCGCTAGTATAACTATGTCTTCCGAAGGGGAAATGGTTACTGCCCGAAAATGGGGTCATTCGATAGGTATTACCTTATCCAAGAAACTGGTTGAAAAAGAGAAAATCAGGCCGGAAGATAAACTGATCATCACCGTGAAAAAAGCCGGTTCCTTAAAAGAGCTGTTTGGCTCTCATAAATTCAAAAAATCAACGCAAGAAATAAAAGACGAACTCAAGAAAGGCTGGGAGTAATGATTTACTTTGCCGACACGTATGCCCTTATCGAATACTTGAACGGGAATCCGGCCTACGAGAAATACTTCCAGGATACTAATGAAATCGTAACATCTAAACTCAATCTCATGGAATTGTATTATTCAAGCCTCGCCGACGGATTTCCCGAGAAAGCCGAAAAAGAATACAACCAATTTTTATCTCACATTACAACGTTCTCCGATGAAGACATCAAACACGCATGCCAATTCCGATATACGTACCGAAAACAAAACGTCTCGTATATTGATGCAATGGGATACTGCATCGCCCAAACCAAAAAAGCCAAATTCCTGACCGGAGATAACGCTTTCAAAGAAATGGAAAACGTGGAATGGGTGAAGTAATCTATATATTGCTCCGTGGTTTGAGTTGTCCATGCCTCGCCCTGCCCGATTCTCTTTCTTTTTCATTCGAACTTTTTAGAAAAAAGTTCGATCAAAAAGGTCTGATACCTCGCCCTTTAGGGCGACATTCGTCGCCCATTGTTTGGCGAGCGAGCACGCGAGCAAGTGTCGTTCATGCCCAATTGAATACCGTGGCCTTTAGGCCACGGAGAAGGTCATTTGTAAACGGAAAACTTGTTAACCTCAAACATCCGCATTGGTTTGATTATCTCCTAACACCAAAACTGAAACCAAACATTGAGCGACTCATTAACGCATGTTTTGAAACTCGCCAATTGGCTCGCTCTCAGTCTCGACATTATAGGCTTAGATTTCTCACATGGAAAAGGGACCCTGCACTACTCGAGTTATATGATCTAATAGAGTTGAGACAAACATCGAAAACGAAAGAGAACCTGCGCTAATTCTTTTCTTTCAAAAGAGTGCAATCCTATGCAGCCAATTACGCTTTCTTCATGGCCGTTTTCGTCCGGCCGCCCCGAGGGGCTACGTCGCGGGATTGCGAAGCATTTTTTGCGAGCCTTTTCTTAAAAGGCTCTTGCAATCCCGCAGTAGGCCTTACGCCGCCAATTCCACTTTTTTCATCCGCTTGGGAATCACGAAATAGTGCTTCTTTTTGCACACGTTGCATTCGGCCAAAAACGTGGGTTTTTTGGTCTGTTTCTTGACCTTGATCACGAATTTGGCTTTTCCGCCGTAATGGTGTTTGTGCTTGCGGACATTTCTCCGGGTTCCAATGGCCATGGCCCTGGCTTGCCCGGGCTTAAAGAGCTTCATTTTGTGCTCGGTGTGGCTATTACACTTCCGACAGTATGTTTTCATGCCTTTAGGGAACTTCATATAAAAAAAACGCGTGAGAAACGCTTAAAAATAAGCCCTTTTCGATGGAGAAAGAGGGCATGTACGGAGCCGTTTTTGGATGCACCAAATGCCATTAAAAACAAGGGTTTCGTCCAGAATACAGTTGGTTTCCACGGATGATGGGGTGCAAACGATGCTGTCCGCGCTGATTGCCGCGCCAAAAATGATGGCCCGCCATGCTGGATTATACATTACTATCTTTTTGTGGAGTCTGGTTCAAGGAGTACTGTTCTATTTCACGCAAGACCGCATTACCTCACTCATCCAAGCCATCGGATTTGACACCGGCACCCTCTCCCAAGACTGGGGAGGCGTCCTCGTGGGCGTGCTGGTTTTCGTCCTCAATATCAGTATTTCGATTCACCTTTTTTCGCTCGTCGCCCACCACGTGCGCGGCGAAACCAAAAAGGGGCCTTCCTTGGGTCAAGCTATCCAAGCCGGAATCATCCTCACACTCTTGCTATTCGGGGCGTTCGGCCTCATCCTTGTATTGGTGAATGGCCTGGTCAGCACGACCGGGCTACTGCAAAACCTTTTACTCGTGGTTTTCATCCTGGTCTCGCTCCTCGGTTTGGGAATCGTGGTCGGGTTCTCTTTTACGTTTTCGTTCATGGGAGTCGGATTTTCGTTCAAGGAAGCGTTGGGAAAATCGTGGCAACTGACTCAGAAGAAATGGTTCCACGGCCTCCTCTTTGTCTTGCTCGTGATGGTCGTGTCCTCGTTGATCGCGGCGGTGAATGAAATAGGAACCGCCACTCTCCAAAATGAGTGGGTCATTTTACTCGTTTCCACCTTCTTTGGCGCGTTGGCCACGTATTATTCCGCCACGGCCTTTGCCACAGCCATTCCCGATGAAATCCTCCAAAGCCCATCTCCCACGTATACCCGACACCCCCGAAAAAAATGAGTGGACGAACATGATTCGATTGAGCAAATTACGCATGAAAAACTTCAAATCCTTCAAGCAAGCCATGATCCCATTCAGCAACGGATTCACGGTCATCGCCGGACCGAACGGAAGCGGAAAAAGCAACATCATGGATGCCGTACTATTTGCATTGGGAGAAACCAGCCTCAAAAGCCTTCGTGCGGGAAGGCTCACTGATTTAGTATACGGGGGGAGAGATAACACGGACAATTACGCCGTCGTCAATCTCACGCTCGAAGACCCCCATCATACATACGAACTCTCTCGAACAATCGACAAGCAAGGAAAATCAGTCTACCGGCTTAATGAGAAACGCGTAACCCTGAGCGAAATCCAAAACCTGATCGCCGAACTCGGGGTACGCGTGGACGGACACAACATGGTATCCCAAGGAGATATCCTACGCATCATCGACATGAATCCGGTCGAACGGAGAGAACTGATCGACGAAATCGCCGGATTGCAAGAATTCGAAGAAAAAAAGAACGAAGCCCTTAAAGACTTGGAGAAAGTCGAACGAAAAATAAAAGACGTCACGATCGTGCTAAACGAGCGAATGGCCATCATCGAACAGCTCGCACAAGAAAAGGAAGTCGCGCAACGCTACCAAAAGCTAGATACCGAGCTCAAGCAAACCAAAGCCACGATTTTGCATGTCGAATCGAAAGAACTGAATGAAAAACTCGAGCACATCGTGACAAAAGAAGTGGAATTCGTCGAAAAAAAGCAAGAGTCCGCAACCAAGCTCGGCGAATCCCGGAAAGGGATTCAGGAATTGGAGAGAGAGTTTAGCGAATTGGACCAAAAAATGCTCGCGAGCCAGACCCAAGCCTATGGCAAACACGGAAAGGGAATCGAAGAGCACAAAGCCGACTTGCGCGTGAATGAGGAACGGATCCAACACACTCATAAAAGGCTCGAAGAATTGTCCCTCCAAAAAGAAGAATGGGAAAAGGACATTCGCGAAATCAAAAAAAGCAGGGAAAAATACCCCCACATTACGGAACAGAAACAAGCCATTCATGACGAGCTGCTAGAAACAGAGCATGCATTGGGAGAGCACCAAGGACACGCCTACGCACACGCAGAAACCCTCAAACACTTGCAGAAAGCCAAATCCACGTGCCCCATCTGCCAACGAGACTTAAGCAGCAAAATGAAAAAGAAGCTCACCGAGGAAAAACAAGAAGCCCACACCCAGGCCCAAAAAAGACTGAAGGATTTGGAAACCAAAAAACAAAAACTCCAAACCCAATTCGAAGAAATTCGAGAAACCGAAATCGCCTTACTTCACTTATCCAAAAGCAACAACAAGCTCAAACATCTATTGGAGGAAGAAAAGCAAATTCGTCAGCAGATCAACGAGTTTGAAGAAAAAAGGAAAAAACTGGAAGAAACGCTAAGGGAAAGCGAAACCCAATACCAAAAATTTTTGGGTACCAACCAAGCCCTGCTCCAAAAAAGAGAAAAGGCCCACCAAAAACTAGCGGGAGAGCGAGAGAAAGAACGAGCGTGGCAAGAAAAAGTGTTCCGAATCGAAGGACAGATTTCGGAACTCAAAATAGAACAAGGTAAATTCGACACGAGGCTACAAGACATAAAGGAAGAGTTGAAAAACTATGAAGGGGTTCCCACCCTCGACCGGAAAGATGTCGTGGAGTTGAGAAAACGAATACCCGGGCTGGAGCACGAAATCAAACAATTAGGAAACGTGAATCTGAAAGCCCTCGAAGACTTTTCGCAATACGAGAAGGATGCGTTGGAAATAAGAGAAAAATCCCGCGTGCTGGACGAAGAAAGATTAGCCGTGTTCGACCTCATCAACAGCATCGACGTCAAACGCACGGAAGCGTTCATGAAGACATTCAATGCCATCAGCAATAACTTCAACAAACTCTACACGAGTTTCTTCGATGGGACAGCGAAACTGGACTTGACGAATCCCAACAAGCCATTGGAATCCGGTCTCATCATCGAAGCCAAGCATGCCGGGGAAAAAATGTTCAAGGGCATTGATTCCATGTCCGGCGGAGAAAAATCGTTGACCTCGTTGGCATTCATTTTCGCTATCCAATTGTATGAGCCCGCACCCTTCTATTTCTTCGATGAAGTGGACGCCGCGCTGGATATGACCAACTCCAAAAAAGTGGGGGTGCTCATCAAGGAAATGTCGAAGGAATCCCAATTCATCTCCATCACACACAACGATTCGGTCCTAAAAGTGGCCGACCAAATCGTGGGAGTGGCCAAAAGCAACACCAACAGTTCAATCATCGGACTTAAAACAAACTCGGAAATCACCGCGAACGCATAATCTTCAAACGATCCAAATCATTCAAAACAACATTCACGAATCCTTTTTCGCTTTTGGAGTGCTTCGATTTGGATTTGGGTTTGCTTCTGGGCTCGAGCTTGGAATGAAGCCAATCCCGCTGCCTTCTCCACTCGCGTTCGACATCCGCTTCCTCCTCATCCGCTGAATCATCTTCCTCATCGGAAGGAATCGTTTTCGTTGTACTACCCTTTTTTTTGGTTGTCCGAGATTTGGCTTCAACCCTTTTTTCAAAAAATGTTTCCCGAGAAAAATAAACCCATGAGACCATGACGAGGAACTGAATCAGATACGCGATTTCTTCGTTGGGGAGTTCGCCTGGGGCCAGGCAACACGTCGAAAAAATAGCATTCGCATCCCCAAAATGAACGTTGAATTGGGTGGGATGGCGAATGAGCAAAACGTGGGTCAATTCATGAACGAGGCCGCCCAGCAAAATAGCCGAAAACACGCTGTTCAAAAAAGAAACAATCGAAAAAGGATTTTCCTGGTCACGAGCAGAATAAATCCAGTGCAACAAGAGGGCCGTCACGACCCCCACTAAAATCAAGAAGATGAAAAAAGTGGGAGAATCCAAGACAGCGCCACTCGCATCCACACGGGAGAAAAAATTGAATCCCAAAATGGACAACCCCGCCGCAATCCCAAACACGAATACGAAAACCAAGATGACCCCAACGGCGGGATTGGAAGGCATGGAGAAGGCAATCATCCTGAATTAATAAAGCAACAACCCGGTTGTGGAACCATGGTTTCCGTATCTTTAAAACAACTAAAAAACGATATGGTGGGCGTATGGGTGGGTATGTAGGGGCAAATGAAATCGTTCCCCCGGAAAATAGAAACGAATCCGTGAAAGCCTTTTTTGAGCGCATTCGTTCCTCCGCCGAAAAAATGAAACGATTGGAGAAAGGCGTCGTCGTCACGCACCATGATTGCGACGGATTGACGAGCGGGAGCATCATCGTCAAAGCCCTGCAGCGCGAAGAAATCCCCGTGAGCACTATCACGCTAAAACAATTGTATTCGGAAGACGTGCAACGATTGAAGAATATGGGGGCATGCATCATTTGCACGGATTTTGGCTCGAGTTACATTGAACTCCTGAAAAGAGAATTGGAAAAAGGATTTTTTGTGATTGACCACCATCAACGCGGAAATGGAGAATACGAAGGGCACATCAATCCCATGGAATTTGGGTTGGACGGGGGCACGGAAATCTCGGCGGCGGGCATCGCATACCACGTAGCCAAAGCCATTTCCAACAAAAACACGGATTTGGCCACGCTCGGGGTGGTGGGCGCGATAGGAGACATGCAGGATTCTCGGTCAAATGGATTGATGGGTTTAAACAAAGAAATGGTGAAGGAAGGGATAGCACACCAAGTGCTTACTGTCAAAACGGATTTGCGGTTGTACGGCCGAATCTCACGGCCCCTCACGCAATTCTTATCCTTCTCAACCAGCCCTATATTGCCGGAATTGACAGCCAACCCCGAAAACTGCATTCGGTTCTTGAACACGCTGGGAATCGAACGGCAAGAAAAAGAGGGGAAGTGGCGAAGCTACGAAGATCTATCCATGGCAGAAAAAAAGGCTCTCACGACCGGATTAATCATACATTTGCATGAGCACGATACCCCGGAATGGAAAATGAACGAATTGATTGGAGAAGTGTACACGCTGACCAACGAAAACCCGGATTCTCCGTTACGCGACGCCAAAGAATTTTCAACCGTGATGAATGCAACAGGAAGACACGGAGCATCCCACATTGGTTTACAGGTTTGTTTAGGGGACCGAGGAGAATATTACTCTCGCGCCCTCGCGTTGCTCGCCGAGCACCGAAAACAACTCGCGGAAGGAATTCAACTAATGCAAGAAAAAGGGTTGGAAGAATTCAACCATTTTTATTTCTTCGATTCCCACACCCAAATCAAAGATAGTATTGTGGGCATCGTCGCAGGCATGTTATACGGGAGCGGAACCGTTCGCACCGACAAACCCATTGTTGCATTTGCGCGACATGAAGACGGGAGCATCAAGGTGAGCGCACGTGCAACAAGCGAATTGGTGCGCAACGGAATCAATTTAGGGTTGGCGTTGAAAGAAACGTGTTTAGCCCTGGGAAAAACCGCGGAAGGAGGCGGTCATCGCATCGCTGCCGGCTGTAGATTAGAATTGGGGCAAGAAAAAGCATTCTTGGAAGCATTCGACCAAAGACTGGGAGAACAATTTACTCCCCCAAAACAAGGTGTATAAATACAACTACGCACTAAAAAAATTATATGCCTGGGCGAAACGTGTCTCTGGTGAATAAGATTCTCCCACTCTTACTTTTTTTTCTCTTTTTTTTGGGATTATTTTCGCTTTCCCACGCCCAAGATTACGATGACTTTTTGGAAAACGCATTCGATGAGAAAGGGGAACTGAAACCCGAATACCATGCGCAACTGGAAACCGCCACCCAAAAATTCCAATCGCTTCCGGAAAACATGCAAAACCTTTTCAATAACCAAAATATTGAAATCGATTTCACGCGCGCAGACGGAGAAAAAGAAAAAATAGGGATGGTCATTCAAGAAAAAATACTCAAAACCCTCACACGATATGCGCCTCCCAATCCAACGCTCAAAATCAAACTGGACGAGGAAACACTCAATCAAATTATGACAAATAAGGACCCCATCCATGGACTGGTGGACGCCGTCAACAATGGAAAAATAGATTACTCGAGCACGGACTTCTTCACGGGAATACTCCTTTGGCTCAGCAAAATTATCATTGGAATAATTGGGTTCATCCAAGGACTTCTTGCGATTGTTGGAATTAAACTATAAAATTATGCTTGAGGGGGGTACTTCAACAGCAGGAAACACAATCCCATTTTTTTCCCATGCCCAGCTAACGACACTACCTATTTTTGGAAGGACTCCAACTACGTTATATGGGCGTTCCAGACATCGCATAACCAAACTTGGGCCCGACTGGGGGAGATGCTAATCGCTTTTCCCGAAGGAGGGAAAGGATTGGAGAACAATGTGAACGAGACAACCATCACCAGGACCAACACCAAAAGGCCTAAGACAGTCAGCAGGTTTTTTTCCATCCGTTCCACTCCTACCATTTCACGCATGGAATAAAGGAAAAGAATCCTGCTATAAAAAAGAAATGGGGAAAAAAGAATAAAAACACCATTTAGACGATGAATCAAACCGTCCGCGTGGCAAACGCCACCCAACCCTTGGCACGAAAGGGTTCGATGATTTGGGAAGAAACCTTTTCTGAATCGCATACCGCAACCACCGTAGGGCCCGCCCCTGCGAGCATGGATATTTTTATTCCGGGCAACTGGTTCAACTGCTCGATCAAGTGAAACACGGAATGATACTCGGGCAAGTCCAAATACTCGAACACATTCCCCATCGCTTGCGCGCATTCTTGGACACTCTTATTCTGAATCGCCTTTTGCATTTGAGTAATGGAAGGGTGCTTTTCCACTTTTTTCACGTCAAACGCCCCATAAATCCATTTGGTTTTCTGCTCCGGCACGTTGATGGGGGGAACAATGAAGGCCAAATCCAAAATGGGGCATTTTTCAATGGGAGAAACGATTTCCCCCCTTCCTCTGGCGAAGCATGTGCCCCCTTCGATGAAAAAAGGGACATCGCTTCCAATCTGCGCCGCTAATTCTTTGAGCGCATTCTTGGACAGATTCAACTGCCACAATTCATTGAGCCCTTTCAGCACGCTCGCCGCATTCGAACTCCCTCCCCCCAGCCCTCCCGCGGAAGGAATTTTTTTGTCAATGTGGATTTTAGCCCCTTGAATGGATTTATTTTGCTTTTTCAATTCCTCCTGCATCAACTGCACGGCTTTCCAGCACGTGTTTTTCTCATCCAGGGGAACGGATGGGTCGGTGCAGGATAAAACAATGGTATTTACATTTGGAATGGTTTCAATCGTAATCGTATCGTGGATTTCCAGTTCCTGCATCACGAACTCGACTTCATGATAGCCATCCTCGCGCTTGCGGAGCAAATCCAAGATGAGGTTGAGCTTGGCCGGGCTTGCAAGAGTAATAGAGCTCATGACATAAGATGGGGTGATTTTGTTTTAATGCACCACGTACGCGGGCTTGACTACTTCGCTTTCCGCGTGGTTCATTTCTTTATCATATTTTTGCAGCCATGTGATGACTTCCTCGATGTCCTCATCCGGGGTGCTCGCGCCCGCGCCGATTCCCACATGAGGAACGCCCTTGAACCATTCGGGTTTCAGTTCACCCGCGGATTCGATCCAATAGGTTTTGGTTTGTTGGCTGCACAATTCGTATTGGCGTTTCGTGTTTCCAGAATTGCGCCCGCCAATAATGAGCATTAAGGGCACACGCATGGATAATTCTACGGCTCCCGGCTGCATCTCATGCATCGCATTGCAAATGGTGTTATACACGCGCACTTCTCTCGCTTTCCCGAGCAAGGCCATCGTGATGTTATGCACATTATCATTGGATTGCGTGGTCTGCGAAACGATCCCAATTTTGGTCAACACCGGATAATGCAGTTTTTCGACGATCTCGGAATCGGTTTTGGCTTTCATGAGCTCATCATTCGTAAAATACTGGGTCTTTTTGGGAAACAATTTTCGCGCTTCCTCCGGAGTTTCCACCACAATCGCGTTCGGTGCATAGCTTTTGATTCCCTCCACTTCCGGATGGCCGTGTTCTCCTACAATAATCACTTGGTATTTTTCGTCATCCAATTGTTTCGCAGTCTTATGAACCATTGTCACGAAAGGACAGGTCGTATCGATGATATTCAATCCCTTTTCTTTCGCTTTCTGCATCGCTTGAACCGTCACTCCGTGCGCGCGCATTAAAACAGTACTTTGGTTTGGTATTTCTTCCATGGAATTCAAATGTTCAAAACGAGAAATCTTGGAAGCCGCATACGGATTATCTTCCACGAGCTTTCCTCCCGCATCCATTATTTTTTGCACCACGCGCTGGTTGTGCACGGGCATCCCATACAAATAGGCTTCTCCCTTGGCCAATGTTTCGGTGGCGAGCTTGACGCTTCGCTTTACTCCAAAACAGAATCCCGCCGCTTTCGCCAATTCGATCTTCATGTGTTTTTTTTCAACCCCTAAAAATGAAAGAATGCCTATACCGGGCCGTTTTCGTCCGGCCGCACCGAATTTTTTAGTCAGTATAGGGCAGCCTGTTGCGTCATGAAAGAGGGAAAGCCCATAAAAAACTATGGTGAATTTTGGACAAATGCTAAAATAAAACACGGCAAACAACGTGCAAAGCCCTTAATCCTTATTAGGGAATCGGGGCTCTTTGAGGCTTGGCGAATGAAACCCCAAAAATATAACATACCCATAAAAGGACCACGGATTTGACTGTTTTTATCAACGTATGCCCCTCCCTCCAAAAGTGAATGTCGGCTTGCTCGGAAGCACGGGAAGCATCGGCACGCAGACATTGGACATCGTGGACAAGCATCCCGGGAAATTTATCATCAAAACGCTTTCCGCAAATGGAAACAAAGAATTGTTGAAAACCCAAATAGGAAAATATAAACCCGAAGCCGTGTGTTTAGTGGATGAAACCAAAGCGGATGAACTGAAAAAAGAAATCAAAAATAATGTGCATGTTCTTTCAGGCTATTCGGGATTGGATGAATTGGCGCGCTGGGAAAGCGTAGAGACACTTGTAACCGCTGTTGTGGGTAACATCGGGATGAAACCCACCTTAGAAGGGATCCGCGCGCGAAAAAAAATAGCGTTGGCCAACAAAGAAACGCTGGTAAGCGGGGGCGCGGTCATCATGAAAGAAGTGCACAAGTATGGGGTCGAACTCGTGCCCATTGATTCCGAACACTCGGCCATTTTCCAATGCTTGAAAGGAGAAAACGTCAGCGAAGTGGAAAAAATAATCCTCACGTGCTCCGGAGGACCCTTCCGAGGAAAAAAAATGCATGAACTGGAAGGAGTAACGAAAGAACAAGCCCTGAACCATCCAACCTGGAAAATGGGGGGAAAAATAACCATCGATTCGGCCACGCTCATGAACAAAGGGTTCGAGGTCAATGAAGCCATGTGGCTGTATGATGTGAATGCGGAAAAAATAGAGGTGGTCATCCACCCCCAAAGCATCATCCATTCCATGGTCGAATTCGTGGACCGAAGCATTATCGCGCAAGTGGGAAGTCATGACATGCGAATTCCAATTCAGTATGCCCTCACCCACCCGGAACGAATTCCCTTGCCCGTCGAACGCTTCGATTTCGTGAAAGCCTCTCCATTCACGTTCGAAAAACCCGACGTTGAAACATTTGAATGCTTGAAAATGGGAATAGAGGCCGCGAAGCAAAAAGGAACCATGTGCTGCGTACTCAACGCGAGCAACGACACAAGCGTTGAATCCTTTTTGAAAGGAGAAATAGAATTCTTGGACATCCAGCGCACGATTCGGGAAGTGATGAATAAGCATCCCAATATCAAAAACCCCACGCTCGAAGATGTTTTGGCCGCCGACGCATGGGCGAGAAAAGAAACAACCAACATTTTAGAGATAAAAAAAGAAAATAAAAGAAAAAGAGATAGGTAAAGGAAAGAAAGTATGTCCGTGTATGTGTTATTGGGGGGCGGCGGTTCCGGGACGCGGATGAAAAACACGCTCAACAAGTCCTTCATCCCCTTGCAGGGAAGACCTATCATCGCCTATTCATTGAAAGTTTTTCAAGAGCATCCTGAAATAACAACTGTCATTATCATCATGCACAAGGATTGGATTCAGGAAACCATGAAAGTGGTGAATCAATTTGGTTTCACCAAAGCCAAGCAGATCGTCGAGGGGGGAAAAGAGAGGCAGGATTCCGTGAGGAATGGGATGCATGCCCTTTCAAAGATGAATCCGCAAAACACGGACATCGTGCTGGTACATAACGCAGTAAACCCCCTCCTCACCAAAGAATTGGTTTCCGAATGCATTCGCTCAGCCAAAATGCATCACGCGAGCGTGGCAGCGTACCGAATAAAAGACACCATCAAGCGCGTGCAAGAGGATGGAAAAATAATAGAGACGCTCAAACGGAGCGAATTATGGGGAATGCAAACCCCGCAGTGTGTGGAATATGAATTGTTTCTGCACGCACACGAGAAAGCCGCAACGGACGGCTTTTTAGGCACGGACGACGTGCAGCTCGTAGAACGATTAGGAGTACAACCCACGGTGGTGGATTGCGGGTATGAAAACATCAAAATCACGACACAGGAAGACATCGACATCGCGGGAAAAATACTCGAGAAAAGGAAAGAAAAGGAGAATGAAAAAGAATCGACCTAAAAATGAACGAAACCTCTCTCATCCTCGCGTGGTCGAGCATGAGAAAAAAGAATGGATTGATTGGATAGACAAGAATGGGAAAACCATTGGCCAAGTTAACAAAAGGTTTGCGCATGATTACGGGATTCCGCACGCCGTTTCGCACGTCATGGTTTTGGATGCAAAAAATAATTTAATTGCCCAAAAGCGAGGAAGATGGATGTTCTTGCAGGCCGGAAAATGGGATGACGCAGTGGGAGGACATTTATCCGCCAGAGAAAAACCGGAAAACGCCGCCAAGCGGGAAGCAATGGAAGAAGTACACGCCAAGGGAAAATTACATTATTTGGGCAGAATGTGGTTCCACGACCAAACAAAAAAGTATGACAACTGGGAACTAACCTATTACTTTTGGATGAAGAGCCAAACTCACCTACGATGCCAAAAAGGAGAAGTGGAAAAGATGGTGCGCATACCGTTCGAAAAGATAGAAGCATTTATTCACACGCACGAATGTTCCCCTTGGTTGAAAACAAGCTGGAAAAGGTTTGGGAAAAGAATAATGAAAGAGGTATTGCGAAACTCCCGCGCCTAAAGGCGTGGGCTCCTGTTGGAAATGGCGTTGGAGAAAGC
>CAYJRE010000025.1:0-15186 GCA_964372665.1 uncultured archaeon | reverse complement strand
ATATCTTGTCGGATTTTTTGCCTATTGTTATTCAGGGAATCACGATTCTCACTGAAACTCCCACGCCCGAAGCCCCTGCCTTTCAGGCAGGGGTAAAGGCGTCGCAATGATTATTGCGTTTTTTCAAAGCAATCCCGGAAGAAGCCCACGCCTTTAGGCGTGGGAGTTTCACGTATTTATGTTTGATCGTGTTTTTCTTCGCGAAGAAAACCGCGTTAGAGAAAATTTATTTCGTCCTGTTGGTGGGGGGGATTCTTTTGATTGTGCAGTTTTCCATTGGCACGTTTTCGGATTATTTTTATACGCCGGAATGGACATTCACGTTCACGCAGATGGTCATCTTAGCCTTTCTCGTTTTTACGGGAACCCCTTTGATCATCAAACCCTTGACGGCGATGCTCTTGTTGCTCGTTTATTTTGTCACGCTCTCCAATCAGGATTTTCTCGCGCGCATGATTGGAGTGATTAGTTACATTATTTTATCCTATGGTTTCATTCGCTCGGCCATCGATATTCTTTTCCCTCCCAAAGCTCCTCAAACGGTTAACTTTCCCCCGTATTAAGATATCATCTTCCTCTTTTTTCGCTTCGGGGGAAAGACCCCCTCATCTACATTCACAGGAACCACTTTCAAATCCAATACATAATGCCATAATCTGGGACCCATGCTTTTCACTGGCTGTGCGTGGAGTAATTCCGCAGCATATCCCGCTGTTGAGGCGTGGCCGTGCACCTCTTGGAGTAGCGGCCCGTATTTTCCTTCCTCGCAAATTCCCTCATAATGAATAATGCCCCCCTCGTATTTGAGCGTATGGAAGGCGGCGGGCAATGCGAATTCAGGGCTGGGCAAATAACCCATGATGATTCGGTCTGCGGTTCGAGATAATGGTCCTGACACTTCTTCACATTTTCCGTGAATAATGGTCAATAATTTTTCGGGGATGTGGTTGATTTTTTTGTTCTCGCGCAGGGCTTCAATCGCATCCGGATTCGCATCGATGGCATACACGTGTTTGGGCTGTGCATGCTTGCAGATGGGAATGACCCAATATCCTAATCCCGCAAAAAAATCCACCACCACTTCTCCGGGTTTTACTTGCCCATACATTCGTTTTCGTTCGTTCATGTTTCCCATGCTCCACATGAGTTTGCTCACGTCGAAACGGAATTTGCACTCATGCTCTTTGTGTTCGACCACCAAATTGTCTTCCCCCGCCAAATATTCGATTTGGGGCTTTCGAAATTCGCCTTCCACTTTTCCCGTGTTCAGGCAGGCCGTTTTCGTTCCGGGAACGCAGACAATGGCCGCTTCCCCAATGATTTCTTTGTTTTTGAGTAGTTCTTTCTTCAGGCGCACGATGACGATGTGTCCCAGTCGTTGAAAGCTCGATGGGAGCATTTCCAATTCTTCCTTGGTGAGACCGTGGGCTAGCTTGGTTTGGAGGCACCGTTTGAAGGAGACCATGTTCTTATCGGGACCTTCTCCTTTTTGAACGATAAGGCTCTGTTTTTAATCATGAAAATCATTCTCGATTCGTCCGTTTTCATCAATGCGGATTCTTTTCCCTTTTCCAAACGAAATACGTATGTGATGCCTTCCACGTGCGAATCGGAAATCAAGGAAACGATTGCCAAAGCGCGTTTGGAAGCCGCTTCGCATCAACACTCCAATTTTTCGATTATGGATCCGTGCATGGCCTCGCTGCAATCCGCACAAGGGTTGGCGAAGGAGCATGGAGATAGTCGTCTTTCCCGAGCAGATGAAATGGTTTTAGCGTTGGCGTTGGAATCCATGGAGCGCGGAGAAAAAGTCTGCGTATACACGGATGATTATTCGTTGCAGAATTTGTTGAAGTGGAAGAGAATCCCTTTTTCGGGGATTCAACAGGTTGGGATAAAAAAAGCCAGGGCTTTCGGTCTAAAAAGGAAGAAGATGTAATTCAATTTTAATGGTTTTCCGTCCCAAATCATAGTATGGTTCCTGGTCTCTTGGGTTTTTCGTTGGTGCTAGAGTTGCTTGTGGGTTATTTTGCGCTGCACCTTTTATTTCCGAACACGGAAAAGCGTTGGCTCGCGGTGGCCTTGCTTTTGTTCGTGTTGGTGGCAACCACTGATTTGTCAACCGGGAGATGGGTTGAACTTTTTTCGGGTAACATCGATTTTTTGTGGCGAGAAGTGTTGGACAATTTTGGTTTTCATTAAACCTTTTTTTCCTCATTTTCGTTGATTTATTTTTTGGATGGTTGGATTTCCTTGGAATAGTATTGGGCCAGCCCCCACGTTATTAATGCATTGAAGACGAGTCGTATTCCGCTACCAGGGTTTGTCCCCAAAAAGTTTTCTTCTCGAAAGAAGACGGGGTCTCCGGTGTAAATATCGTGTACTATTTCGAAGGATAGGGTTCCTAAAATGGAGAACAAAACAAGGTATAGCTTGGGATTCGTGTTTTTTTGGTACGTGGAATAGCCTAACACCGCGACCCCGGAGGCCAGCACCCAGATGAGGGTTTCCCAAAAATCGATTCGTTGGGTTAGGGCCCCGCTCAATAGGCTGATTCCCACTCCCACTACGAATCCGGATTCTAAGTCATGCAAGGCAGCGGCGAGTAAGGCAAAAGGGAGGACAAGGGACAAGACGACTTGTCCTTGGACGGGCAGGGCCGAGAGCAGGATGCTTCCCATTCCACCCGCCACGATGAGTAGGAGGGGGGTTGGTTTTTGGGGCATTTTTTTTACTCCCCTCTTTCGTCTTCTAAATCCAATTCTATTTCCCTTTTTTGGTTCGACCTGAATTCCGAGTGTTCAATTACATATCTTTCTATTTTTTCAGTGATTTCTTTTCGGTTAGTGGCCACGTACGCGACCCCTATCCCCAGAATGATGAGAACGAAAATGAATAAGGGGCTCTGGATGAGATTCGAAAAGAGTTTGCTCGCATCAATGGGGTCGGCGATGGGGGCTAAAACCGTGTATTGGACTTGGAGCGCGTTGCTCTGGAAGTTGGTCAAAGTAACAGTATTTCCGGAGGCCGTTACGCCGTTTGGCAACAAGCTCGTGTCCACCACAGAGCTGTTTGGAAAATGGAATTTGATTTGCGTATTGCTTGGGATGATGATGGTTCCTCCTGTCACGAAATCCAACAATGTGTTATCGACCAACCCCCATTTGGTCCCTCTTCCTTGTGTGTTGTTCCTGATTTGTTGGACCAATCCGGTTGGATAATCGTATGCCATCGTGAGCGTGGGCTCTCCAATAGGCGTGCGGTTGAGGAAGAATTGGAAGTCGCGGCTGTTGTTTTCTACTCCGATGTGGGGTTGGACGAATGGATAGTCTTTTTTCCATGCGGCTAGGCTTGGGCTGTTTTCTTCAAAATCTTTTTCGAATTGACTCGCTTCGCCCGCGTAAAACGTGAAGAAGAATCGTTCTTCGATGTTCGCGCTTCCGTCCTCTGAGACGAAAACATCGATTCCATGAAAGTTGATTCGGCTTTCGTTGACGCGGGGGGTAATGAGTTGGCTGTTAACCATCCCGAGAAAGCCGATAAAGAGAACGAGGACCAAGATTCCTTTTCTTGTTAAGGGGTTGGGGAACATGACTAGTATGATTCTCCGCCGCTTCTTTTAATCCTATTCCGTTCGATTGCTTGAATCAAACCCGGTTGCATTTTTTTCTGGTTCTTGCATTGTCATTTTTATACTCCAAGAGCGTGCTATGTATTCTGTATGTTTATTCGGTTTTTGGGTCACTCTTCTTTTCTGTTGGAGTTTAACGAAACGAACGTGTTGATTGATCCATGCATTCATTGTGAGAGTTTTGGTCAATACGAGCGTCTCATTCCCTCTCCTATTTCTCTTTCGGATTTGCCTAAGATCGAACTTGTTTTGGTCACGCATGAGCATGAGGATCATTTTGACAAGAAGGCGATTGAATTTATTACTCAGCGCGATGGTTGTTGCGTGGTGGCGCACGATTCTGTGTTGAGCGAATTGGGTATTCCCGCTCGTTGTAAGCGCGCGGTTTCGGCCAACTGTGAGTTGCACGTGCGGGGGGTTCATATTTCAGTCGAAATTGCGCATCATCCCCAGGCATTTTACCCCATGGCGTATGTGGTTACGGGGGACAACGTTTCCATTTACCATGCGGGAGACTCGGATTTGCTGGAGGAGTTTCAGCCGGATTTCAAAGCACACGTGGCCTTGCTTCCTATCGGGGGAAACAGTACCATGGATGTCGTGGATGCGGTAAAATGCACGAAAGTCTTGAAGCCAGAGGTCGTGATTCCCATGCACTACAACACGTTCCAAATCTGCCAAGCCTCTCCGGAAGAGTTTGCCAAGAAGATAGAAAAAAGCAATTTGAAAACAAAGCCCGTTATTTTGAGCCTGAACGAAAAATACGAGTTCATTCCAACTCCCCCGATGACGAACGGGTTGCGGTTACCCTAACTTTATTTCTTGTTTTTTTCTTTCTTTTTTTCGAGTCGTTCTAAACCGGTCTTCCAATTCCACTCTTAACAAATCATGGCCGGCGATGACGGGCTTGAATACTTTTTCGGCCTCTTTCACCATTTCCTTCTCGTTCGAATAGCGGGGAGAAAAGTGCGTGAGAATCAATTGCCTTGCTCCCACTTTTTTGGCTATTTCCCCCGCCATGCGTGCCGTGGAGTGCTTGACTTCAACCGCCCTTTCCTTTTCGGTCTCCAAAAAACTGCTTTCATGGACCAAAATGTCTATCTTTTCTTTTTTCAGCGCGTCAATATAATGAATGTGGGGAAACGTATCCATAATGTAAGCGAGTTTGGTGCCTTTCATTCCTTTCGAATAATCCATGACCCTTTCGGGCGTGAATTTCTTTCCTTCATGAACGATGGTTTCTCCTTTTTGCAATTTCCCCCACAACGGCCCCATGGGGATTTTGAGTTTCATTGCTTTTTGTCGTTGGAATTCTCCGCTTTTGCTTTGGGCCTGGAAAATGAACCCGTAGCACACGCACGAATGATTCAGTTTTACCGCGGAAATCATGTATTCGTTTGTTTTCACCAAAACCCCTTCCTGGATTTCATGCGGCATAATTTGGAAGGACGGAAAAAAATTTCCCAATGCAATCGCTTGTTTTACTTTTTCATGAATTCCTTTCGGTCCATAAATATGCAAATCCTCTTTGCGCTCGTGAATCGTCATCGTTGCTAAAAGCCCGGGCAAACCCAACGTATGATCCCCATGAAAGTGGGAAATGAAAATGTGTTCGAGTTTCAAGTACGAGTGTCCGCTCCGCATGAGCTGCTGCTGCACCCCTTCCGGCGTGTCGAACAAGAACCAATTCCCTCGGTAAACGAGAGCCATGCTGGAAAGATTGCGCTCCGGCGTGGGCGTGGAACACGAGGTTCCCAAAAAAGTCAATTGAATGCTCATCCAAACTATTTGCGGGCAAAAAGGGCTTATAAATCTCCGCAGGTTTTGCTTTAGCTACTGGCATTTTGGCTTTGGTTTATAAGCGGAACGAGGGCCAGTAGTATGTATTGTTTTGTTGATTTTCCATGCCTCGTAAAGCCAAAGATGAATCGAAAACCGTTGTTCATTCACCCGAGTTGGAATCGGTGGACAAGATCGAGTTGGATATTCCCTTGATTTTCAAGTCCTCGGAGGAGATTGAAGTTCCTTCTTCGCTGGTGGAGCAAGTGGTGGGCCAGGAGAAGGCGGTGGAGATTATTCGAAAGGCGGCTACGCAAAAGCGAAACGTCTTGTTGATCGGGTTGCCGGGAACTGGGAAAAGCATGCTCGCGCAAGCCATGGCTGAAATCCTTCCGGTTTCGCGCCTATACGATGTGTTGGTTTACCCCAATGAAGAAGATCAGAATAATCCGCGTGTTCGAGTGGTGCGTGCCGGAGAAGGGAAGCAAGTCATTCACCGCACGCGGTTAGAGGCGCAGAAAGCCGAAGACAATATTCGGTTGATGGGCTTGCTTTTTCCATTGGGCTGGTTTTTTCTCTCGTACATTGCCTGGATTTTGGGCTGGATTCCGGACGTGGTCTACGCAGCCACGCTCATTTTGGGGGGAATTTTGATTTTTGGTTTCGCGGTGGGGTCGCAGATGAACAAGCCCACGATCCGCCAAACCCCCAAATTGCTGATTGACAATGCCGGGAGAAAAATAGCGCCGTTCGCGGAAGCCACGGGGGCAAGAGCGGGCGCGTTGCTCGGGGACGTGAGACATGACCCCTTACAAAGCGGCGGTCTCGGCACTCCCGCCCATTTGCGCGTGGAACCCGGTCTCATTCATCGTTCTTCGGGGGGCGTGTTGTTTTTGGATGAGATCGCCACGCTTTCCATGAAATCGCAGCAAGAGTTGTTGACCGCGATGCAAGAGAAAAAATACGCGATTACGGGGCAAAGCGAAATGTCCAGTGGTGCGATGACGCGCTCGGAACCCGTGCCCTGCGATTTTGTCTTGGTCGCCGCGGGGAATTATCCTGATTTGGAGCATGTTCACCCTGCCTTGCGTTCGCGGATTAGGGGGTATGGGTATGAAGTTTATTTGAATTTGGACATGGATGATACGCCGGAGAATCGAAAAAAAATCGTTCAATTTGTGGGTCAGGAAGTTCGCAAGGATGGAAAGATTCCTCACTTTTCCAAGGAAGCGGTTGAAGTGATTTTGTTTGAGGCGAAGCGGAGAGCGGGGAGAAAAGGAAAGTTGACCTTGAAACTTAGGGATTTGGGGGGTTTGGTTCGCGCGGCCGGGGATTTGGCGAAAGAGAAGGGGCATTCGCTCGTGGTCGCGGAGGATGTTTATTCGGCTCGTGCCACGGCTCGAACGTTGGAACAGCAGATGATGACCAAGATTTTGGAACAGAAGAAGGATTATGAAGTGTATAAGAGTGAAGGCGTGGCGGTTGGTCGCGTGAACGGTCTCGCGGTTTCCGGCGATGGGGATGCAGGAATGGTCTTACCCATCGAAGCCGAGATTGCTCCTGCGCAGAGCAGTGCGGAAGGAAAACTCATTGCAACCGGAAAATTGGGTGAGATTGCGAAGGAAGCCGTGCAGAATGTTTCCGCGCTCATCAAAAAATTATCGGGGAAAGACATTTCCAAGCATGATGTGCATATCCAGTTCTTGCAAACCTATGAGGGGGTTGAAGGGGATTCGGCGAGCGTGAGTGTGGCAACTGCCGTCATTTCCGCGCTCGAGCAGATTCCCGTGAAACAGAATTTGGCGATGACCGGCAGCTTGAGTGTGCGGGGCGAAGTATTGCCCGTGGGAGGAGTCACCAGCAAGGTATATGCCGCGGTCAAAGCCGGTTTTTCGGAAGTGATTGTTCCCAAAGCCAATTTGGCGGACATCGTTCTTTCTAAAAAGGAGTTGAACGGGATCCGAATCATTTCGGTTTCCACATTAACAGATGTGTTAAATCATTCGCTCGTGCGTGGGCAAAAGACGGATTCGTTCATTAAGGGATTGAGCAAGCTCATTTCGTTCGATGTTTCGAGGACGGTGAAGCGCGTGATCGGGGAAACGATACCACGCCCTTAATTTTTTCCACTCGCAATCGTACTGCCTCTCTGCAACTGCAGTTTGCCATTCAGAAAATTGAGTTCGCGCATGGGCAATTGTACTTTTTTTTGTTTGAGTGAAAACTCGATAGTCCCCTTTTCCTTGTATATTTTTTCGACTTTTCCGAGCCATCTTCCAGTTGCACTATACACGGGAAGCCCGATCAATAATTTGGTGACTTTTTTTCGAATGTCCAATTCCTGCGTGAATTTGTAGGCTCCGAAGAAGGTGATGAAGGAGAAAATGAGCAGGGCTAAGAACCAATTGAGTGTAGCGGTTCCGATGAGCACGCCTTTTGCGGTTCCGAGGAGAATGGCTCCTAGAATGATGGCGACCCCCGACAACAAATAAGTGTGTAGCATGTAGGCTTTCTTGAGTTGGATCGAGTCCACGCTTTTCCCAAAAAGGAAAGCGAGTCCCGTGATAGCGCCAAACATGATGAGAAAATCGATTCCAGTAGCCACGCTTTCCACAGCTGTCGCAAAGTTTCCTAAAACGAATTCGTTATAGGCTTCGATGACCCTGGGCGCGGCAGAAAACAATCCGAAGGCCGCAAACATGATGCTTCCAATGTAGAATGGGAAGCTTACTCGCTGAGCAGATATGGAGCTTCCCATCTCTTGGAGAATGGAAATGATTCGGTCTTCCAAACCGAATCCTTTGAGGAGCAGGTATATTCCTAATAACCCCCCCACGATTTGCAATCCGACCGTGGGCAAGAGCAAATAGAGCAGAATAACGAGTCCCGGAACACCGAAAACCAATCGGGCCAAGAAAGGATCTTTCAATGCTTCTTTAATCGTGTAAAAGGTGGATTCGACTTCCTTGGCTTGTTTAATGATAACCGTTGTTTTGGATACGATGGGCCCCCTGCTTACGAGGATGGGAATGATTTGGTCGTCTTCCGCTCCATCGGTGACTAAGACGAATTGTTCCGCGTGAAATTGCTCCAAAAAATCGTCGAGTTGATCGTTGATTCTGACGTCGCTTTCGAAACCGAATTTTTTGCTCCCAACAAGGGTGATGATTTCCACATTTGGGTTTTCATCTTTCAACTCGTCGTATTTTTTGATGGCCATGAATAGGCAGTTTGCGTCACTGTCCTCCGGGTCGGCGAGCGCGAGTTGGACCGCGGCGCGTAAATTGTCTTTTCTTCCAAGGATGGGTCCTTCGATTCCTGCTTTTCGCCCGAAATCGTTGTCTCGGTCCACGCAAATAACGGCAATCGCCTTTTCGACCATATCTATCATTCTTTAAAAGGGGGGAAATTATTAACCTGATGGCTCATTTCAAGGTGTTTAGAGGTTTTCGCGAGTATGACCAAGCGCTTCGGAAAAGTGGAAAGTTATAAGGTTAAGCAAGGGGTCTTCGCGGGGATCGTGTTGCTAGTCATCGTTGTGGGTTACTTGTTTTTGACGAATGCTATTTTTATCGCGAATTTGGTCATGATTGTGGGTGGGCTTGCCTTATTTTTCGTTCTTGTGAAGCAATATGATTATTTGCTCACCCTGAAGGAATACGAGCGCGCGGTCATTTACCGCTTTGGCCGCGTGAACAGAGTGGGGGGCCCGGGTTGGGCGTTTTTGGTTCCAGTGATTGAGACCTTTCGCATCGTGGATTTGCGCACGCAAACATTGGACGTGAAACCCCAAACCGTTATTACAAAAGACAATATTGTGGTGATTGTGGATGCCGTAATTTTTTTGTTCGTGAATCCTGAACCAAAATCCGTAATCAATTCCGTGATTGAGGTGGATGATTACAAGCGCGCCGCCACCCAATTCGTGCAGGCCAAAATACGCGATGTGGCTGGCGGCTTGACATTATCCGAGCTCATTTCGGATGTGGGAAAGCTTAATTCGCAATTGCAGAAGGAGCTTTCCCAAATCGCCACGAATTGGGGAATCAAAGTCGAAAGCGTGGAGATACAGAATTTGGAAATTCCCAAGGACGTGGAGGAGGCCTTTGCCAAGCGCGCCGCGGCGGAGCAGGGAAAGTTGGCTCAAATCCAGCGCGCGTTGGGGACGCAGGCGGAGATCGAAAGCATTCGCGAGGCCGCCCAGAAGCTCGATGACAAGAGTTTGAGTTATTTTTACATTCGGACCTTAGAAGCACTGGGACAGAGTCAAAGCACCAAATACATCTTGCCATTGGAGTTGACGAGCCTCATTCAGACACTGTCTTCGCAAACGAAGAAGATCCATTCGAAAGCCGAATTAGAGAACGTGTTTGAGAAATACGCCCCCGCCTTTTATCATGCGGTCCAGCAAACCAAGAAACCCGTGCAGCGAAAATTGCAGAGGAAAGCGAAGAAGAAAAAGAAAAAGTGAACTATTTTCGCATGGAAATTAATGGTTTTATGAATTTAGAATCGTGTCAGACGTTGGATGAATTGTGGAGAGTGGTCGAATCCATTCATGAAACCCATTTTCCAGAAAACAGGTTGAAGCCCATTTTGGGTAATGGAAAAACTTCAAAACCAAAATTCATGTTCGTTTTCATCAATCCCACTGCGCGAAACAGCAGTTCGAATCCCGATTGGAAAGGCCCCCGTTTTCCATTCATCGGAACCAAACCGGTTTGGAGAATATTTCATCGCGCGGGACTGTTTGATGAAGAATTAATGAAATATATTGAAAGGCACCCCCGTTGGTCGCTCGAGTTTACGAATAATGTAAAAGATTTTTTGATATCCAAGTCGTTTTATTTTACGAATATTGTGAAATGGACGGGAAACGATGCAGCGTTACCGGATTCAACTAAAATAAGATTATTCTTTCCCATTTTAAGGAAGGAAATCGAGTTGGTAAAACCAAAAAATATTGTGACGTTTGGATTGATTCCGTTTGAGCGTTTAACCGGGAAAAAAATAAAGCTGGGGAAATATTACGAACAGTCCATGGTATCCAAGCGAATAAGCCCTTTCGTGTTGAAAATAGGAAAACATCCCACGCTTGTCTTTCCGTGTTATTTTCCGGTGGGGCGGGGAAATCCCAAGAGGGCCGTGGAATTATTGAGGTTATTGAATTAGCCCTTTATGCGTTCAGCCATAACCAGCTTTCAATCATCGCGGCCGACCAGAGCATGATGATGGCGATGATGATGAGCGCGGCCGCATCCATGGCAATGATTTTGAATTCGTTGGTTTGGTACACTTTTTTGGCCATGCTCGCGGAGATGATTCCTCCGGCAATCGCGCCGATGTAATACGCCACGATCTCCGGAATCCCGTGGGGAATGAATCCGATTCCGTGATAAATGCCAAATCCAATCGAGTACGCAACTCCAATAATGTCTTTGCTTGCGGTTGCGGCCATGGCTTGGGCGGAAATCTTTCCCATAACTGTGCCAATGATGCTCGCGTTCCAACTAATCAAAAACAGAGCGCCTTCCCCAAAAAGAAAGGAAAAAAGCACCGCCAAGAGCAATACCGTGGTGTTATTGGCGAATAAAAAGTTCACGATTCCCCAATAATCGCTTTTGTTCAACCCACTCGTGGGAGTAGCGTAGCCCGTGGAGGGAAAAATAAAACCTCCGCTCGTGGAAACGTTTTCCCTCAATTGTCCGATGCTTTTCAATTGCCGTTCCTGCTCTGAGAAAACGCTATCCCGCGTTGGAAATTCACCGCAAAAACCGTCGATGCAGCGATTGGGGTTGCTTTCGGGCAAGATGATGTACCAGCTCATGTATGCAATAATCAATCCCAAAAAAAACCAGGAATACATGGCAATCAAATCAAAATGTCTTTCCAGGAATGTGGTGGGATTTCCTGGTTTTTCGACTTCTAGTTTTTCTTCGTGAATCAATGTTTTTCGAATCAGGGGCTCGGCGGCAATCACGATGAAAGCCAGCGTCAGAATGCTTGCCGAGTTGGGGAAAATGAAGTAGGCCAACCACATCCCAACGATGGCGAAAAGAAAGGCCACCAGCATCATATAATGCGGTTTTTCTCTTGCCACTTTGGATGGTAAGAGGGTTTCCAGAACCATGTTTGTTTCAGGGGGAGGGTATTTAAAACCATTGTGTGGCCTTTTTGGATATATGTCGAACCCCCCAAAGATTGTTTTTCCGGGTGAGCATTTGAGTGTGGAAGAGGAATATGCCCCGGGCCCTAACACGTACGCGGATGAGGATGGGAATGTAGTGGCTTCCTCCACAGGGAATGTTGCTTTTGACGAGAATGCGAGAGAAGTAAAGGTTCAAACCACGACTCCGGCAGGACAGGGGATTGAAGTGGGAACAATTATTGTGGGTCGGGTTTCGCTTGTAAAAGATGCCGTTGCCATTTTGAGCATTGGGTATGCTGAAAAAAATGGTGAAAGACGAATGATACATGATTCGACCGCCGTGTTGGGTGTCGCGCGTGTTTCTCGCGAATTTATTCGTTCGCTCAAAGATTATTTCAAGGTCGGGGATTTTGTTCGCGGCCGGGTTACCGGCGTTACTCCGTATTCGATCGAGGTTTCCACCAACGAAAAAGGATTAGGGGTTATTGCGTCTCGCGATGAAATCGTCCGCCATACGATAGCGGGGAATGAGGTTTTTTCAGAGCCGTCCAGAAGGAAATGGAGTGAATAAGGCATGGATCTCGAGTTCATCAAAAAGCAGGCCAATTGGGTCGAATTCAAGCTCGTGGGAGAAACGCACACATTTGCCAATTTGTTGAAGAGTCATTTGGTGGATGATCCGAACGTGGAATTCGTTGCCTACAAGCTCGAGCACCCGTTGGGTAAAGAAGCGTTATTCATTTTGCGGACCAAAGGCAAGCCCGCGAAAACCGTTTTGATGGATGCCGCAAAACGTTTGAAGGAAGACTTGGAAGAGCTGCAAGGCGCGTTCAACCGCGCATTGAAGTGATGCTTATATTCTGTTAATAGTATGCTTTTGCATGCCTATAAAAAATTGGCGCAGAAGAGTGATGTATTGGGGGCGAAAACCATCTGTTCATATTGCCATTAAGAGGGCCGGAAAGGGTCTTCCAATCGTGTTGAGTGAAAGGGATTATGATCTCTTAAAAAGAGTTGATCTAGTATTCCGCAGAATTTGTTGGAACTTATCTGAAATTTATAAGATAGGCAGCATGGGCCATGGGCGGGATTATCTTCGGTATCTTCGTGCTAGGGAAAGTTTTATGCGTGGCGAGATGAGCGAAAAAGAGTATCGCGATTGGGCTATGCGTCTTAATGTGAAATTGGATGAATAACTTTTTCTTCGGTGGTTTGGCTCCAAAGCCTTTTTAACGAGGAAAGCGCATTTAGTTCATGAGCGATATGGCCATGCTGAAACAAATTCAAAAAAAGTTAGACTTACTTGACTTGAAAGTCACCGCCTTGCTTGTTCGGGAAGAACCCGCGACCCCAGACGAGTCGCGAGCCATTCGTCGCAGCGAAAAGGAATTCGCGCAAGGAAAATATAAATCGTGGGATGATATCAAGGCGCACAAGAAGTAAGGGGCGGGATTTTTTTTTGTTCCGCGTTTTTCTGTCCAATAATGCCCAGAGGGGATACGATAAAACAGAGCCAAAAGTTAAGGCTCGGCTGGACGAACTATTTGAAGTGTTAAAAGAAAATCCCGTACCGACCGAATTATTTGATGTAACGAAAATTTTTTGGGAGCGAATCTAACTATCGCATTCGCATTGGGCATGTTCGCGTTGTTTATACGATAAAATGGCATGATGGAGAAATAAGGGTTCACGACATTGACCGGAAAAAGGACCGGAGCTACCATTAAGGCACCTTTTTAATCCCCTTCTTTTCTGTTTTAGTCCGTGAAGCAAAAGCCTTTTTCAAAGCATAAACGTTTTTGGCAGACGCTTGATCCTTTCACGTATGTGGATGAGTATGTGATGCCGAAAGTAAATCCTTGGAACAATGAAATCGTTTCCTGGATTGTTTATCTTATTTTCTCGTTTGTTTTCGCTTTTTTGTTGTACACGTTTTTTGGGGTTTTATTGCAGACCAAATCCCCTTTAGTCATCGTGGTTTCGGGGAGCATGTTGCCCACGATGGGCCGCGGCGATGTCGTCGTGTTGCAGGGCGTGAATGGTATTGGGTTGGATATGCCGGAAGTCGTGTTGGATGGCGTGGATGTGCAAAATTCTTCGTTAGAAGACTTGGCGGACCTGACACCGCAGAATGGCGGTTGGAATGTTACATTCAAGTCCAATAGTCAAACCGTTTTCGTTCCGAAAAAAGGGAATAGTGATATTGTTGTGTATGTTTCCACGTATAAAAACCTAGAAATCATTCACCGCGGCGTAATCAAGATTCGTTCGGATGGAGAATATTTTTTGCTCACGAAGGGAGACAATAATCCCAGTTTGGATCAAGATTGTGGGGGCGTTTTTGTGGGCGAATTTGGGAATGGTGTTTCGACCGGGAAGTCTTGCCCTTCTCCTTACCCGGTGCCCGTTTTCCAAGTGAATGGAAAAGCCCTGTTTTGGGTACCGTACGTGGGATACATTAAGCTATTGCTCTTGGATTCGTGGCAAAACCGCTCGTTTTGGAGATAATGGTTTAAATCCACACTCGGCGTAAATAGATTGTTTTGTATCCCACTCGAGAAGGGGTTGGTTTGGAATGATGGAATTGGTGATTGAGCGCGCGGACGTGTTAAAGCGCAGCGTGGACGCGATAGCAGTGTTGATTGATGAGGCCGAGTTTGAGGTTTCTGAAAAAGGGCTCGCGCTCAAGGCCACGGACCCTTCCCAAATCAGCATGGTGGATTTCGAGTTCGAGAAAAAGGCATTCAAGAAATTCCACGTGGATGGGACGCAGCGCTTGGGCTTGGATATGGAGTACTTGAACCAAGTCATGTCCCGAAGCAAACCCATGGATGAGGTAGTGTTGAAATTGGATGATGATTCTTCCAAGTTGAGTGTCACCTTCCGCGGCACGAGCACGCGAACGTTTTCCGTTCCCTTGATTGATATTTCTTCTGGAGAATTGCCCAATCCCAAGATCGAGTTCGATGCCATGGTGAAAGTGAAAGCGGGTATTCTCCAAGATGCGCTCAAAGATGCCTCCTTACTATCTACCCATTTGACCCTGGGAGCCAAAAGCGATTTGTTTTTCGTGAAAGCCGTTTCGAGCAAGGGAGAGTTGATGAATGAAACCCCCAAGGGCAGTGATTCGTTGCCCGATTTGAGCGTGAAGAAGGACTGCTCCTCCATGTTTCCCTTGGATTATTTGAGTGATATGCTCAAAGCTGCCAATTCCGAAACCGAAGTCACGGTCAAGCTCAAAGAGAACGCGCCCGTAGAGATTAATTACAAGATCGGCGAAGCCCGGATGAAATACTTTTTGGCGCCGCGCATTGAAAGCGCGTGATTTAGGAGTGGTTGAATGGGGAGCTATATCGAATTGAATGATACTCTCCAATTAACCACCGAACAAGGTTTTCCAGTAGAATTAGTTTTAGAAAAACATTTGGTGAAGCCTTTTTCTTCAAAGGATTTTGAAGGAAGGGTGTTTGAATTCAGGAATAAACCAAACATTAGGATATGCCACCCATCCCCCAATCGGTGTTTCTTGGTTCATAACATTAATGGAAAATGGTTGTATTGGGGGCATTGCGAAATAATCGAGCAAACGATTCACGCCAAGAAAAAAACGACTTCCGGGAAATTCATT
>CAYJRE010000024.1:0-15990 GCA_964372665.1 uncultured archaeon | reverse complement strand
GAGTTTCAGTGATGAACGCCGGTGGGAGCAGGGACAGGGAGGCAAATCCGAGGAACCAGACCACGTCTCCCAAATGATGGTGCTTGTCGACTTTGCGCATGAACACGGCCATGATGGCGTATGACAATCCCGCGCCGAGGGCCAATGCATTCCCTTGGGGGGATTTTCCGTCGAAGGGATTGATGAGGGCTAATCCCGCGAACCCGATGAGGATGAGCCACC
This sequence comes from uncultured archaeon, assembly GCA_964372665.1. Classification (GTDB taxonomy): domain Archaea; phylum Iainarchaeota; class Iainarchaeia; order Iainarchaeales; family VGJJ01; genus VGJJ01. Next base: position 15,768 of record CAYJRE010000024.1, on the reverse strand, counting down.
AGTTTTCTTTCGCCATTTCTTCTTTCAAAATGAAATACGCGAGGATTGGGGCCAGGAATACGTGCGCGTAGTTGATCACCACCACATCCACGAGAGGGGCCAGCGCGAACGCAGAATTGTAGAACATCATGGTTGCCGCGAGCGCGAAACCGGCGATGGCATAGTCCCACCAATCCTTTTGGCGGGGGATGCGGTCATACTTTTTGCCGAAGTGCGGAACGATGAGCAAGACAAAAATGAAACCAAAAAATGCGCGGCCGAAAGTGATTCAGGGCAAGGGGTAGTCGATTGATAAAATTTTGACGAATGGTCCGATCGTCGCGAAAGACAAGACCGATACCAACGCTGCAAAAAAATACGTGTTCATCCTCCGCAGGGATTATTTTTTCCTTAATAAACAAGGGCAGGTTTTTAATGGAAAAAAAAGAAAAGGGAGCATGGCTCGGGTGGTTCAACCGATTCGCGGTCCGCGTGTTCGGGGAAGAGGCGGAGTTCCGGGGGGGGATCAGCATTAAACCGATTTCGACCCTCGACCAGCGAATTCCGGCCGTGACACGTTTTCAATTGTTGAAAAGCAGGCTGAACGATTCCCGCCTAACCAATCCGCAACGCGTGCAATTGTTCGAACGATTGATTTTGACCGCATTGGCGAATCGAAACTTTACCAATCGGAGAAGGATTTCGGTGCAAGTGTTGCGGGAGAGATGATGATGTTTTTCACCGAATTGGGATTTGCTCTTCCAAAATTTTCGTTTGTGGGTTGGAGCAGGGGATGGTACGCGGAAGACACCGAAAACAACCCACGCTTGCAGGCCAAGAGCGCAGAATTCGAAGAGGATTTAGGGAAACTCGTGAACAACGCAACCGTTTTAGCCAATTTGCTGATGGAGAATCCGAATGAGATGCCCAAGATGTTGCGTTAGCTGTAAGGAGAAAGCGTGAAAAAGTATGCCGTATCGCCGTGCCAAATATTTGCCACCCAAAACAGACCCGCGCTATCCCCTTTTGGTGAGTGGAAGCCGCTGGGAACGATTGGCCAAAAAGACGGCGCGCATGCAAGCCGGCCGGGAAGGGACGAGAGAAGAGAAACAGGTCCGACGCCGGGAAATAGAGACCCGGTTTGAAGAGGAATCAGCGGAAACGTTCCAAAAGATGATTGAAGAGCCCTTTTCGGTGGAGGAGGAGCGAGAGGTCCGTCGGGCATTGATCCGGCAACTCAAAGATTTGCTCGGGTTGCCCCGCGGTCGCCGGGTTATGGATATCGAAGCCTCGATTCGTCATGCCCACTCGATCGAGGACTTGCTCGAGTATTCCAAAGCCGAGGTGGAGGGTATCGAACCCCATGAAAGGCCCCGCGCGGAAAGAGAAATGGTGCAAGTCCAGAACGCGTTTGTGTTGGTGGCGATTGCGAAGACTATCCAAAAAGAGTTGACGGGATTGGGGATTCCAGCCGATTTGGAACGCGTTTGTTGGAGCATTCGGAGGATCGTCGGTGCGGATACGCTGCTCAAAACGGATCTGTATTGGAGGCCCGAAATGGTCAATCTGTTGACGAAAGGGACGGAATTAATGGTTTTAGGGGAGCGAAAAATTACGCGAGCGGCTGAATATCGAAAGCTTTTTGGGCGGATGAAAACGATTCGTCAACAATTATCGCGCTTTGTCATGCCTACAGAAGATCGCCGAAAGATTTTGGGCCATGCCCGCGAGCATTTGTTGGCGGGCTCGAATGACGTTCAACTTTTTCTCCGAAAACAAGGGTTGAAGAAAGGGAGGGGGTGGGTGTTCCAACATTTGCAGGAAATAGGTGAAAGTCCAGAAGCTGTTTTTTCGAGGCTAGGCATTGCGGATAATCCTGAAGGAATTAGGCGTTTCAAAATGCTCACCCATATATTGAGGACTTCCCCCCCGGGGTTTAGAAAGCAATCCTTGCACAAGTTGTTCCGGCATTATGGGATCGCTTTGCAAGCCCAATCAGCCCAACCATCTCCTCCCCCTCCTGCTCCGGTTGCACAAACCCGAAAAGCAATACCTGTTGAAAGTCGGCGGCGTCGAAAAAAGAAGCAAGGGGCAACCGTACAACCCGCGGTGGCGAGAGAGACTGATGTTTCCCAGACCGCGGTCCACGCCTTGACGGAGCTTCCACTCGCAGCCTTGACGCAGGCCGTGCGCCAGATGCAATACGTGCCCCGTAATCATGTGATTGCGTTGCGCGAAAAAATAAGACAGGAAGTAAAAGGTGGATCGACTGGGGGAGCGACCATGGTTGCGGCCATGAAGCTCGAGATTTTGGGCTTTTTTGGTCCGCGATATGGTTTTACCGGGAAAGTAAAAACCACTTCGTTGCGGCGTTTGATTATTGGGCAAGAGCAGCGGTTAGCCCCTGTTTTTGATGCGGCCCTGGATAGTTTGATGCGAGACCGCGTGTTAACATTGGTCGTTCATCAGCATTCGCGGGATTACGTGACCTTTAATCGCGAAACGCAGGGAAATGCCCAGGTGGCGCGCCAGATATTAGCCAAGTTCAAGCGGAAAAACCATTAAGTGGTTTCATCAAATGGGAAGGGAAAGAGTTATTTATTTGCATAGCCTGTGTTAATGATTCTAGTAAGTAAAAGGGTTGAGAAAGCGCCCCGGGAGGGATTTGAACCCTCGACCCCCTGCTTAGAAGGCAGGTGCTCTATCCAGACTGAGCTACCGGGGCAATACTTGAGCGATTCAGGGAGTGATGACCATTTAAGGGATGGGTCAATCCTAAAAAATCAGTACCCGTGCAAATCGTCGAATTGGTGCGGGTGTTTGCGCAGGTTTCGGAGGATGCGTCGATGCTCGCCCTCCAAGAATCTTCGGACCACGGGAAGGAGATTTTTTTCCCTATGTTTGGCTTCGATGAAAGCCAATCGTCCATGCCATGTCTTGATCCGTCCATACGATAGAATGACGGGTTGCTTGGAGAAGGGAACCTTGTGTTGCTGCCGGGGTGAAACAAATGTTCCTCTCCGTTTACCCGATTTTCCTGGGCGGCTTCCTTTTTTCATGTTCTGTTTCCCCTGTTTGGGGGGCTGACTGCCACGTTGTAGATTCGTGGAAACGGGTGCTTGTCCGTGATGCGTTGCTTTTCTAAATCCACGAGCCATACCCATAGCCCTTTTTGGGCGAAAATGGGGGGCAGTTTTTTCTCGCGGACTTTCCAACCATGATTTTGGGGGGTCTTTTGGTAGGGCAAGAGCGAATCGCGCGGGATGACAAAAACGAATTCGTCCACTTCATCCATGTATGACAGTTTTTTGACCATTTTTCCTTTTGTCGGACGGGTAAGTACTTCAAAACCCACTGTTTTTTTGGGTGTTTCGACCACAAAATCGTATTTTCCTTCGCGGGGCAAGCGATGCCATTTGCTCGCCGCTAGGATGACGGATTGTTCGGCCGAGATGTGGGTGATGGGCATGAGTTGGTTCACGCGCAGGCGTTGGAGTTCGGTCCACACGAGCAAATGCATCAACGCCGTTGTTTTATTTCCGTTCACCAGCATTAATTCTCCCTTTTTTGAGTGATTGATGCAATGCCTTCGGATTTGAAAAAACAATCGTCCGAATCCCGGGTTTTCGGAGGTTTTTCTTGAGGAACGCGTGGATACGCGGAGCCATTTTCCGATTGGTGTGGATGTACACTTTTTCTTCTCCTGCCCTTGAAAAATCGATTCCTATTTTGGAAGAGCAGAGTCGAGTCTGGGATAAGCAGGCATCGAACAGAATGTTGTAGACGGATAGGACGTTTTCCAGTTCAGGAGTGGGAATGCGAACCTCTATTTTTTTTTGGTTTTGAGCGGCCTTGTATTTGAATCTTTTTTCTTCCAGAAATTTTTGGACAAAGTGGTGAAGCATCTGTTTTTCTTTTTTTGTTCCCTTTTTTTGGGGGAGCGAAAAAGTCATTTCGACCCTTTTTTCTTTCAGCCATTGAAATAATGGGGGAATGTGTTCCCAAAAAAAATCGTAGATTTGGGGTCTTCCGTCTGGAGTAGTATGAAATTGGACTTCGATTTGGCAATCCGCATGAGGAATGGGTTTCACATTCCATCGAGCGATTAGGGACTTAAAAAACGATTACCTGTTTTCTCTTATTTTTTGGGCCAGTTGGCCTAAATCCGTCTGGCTGGGTGTTTTTCCTTCCCATGTTTTGAGGCCGTCTCCGACTTTCCGAGGAATGATGTGGCCATGCGTGTGGAAAACGATTTGTCCGGATTCTCTTCCAGTATTGATGCCCACATTGAAAGCAGTTGTTTGCGTGGCCTTCAAAATGGCCGGAACGATTTTTGCTACGGTTTCCAATAACTCTTTTCGGTCTTCGGGAGAACAATGGAGCATATCCGAAGAATGGTTTTTTGGCACGACTAATGCGTGACCGGGAGTGATGGGATTGATATCCAGAAAAGCAAGGTATTTTTCGTCTTCGTAAATTTTGTGGCAGGGAATTTTCCCCGAGACGATTTGGCAGAAGATGCAGTCTTTTTCCATCCCATATCACCCCGTATTAAGTTTCCATAAAACCAAAGCCTGTTGATGAAATTTTTCACCGAAATGGCTTCCTGAAACGCGGGGGAGTATATGGACCGTGTACCCCTTGTCGAACGCGTCCATGGCGGTGGAGAAAATGCAACAATGCGTTTCAAAACCCGCTAAGTCGATTTGTTCGATTTTGTTTTTCTTCAGGCGCTTCCCCACAATAGGATTTGTAAAACCCGAAAAGGAGGCACGGTCAAACGTGTTTTTTGAATTGGAAAACGCTTTCACTTCGTCGGCAAGCTGAGTTATTTTTTCATTTTTTGTCATCTCTTTCCAGCCAGCATTCCATAAACCCGAACCCGGCTTGTTCACATAGCGGAGAAAAATAACGTCATCATATCTTTTGGCATTTTTCCGTAAAAAGACATTCAATCGTTTGAAAACTTTTTCCGTGCGGCGGTTTCTGAAATATTCTTGCGCGTCCACCACAACCAAGGCTTTCTTCATATAGGAATGAATAGTAGGCTCTTATTAAAACGCACCGAACGGCCGTTTTCGTCCGGCCGCACCGAAATCGGGGTATTGCATCGCAATACCCCTCTTTTTTCTTTTGACTGGTCGTCGTACCGACCTTTTTGTCTTCGACAAAAAGCCTCGAGGAAAAATAAATGGGTTATTGCTAAGCAATAACCCTATACCGCAGCAGCCAGACGGAACTGGCTTTTTTCTCAAAAAGAAAAGGAGTGACGCACCGAACGAGATTCGAACTCGTGCCCCCGTGAGGGGACCGGCTTTCCAGACCGGCGCGTTAGACCACTCCGCCATCGGTGCTTTCTTCACATCCAATACGCAGCATTTTTGGCCCAGCTTTTTCTTAAAAAGATGGGACTGCTCCGCCATCGGTGCATGTAAATAAAGACTGTGGGAGGACGGTTTAAAAAAGGTCGGAAATTCAACTACCAGTTGGATTATATACTCGGATTTTCTGCCTTTCCGCATGTCGGATATGGCAGACACGGTCAAGATTACCTTGCTCATGGCTAGCTCCCTCATTTTGGTGGTGGTGTTCATGTTTACGGGCATCGAGGGGGTTTTGAATCAGTTGAATAGGAGTTTGTTGGATGCACTCGTGTATTATTTGATTGCGATTGCCTCGTTAACTGGAGTGTTGTGGGCGTTTTCTCGTTCAAAGCAGTTGATTCGCTCCCTTCCTTTTGAAGAATAAAAAAAAATAGTGGTCTACTAAGGGAACCATTTTATTTGAGGGTTTTTTTGGTTGAATGATGACTTTATCTGAAAACGATGCAAAGTTCCGGCCTACTGCGGGATTGACAAATCCCGCTGACGTAGTCCTTCGGGGCAGCCGGACGAAAACGGCTCAAGCGAGTATTGAAATGCTGGCCGTTTTTGCGGTAGCATTAATCATTTTGCTTGTTTTGGTCGATTTTACGACACAGCAGTTTGTTTCGGTGCAGAAGCAGCGGGCAGTAACCACGGCAGAATCCGCGTTGAAAACGATTGTGGCGGCCGTGAATGAGGTTTATGGTCAAGGTCCGGGGGCGAGCAAGCAATTGGTGGTGCTGTGGCCCGAAGGTCTAGATGCGAACCAGAGCGTGATTTCGAATCGCACGATTAAAATTCGCGTATTTGATACGGATGTATCGGCCTCTGCTGTTCCGTTGATTACGGGTTCTCTTCCCACTTCTGCAGGAAACCAGTTCTTGCGGATCAAGGCCTTTGATGGATTTGTGGGGATTGGGGATGTCTCCTTGGGCGCGAGTCCTTCGTCGTTGTTTGTGAACATGTCTAGGGATTCGAACCAGACTCAACGGATTGTATTCTCTAATGCCTCATCGAGTGCAGCCACTCTTTCGTTTACGTTGGATTGGAATCATTCTCTCGTGGATGTGAATCTTTCTTCGACCAATGCGAACGTCGCATCAGGAGCCATTTATAATTTGGATTTCAATCTTCACGCGGATCCTACGGCGGTTGGTACCTATGCGGGGAAGCTTAATGTGCTTGGAGTGTATTCAGGAAAAGTGGAATCCCTCTTCATTCCTATTTTGGTGGACGTGAGCGTGTCGTCGGCCACCCTGCTCGCTTCTTCTCCGGCGACTATTATGATTGCGGCTTTTCCAGGAGACACGAATAGTGTGCAGGTTCAAGTCTGCAACTTGGGAAACGCCCAAATGAAAACGATATCCTTCACTCCTTCGGTTGGAAATCCGGGGGACTGGGTGCAAGGAATAAATGATATTAACACCTTGGATGCCCAGACGTGTTCGACGGTGACGGTGGGCGTGACGGTCCCTTCGTCGGTGGGGGTGGGAACCTATAATGGGGCGTTAACCCTTCGTGATTTTTCGGGCGCGTTTGTGAATACTGTTCCATTGAGCGTGCAATCGAAGGGAATGAATTATGCTTTTTCATGGGATTGGAGCACGGCCTCTAAATCCACGAATGCCATTTCGGGTTTTGGTTTAAGTAATACGGGAACAAAACCCCTTGCGATCACGAGTGTGACGATTCGGAAATGGTGGGCCTGCGATAATGCACACGGGTCGTTGACCGAGATCAAGGTGAATGGGTTGGTCCAATTCATGGGTTCCGTGAATGATGGAGCCGCTGCGGATGTGGTGGATTTCAATATTCCGGTGTTGACGAGCTATACGAATAATCGGTTGTTGTTTAGCAGCACGATTAATGACAATAACGAGGCTTTTTCGGCGGATGTCATGTTTTCGGATGCCACCACGTATTATTCTTCTACGTTCTCAGGAACGTGTGGTCCGGATTTGACTGCCCCCGACGCGGTAACAAATTTAGCGGCATTTGGGAGTGGAAGCCCGGGAACAGTGTTGTTAACCTTTACTTTTCCGGGCGATGATAAACTAATGGGAACCGCCACGGGAGCCATTTTCAAGTATAGTTCTTCGAGAATTGATACGGATGCCCTTTTTTCGGCCGCGGCCAACACTCCCAATAGTTTTACGGGCCCGTTTCTAACCGGAGGAACCGATGGAAATTTTACAGTGACAGGTTTAGCGTCGGGCAATCCCTATTATTTCGCTGTCAAGTTTTATGATGAAAATAACAACGTGGCATCGTTGTCTAATTCCCCCTTGGTAACTGTTCCGTAGGTTTTTCGTTTGGATTGGGCGTTACTCCATTTAAAGACCGAGTGAATTCCTGAGGTATGAACCCGCGTGCCCAGACGAGTGTGGAGTTATTAGTCATTCTTGGCATTTCGGTTATCATTTTGGCGGGTCTCATCAATTTTACGGTTCAGCGGTTGAACGAATTGGAAAAGGAGAGAGCGGTGGAAACCACGCAGCAATCTGTGCATACGTTGATCAATTCCATTAACAATGTTTTTCGTCAAGGGCCGGGAACCATTGGTCAAGTCAATTTAACGTGGCCGCGGGGGGTGGACTCGAGTCAAACCACTATTTCGGGTCGATCCATCAAAATTAGGATTTATGATACCGATGTGTATGGAACCGCGATCACGTCCATTGTGGGCTCTCTCCCTTTGAGCGCGGGAACCCAAACCCTGAAATTGGTGGCATTTGATACGAATGTTTTGATGGGAACGAGTTATTTAACAGCGAACGTGTCTACCGTGTACATTCCCATGGCCCAGGATTCGAATGCCAGTAGTCGGGTGACCCTCACCAATTTATCCGGTCAAAATGCCACAGTGACCAATGCAATATCCTGGTCTCATACTCTGGTTGGAGTTTCGTTGGTTCCCAGTACGGGAACGATTTATGGGGGGAAAACATTGGCTCTTGATTTGAATACAAATGCTCAAGCCAGTGCACTCGGAAACTATGTGGGTCAATTGAACGTTTCCGCTTCTTTTCCGAGCAGCGTGGAATCCCTGAGTCTGCCGGTAAATGCCGAGGTTTTTCCGACGAGTGGGGCCTTGCTGAGTGCCGCTCCTCCTTCTATCGGTTTGAGCACGTTTGGGTCGGACACCAATAGCACCCATTTACAGTTGTGCAACAATGGAAACACTCCCATTAAAACCATCTCGTTTCACCCGTCCAGTGGAAACCCGGGGGCGTGGGTCCAGGGAATAAGTACGATTTCACAACTCGATGCGGGAAGCTGCACCAATGTAACGGTTCAAGTCGTGGTCCCCAATGGAGTCGGCATTGGTGGCTATGGGGGAAGCATCGCGATCACGGATTTTGCGGGGGCGAATACGATTATTGTGCCTTTAACAGTTAATGTGCTGGGGATGGGAAGCTTTTTTGGGTGGAGTTGGCTCAGTGCGTCGACTACCCCCACGAGTATTTTTGGTCATGCCATCCAAAACAGGGGTAGTAAACCCGTGACGATCGATAAAATAACGATTCAAAAGTGGTGGGCGTGCGACACGAGCCATTCGTATTTATCGGGGATAACGATTGATGGAAATAGCGTGTTTTCGGGCTCTGCCCAGGATGGAAATGCAGTGAATGTGACGGACTACAATATTCCTTCCCAAACCACGTACACGAATAATACCCTCTCCTTTGATAGCACGATTAATGACCAGAATGAGCAATTCCAGGCCATCGTGGGGTTCCCGGATGCCACGACGTACACGAGCAGCGTGTATGGTGTCGGTTGCCCCGCTGACTTGAATGCTCCTGCGCGAGTAATCGATTTGAACGCGTTTTCCGGTGCCAAGGCCGGCACCATTCTGGTGAGGTGGACATACCCCGGCGATGATAATGGGAGTGGCACCCCCACGAGCGCCATATTGAAATACGGTATCGAGGCGTGTGTGGGTACTGATCCTAATTTTACCAATGCGAGTGCATATCCACTAACCCAAATGATGGTCGGGGGAACCAGTGGAAGTTTGACCGTGCCTAATCTGAGTGTCGGTCAATCTTATCATTTCGCGGTGACATTTAAGGATGAGGCCGATAATAATGGAGGGATTTCCAATCTAGCACAGAATCTCCCGTGGAATCGCTTCCAATATTCTCAAAATGATTTCAATATTGCTAATTTTCCGATGACCATTTACCCTACCAATGAGGGGGACATCACCCAATTCGACATCCACAATTTGGTCGTGGGCTTGGGTAGGAATCGGAATATTGTGATTCGCGTCCAATCCGATACGAATAACCTGCACTCGTGGACCGCGTGGTTAAATTTTGACACCGCGAATCTGCGTCGGATTGCCATTTGGTATCCGGGGGACGGAAACACCGGTATCCCTACTACGCCCCCCCAGTACGATGGGAACTATAGGCAATCCCTCTCAACTACGATCAGTTTGGTGGATGGGACGCTGATTCCAAGCCCTTACCATTACAATGGTTCCTCCGTCGTGATGCCGGGACCGAATCACTTGTATTTAGATATCTTTTCGGGTTTTACGGACATGAATATGACGTTGAATACGCAAAACAATTTGCAGCAGGATTGTATATAGGGGTGAAGGATGATGCTAAAAAAGAAAATAACCCAACGATTCACGGGGCAGGCCACCATCGAACTACTCATTATTCTTTCCATTCTCTTCGTCATTTTGGGGATTTCTATCCATCTCTTTTCGCAGCAACGGGTTTCGGCCAATGAGCAAGAGGAGAGAAATGGAGCGCAACGAAACGCCCAACTCTTGGGAAATGCCATCATGCATCTGAGCGCGGCTCCGATTGGAAGTAGTCTCCGGATTTTTGTTCCTCCTTCTTCCAGCAGTCAGATGATTTGGATTCGAAACGGTTTCGTGGAAGTGCAAAGCGGAAACACATTGGTGTTGGTCGGGATTCCCAATCGCAGTGTATCCGTGGGACCTTTTTCGGATGGAACCACGCTCCTTTTTTCGCGAAACATGTATAGCATTACGGTGGCACCCCCTGCCTAAATGGATGTGGACGATGATTGAAAAACGGAAAAGAGGGTTGGCGGAGCATGGTCAGCTCTATTCCACGGATGCCTTGCTCTCTTTGATTATTTTTGCATTCGCGTTGGCGATCATTAGTGGAATGACAAGCCAGCTGAATAATCAATCCCAATCCGCATTGAATGCGGAATATCTTTCATTAGCAACCAAACGAGTAGTCCAGGCCTTGTTTTTTTCTCCCGGAGACCCATGGGATTGGCATACGCGGTCGGACTATAATTCGGTCAGGCAGATCGGTCTTTTAGGATCGGGTGGAGAGATCTCCGCACTGAAATGGTCGGCTTTTCGGGATTGGAATTCGACCGATTACGCAGGGTTGAAGCAGGGATTGGGGATTCCCGACAAAAACTTTTATTTGGTTATTTGGGACACCAACAGAAATACCCTTTCCGTCGCAGGAACCGCGCCCATCGATACAAATTCGGTGTCGGTCATGAATGTGCCCTCCATGTACGGGGGAAAACCGGTGATCGTTCAGACTCACGTGTATGGGTAGATGGAGAAAAAAGCATGGGTCATTTGGGTGAAGCGCGAAAGGGGTTTGTGATTGCCATCGATGCCCTTTTGTCCTTGGTCATCTTGTTTTCATTGCTGGGCTTGGCATTTGAAGTGAGCCAGCAGAACGGGAGCGAAATAATTGCTCGAAATGATTTGGGACGATTTGCCTTTCACTCCGGTTTAGCGATGGAACAATCCGGCATGTTGTCTCGGGCAGTGATTGCCAACAACACGAATGAGGTACGCACCTTTCTGAATGCGTGGCCGGCCACGTTGTGCGGGAGCGTGTCCATGTACAATTCTCCTGATTCCAACACGCCCGTGTTCGTCGTGAGCAAAAGTGGTTGCACGCTGGTGTTGGGAGAAGCCGAAACGGTCCAGCGGGGAGTCATGGTTCCTTCCCCTCCGGATGCCAATTTGTATGTCGCTAAAATTTCAGCATGGGTGAACCGAGGATGAAGAGTTTTGTTGGACGGGGATTCGTGTTGAGCTTTGCCGTGCTGACCCTTGGCCTCTTCATCCTCATTTTGGCCCAATTGCAAGCCGAGCAACAGTTTTCGCTTCGAATCCAAAACCACGAGTTGTGGCAGACCACTCTTCCTTTTCGATTCGGCCAAGACGCCAAAATGGATTTGAATACCATTCTTGATGAGCGTTTGACCGTGGACCAAAATTCGGTGGATGTGAATCTATTCATTCAGGGCCAATTGCCTTCTTCCTTAGATGTTCTGAACAACTTGCTGCGCTATCAAACCGGCTTGGCGGGCTTGGCCCGGGATTTGAACCTGCTTGCTAGCATGGATTTGAACAATTTGATTTCCGATGGAAACGTGGTGGGAAGGACGAGTTCCAATTTCCAATGGAAGAAAAAGCTTTCTTCGGATGAAATCATTTTTCATCCCAGCACCAATTTTAATATTCCGAATAGGATCGACGTGAATATTTATTCGGGCTTGCCGTATACGAGTATGAATCCCTGGTCGCTGGACTCGAATGGCGATGTGTTTGTGGTTTTGAATTATTCGGACCAGAACACGAGCCATGATTTCAATAGCACGGGATGGTTCACCGCGGCAGGCGCAATCAAAACCTATTCGTTGACATACGGAAGCGGTTCAAGTCAATTGAATATTAGCGTGGGTAAAATCAATCGCTTAAATGGTTCATTCTGGATTGACAATACCAATCCGAGCGCATTAACGGTTCAATACGCGGTTAAATTGCATTTGGATGCAAACACGGGCTATACGCGTGTGGGATACGATATTCCATTAACGATTATGGGAACGGATGCGAATGTCGTGGAAACCACGCAGTGGATCATCGAATAGATCGTGGAATTCCTCGTTGATTGCTTACTTTGAGGGGAGGATAGCCTTTTTCCTAAGCATTAACCCGCGTATATAAAGTCCTTTTTTCATAAGCAAGGGTAGGTGATGCCTTCTATGCAGAATGTGAAAAAGAAAAAAGGGTTTGTTCCTCCCATTATTGCCGCGGGAATCGTATTGGTTCTGGCGGCGGCTGCCGCTGTTTTTCTGGTCCCCCAATTTCCACCCATTGTTCCCATCTCTCCCACGGATGGAGATATCACTCCCTTCAAGGAAAAAATATTGCCACGCTTTGCCAACGAACAGGAAATCATCGCCGCATTTAAGGAAGCTCAAGAAAAAGGAATTTCCCAATACGGGGGTCGTGGGGGGCTTGTTCCATTAGCGGCAACCGGTGAAGCCGCAAAATCCACAGATGCGGGAATTGGAGGACCAAGTCCGAGTCCGCCGTCGTATTCCACTACTAATGTACAGGTGCAAGGCGTGGATGAGGCCGATATTGTAAAGACAGATGGCACATACATCTATGCATTCTACAAAAACAAGGTGATAATAGTCAAAGCCTACCCGGCGGAGAACGCTCAAATCGCCAAAACTATTTTGTTGGAGAACGTGACCCCGCAGGAAATGTTTGTGCAGGGAAACAAGCTCATTCTTTTTGGAACCAAATACGAGCAAGGGCCTTATCCCTATGCCCAAACCAAAATCGCGGGCCCATTGGGAATCGGAGCGAGTATGATGTATCCGCCGTATTGGAATTATCCCGAGGCAGTGGTCCAAGTGTATGATGTTTCCAACAAGGATCCGTCGAATGATGGTATCCCTCGTTTGGAGAAGGAATTCGCTTTCCGGGGAAACTACGTGTCTTCGCGCTTAATCACCAATAACGTGTATTTCGTGATTAATACGTACCCGGATTATCCGGTATTAGCGAAGGGAGCCGCGATAAGCGAACAATCCACTATCATTCCGTTGTACAAAGAGGACGGTCTCGAAAAGCGGTTAGGCCAAGCCAATGAAATCGCGTACATTCCCCCGATTTATGCGCAAAGCTTTGTGACATTAGCCGGATACAACCTGGATTCGAAAGAATTGATCAAGGAAACGATTGTCGCGAGCGCGGAAAGCGTGTACGCGTCGCCGGACAGCATGTATTTGGCGTACCAGCACTACAATTATGGGGGAGGCATCATCCCATTGGCAACCATCACTCCCACGGTTAGCACACAAACAGGCATCGAAAACACGACTACCGCAACCGAGGACACGGCCCCCATTAACAGCGGTGATATTTCAAATAACGACGATTCGCTGGTGCATGATATCGGTTGTACGAAGGAGCTCAAAATTTGTCCGGATGGAGCCGGAGTGGGAAGGGTTCCTCCCGCGTGCGAGTTTGCGCCATGCGCAGATGGATCGAATGGAACTGATAACGATGATACCCCAATCGTGGATGAAACAAAAGATGATTCAACCGCTCCCGAGAAAAAGCCGGAAGTGGCTCCAATTGATTATCGCCAGCGGACCATCGTCAACAAATTCTCTTTGAATAATGGAAAAGTCTCGTTTGAGGGACAAGGAATCGTTCCCGGAAGATTGTTGAACCAGTTTTCGATGGACGAGTACATGGGAAACTTTCGCGTGGCGACTACCCTTGATGAGCAATGGGGTGACGTTTTGTGGCGTTCGGATAGCACAACGCAACCCCAACCAGTGGTACAGCAATCCAACAGCGTGTACGTGTTGAATGAGAACATGGAAATCGTTGGAAGATTGGAAGGGTTGGCTCCCGGCGAGAAAATTTACTCGGCGCGATTCGTAGGAGAACGGGCGTATTTGGTGACGTTCCGGCAAATCGATCCCTTGTTTGTGATTGATTTGAGCCAACCCGAAACTCCACGCGTGTTGGGCAAACTCAAGATTCCGGGGTATTCGGACTACTTGCACCCCATCGATGAAACGCATCTGATTGGCGTGGGAAAGGACACGGAAACGGCCAAATCGGAAAATTTTGCGTGGTATCTGGGGATGAAAGTGGCTATTTTCGATGTGAGCGATGTGGAAAACCCAAAACAAATGCACAGCCTCATCATCGGAGACCGCGGAACCGGCTCGTTCGCATTGCAGGACCACAAAGCGTTTTTGTATGACAAAGAAAAACAATTGCTCGTACTCCCCATCTATCTGCACGAAATCAGCGAAACCCAAAAAGACCAAATCCAAAAAGGAATCGGTGATTGGGGAAGCTGGCCTGCGTACGGAGAACCCGTGTTCCAAGGCGCTTTCGTGTATCGCGTGACACTGGAAAATGGGTTTGAAGAGCGCGGAAGAATCACCCACATCACTCCGGAAGCGGATTTGAAATCCGGGTATTATTTGGATTGGCAATACCAAGTCAAACGATCGCTGTACATCGATAATGTCTTGTACACGGTCTCGGACAAGATGATCAAAGCCAATGATTTGGGGGATTTGCGTGAAATCAAGGCGATTCCGTTCGTAAACATTCCCAGCAACTTTGTCATCACCGCCCGCGTGCAGAGCGGCGGGTTGTGCCCGGAAATGCCATGCGGATACACGGAAATCGAAATAAAAAAGGCCAAAATTAAAACGACCACTCATTCGGGAGGGGACCCGGGATATTTGAATACATATGAAAACCCCGCTTACGGGCAATACGATGATGTGGTTGAGAATCTGGATTGGGAAGTATTCAAGGGATTGGATGAAACGTACGGGTGCCCGGGTTGCGCGGATGGTCCCATTGAAACGATTACGGTGAGCGATGGGACCACGAGCAAGACCATCGAATTGGAAGATGGAATGCCGGTGGAAAAAATCCAAGCATTTTTGAATAGCCTCCGGAACTATACGGGCGCGTACGGATACGCTTACCGCGATGGTTTTCCAGGCGTAGTGAGCACAGGCGTGGCGGTACCCGAAACGAGCACCAATATACCATCGAAATAATTTTTTGAAACAGCTTAATGTGTTTTCGGTTGGTCCTCCTACTTCATTTTGTTAGAATTTTTATTCATTTCATTAAACTTTCTTCATCCAACTTTCTGGAAGCAAATCGGCGAGTTTTACTAATCTATTCTTCTCAAGGATTACATCTGTATCCAAATTTTTGACATTAATCTGATATATTATTTCCCTACATCTTCCACATGGCGGTAAAATTTTTCCATCACTGGTAACAGCCACAATTCGTTTGATTCTATATTCTTGGTTGGTTACCATATTAGCAATCGCGCTATGCTCCGCACAGAATCCTACACCACAACAAGCATGAATGCTCACACCAACGTACACATTATTTTTATCAGTAACCAATGCTGCACCAACTTCTCCAATTCGAATATCGGCAGAAACTTTATGTAATTTGGCCACTTGTTTTGCCTTCTCAACCAAATTCTTATTGGTATTCTTCATTTTATCACACCATCTTTTTGATTCTTTTTAGGCATTACGCGGAGTGAGAGATACAGAACGCACTCCTTTTTCTTTACAAGAAAAAGTAGCG
>CAYJRE010000023.1:0-16394 GCA_964372665.1 uncultured archaeon | reverse complement strand
TTTCACGAATACACTATACCAATGATGAACGGTTTCGGGCATTCCGGCCCCATGAATGCGGTTTATGCATCGGCTTACCGGACCCCGCTTAGCGGGAGGCACGAGTTCCCTCAGAGGTGCTGGAATCGTGACCCATGCTTCTTCACGCGTCTTGGGAACGGGAATGGCCCCCTGATTTTCTCGAGATTGAACCACTGGGGGAATAATGCCCCTTCGTTTTCGCGCATCCCTCCTCCTTCGCTGGCGCCAATTCGACATATCCGTACTACGCCCTTTCGGTATAAAAAGAATCACTCCCCCCATTGAATGAGATGATGCGCCAAGCTATCCTACAAAAGATCGAGGAAATTTTATGCCAAAATAGTTATCGGTTCCAAAGCTTTGCCGAGGCGAACAACAGCTTCGATTTGATTGCGCGAAGGCAAAACCTCGTATTGATACTAAAGGTATTGTCGAACATCGACGCCTTGCGCATCGAACATGCGCGGGACCTCAAAAAGCTCGCCCATGTGTTCCATGCGCATTCGCTGGTCATCGGTGAAAAATCGAAGGTTTTCAACCTCAAGGATGATGTGGTGTATGAACGATACGAACTCCCAGCCCTCTCCATCCAGGCATTCGAATCTTTATTGGCATCCAATTTTCCGTTATCCCGTTCCTACAAGGGCCAGCAGGTCGTGGAACTGGATTTTGAAAAATTGCGAAAATTGCGCAAGCTGGAAGGATTGACGCTCAAGCAATTATCCGAGGCCGCGGGAATCAGTTTGGAGACGTTGCACCGGTACGAACACGGATTGCCGGCCCAATTCGAGGTCGCCCAAAAACTTGAAAGAATATTGAATAATTCCTTGGTCAAATCAATCAACCTATTCGCGTACACCCTTGAAATAGCTTCCACGGCCGAAACCGAGAGGACCGAAGACACCGCCCTCGAACAATTGCGCGACCTGGGACTGAAACTCTCGGTCTTCGAACGCGCAACCGTGAGCGCGGCAGGGATCGAGCATCCCTTGCTCATATCCCATGTGAAGGAAAACCAAAATCCAGCCAAGAAAACATTGCTGCTGGAGAAGACACAACGCGTGATCAACCAACCCGGGCTAATCCTGAGCTCGACCAAGAAGACGTTCCACCATCCCCATCTGCCTGTACTGGACGTGAACGAAATAACCACTTTTTCCAGCGTGCATGACATTTTGAATGCAGTACATGAACATACGGCACGGAACGCCCATGAAAAAAGAAAAAAATCCAAATGAATTCGAAAACAAACGGAAAAAAGTAGTGCAGTTTATGCAGGATACGGGCGCACTACACTCATCAAAGGTTATTGATGCATTTTTGCGTGTTCCCCGAGAAAAATTTGTGCCAAATGAATACCAAGACGAAGCGTATGTGGATGAAGCCCTACCTTTTTCTCCTACCCAAACCATTTCCCAACCCACTACGATTGCCACCATGCTCGAATTGTTAGAAGTGACCGTGGGAAAAAGGGTGTTAGAAGTAGGAAGCGGTTGTGGTTACGTGTTAGCATTGCTTTCGCACATTGTAGGAAAAGATGGAAAAGTGTATGGAGTTGAAATTGCAAGGGATAGTGTAGAAAGTTCCCGAAAAAAAATAGGGGAATTGGGGTTTCAAAACGTGGAAATTTTGTGTGGAGATGGTAAAAAAGGGTGGAGCGGAAAAAGCCCCTTTGATAGGATATTGGTTTCCGCGGCATGCGCCCAAATTCCCGAACAACTGATTTCCCAATTGGCCGAAAAAGGAAAATTGGTAGCTCCCGTGGGTAATCGATATACCCAACAATTGGTAAAAATAGAAAAAGAAAATGGAAAAATGAGCCAAGAAACCTCTCAAAAAGGATATTTTGTGTTTGTTCCCTTGCATGACTGAGTATCCAAAACAAAACCCTTTAATTCACCAAAAAGGGTATTGAAGGGAATGCACACCGAAATCACGCACAAAGTGCCCAATGGAAAGTTGTTGAGGATCACCCTAGAGTATGATACGACCACCCTTGAAAAAATACGCATATGCGGGGATTTCTTCTGCCACCCCGAAGAAACAATCGAGGGAATGGAAAAGGCGTTGAACCATTTACCCGTGGAAGCCAAGCCCGAACGAATCAAACACGTGCTCGATGAAGTCGTAGCCCAAAAAAAAGCCCAGTTGGTCGGATTCGACACAGAAACCTTGTCCAAACTCATCAGCGAGGCGATCAACCCGTGAGCGCACAACAAAATCAAAGCGAGTGGCGGTTTATTGCGCTGGAAACCCACGACGCGGCCGTAAACATGGCGTTGGATGAGGCGTGCGCGCATGCATTGGCGCAAGGAAAAGTTTCCCCCACGATTCGATTTTACCGCTGGCAGCCCTCCGCAGTGAGCATCGGGTATTTTCAGAGTTTGAACCAAGAGGTCGATGTCGAGGCTTGCCAAAAACAAAACGTGAATATTGTTCGACGGAGGACAGGAGGAGGAGCCGTGTATCATGATTACAACGGAGAAATCACCTACTCTGTCATCGCACCCGAAAAAATGTTTTCCCCAAACATCATCGAATCCTACCAACAAGTCACCGACTGGATCATCGCCGGGCTCGACCATTTAGGGGTGAACGCGCAATTCGTTCCCATCAACGATTTAATCGTCAACGGAAAAAAGATCTCGGGAAACGCGCAAACGCGAAGGAACGGCATCTTCCAAATGCACGGAACCATTTTGTGCGACGTGGACGTGGATTTGATGTTTTCGTTGTTGAAAGTCCCCGACGCCAAAATGAAAGACAAACTCATAGCGAATGTAAAAGAGCGCGTGACCAGCTTGAAAGCGAACGGGGTTACCGATTACCAAAAAATATACGAAAGCCTACGAACGGGATTTTTGCACGGAAAAAAATGGCGCGAAGAAACATGGACGAAAGGAGAAAGGGAAAAAGCGGAAATTTTGGCGGAAGAGAAATACGGGAACGAGAAATGGGTGGGAATGCGATAAAAAATAAAGTCAAATCATTTCTTTTTCATCGGCAAATGCACACACTTTCCCAACGCATCTTCGGCCGCTTCCAAAATCGCCTCATTATACGTGGGGTGGGGGTGTATCGTGCCCGAAATATCTTCCAATTTGGCGCCCATCTCGATGGCCAAACCGATTTCGGCAATCATGTCCGAGGCATGCGCCCCGATCATCGTTCCCCCTAAAACAAAATGGGAAATGGGATCCGCGACGATTTTGACGAACCCAATCGGACGATTGGCCCCCATCGATCTTCCACTGGCCGAAAAAGGAAACATTCCGGACACAATGCTTCGGCCTGATTTTATCGCTTCGTGCTCCTGCAATCCCACCCATGCAATCTCGGGATCCGAATAGATCACGCCGGGACACACGTGGGCATCGAACGCGGATGGGAGGCCCGCACACACTTCCCCCGCAATTTTTCCCATGTAAAACGCCCTGTGTGCCAACATGGGTTCACCCGTAATATCTCCAATGGCTAAAATTGCAGGGTCGGAGGTTTGGCACTTGTTGTCCACCAAAATGAAGCCTTTCTCATCGGTCTTCACTTTCGTGGTCTCTAATGCCAACCCTTCTGTCTTAGGAGAACGACCAATCGCTACTAATACTTTTTCAAACGAAACGGTTTCTTCTGTTCCCTCTTTGGTTTGCACGTGCAAATCAATTCCTGGCTCGTTTTTCTCTCCACTCATGATTTCGGTATTTTTCCAGAACGTGACTCCAAATCCTTCCAATTGCTTCTGCATTATTTCTGCTATTTGAGGGTCCATGTTGGACAAAATAGCAGGGGAACGATGGATGATCGTGACCCTGCTCCCAAACTTTTGAAAGGTGTGTCCCATCTCCATCGCGATATACCCAGACCCTATGATTGCCAACGAAACCGGGACTTGGTCCAAGTTCAACAATTCCTTGGAAGAAAGAATCGTTTTCCCGTCGAATGGCAGCGTAGGCAATGGATTTTCCTTTGCCCCCGTTGCAATAACGATTTTGTCTGCGGTCAACCCCATCGTGTCATGCTCTTGAATAATGTGCAATTCATTTGATTTAACGAATTGGGCTTTCCCATATATCACATCCACGCCTGCTTTTTCCAACAAGAATTTTATTCCTCCGGTTAATTTTTCAATCACATTTTGTTTGAATGCTTGGGTTTTATCGAAATCAAGCACGGCCAAGGAAACATTGATCCCTTGCTCCTTGGAATGCGTGCAATCCCAAAAAACGTTCGCCGTATGAATCAAAGACTTGGATGGGATGCATCCATGATGCAAGCATAATCCCCCCAATTCGTTGGGTTCTTTTTCGATCAGCGTGACCATTTTTCCCAAGTGCGCCGCGCGCAAGGCGGCCACGTATCCCCCCGGACCCGAACCGATTACCGCAACATCCGTATGTTCGGACATTTCTCCCACGACCATAAAATCCAGCGAACTACCCTTTCTCGTTTAATAAACGCGGCGGAGCGGCTCCGATAGGTTTTTATCTAATGTAACACATTGTATTACATATGGAATCAGATGTGGTAGCGGTGCGATTTGGGGAAGAAGACCGAAAACAAATCGCTCTATACGCGAAGCAAAAGATGGAAACCCAATCCAGCGTGATTCGTAAGGCCACCTTGCAATTCATTCAGCGCGAGAAAGAATCGGAAGAGATTAAGGGAATCGTCGCCCGGAAGTTTGCCGAACGAAAAATATCGTTTGACGAAATGGTTCGCATTCTGGGGTATGAAGAGGCCAAAAAAGTGGCCTTTTTCATCGAAATAATGGAAAAATCGTTTGAAGAAGGGGCATGAAATGAAACAAGCGGTCGCCGATACCTCGGCGCTTGTTTCCCTCGCATTCAGCGGAAAACTAACCACCCTATGCCAACAATACCGAATCCACATCCCCCTTTCGGTTAAGGATGAATTGCGTGAATTGATAGAATATGGAGATAAGCCCGGAGAAATGGCCAAACTCGTATTGGAACTCATCAAACAAGAAAAAATAATGGTTCATACGCAATTATCCCACGATAAAGCCGAACAATACACCAGGTCCAACGTTGATTGGGGAGAGGCCTCCTGCTTGCAGTTGGCGATCCAAGAAAAAATATCCCTCCTTTTTTCGGACGATTTAGACGCAACATACGAATTATTTATGATTGCCAAGGCAAAAAATATTTCGATTAAAATATCCGCGGCGGCCATCATCACGCTCCTGCGCCAAAACAAAATAACCAAAATCGATACCCACAAGTCCCTCAAAAACATGATTCAACACCGAAAATGGGAAAAATCCGCCTTGGAATACGAAATAGAAAAATACATGAATGGCTAAATCACTTCTACCAAAAACAATCCCGGGTCTTCCAAATGTTGGATGACTTCGTTGAGGAAACGCACGGCTTGCGCGCCATCGATGATACGATGGTCAAACGCAAGCGAGAGCGTGAGCATGTGTCTCGCTACTATTTTTCCCTCTTTCACCACCGGCCTCTCTTTGAGCGTTCCCACCCCTAAAATGGCCACCTCCGGCCAATTAATTACGGGCGTAGCATACACCCCGCCCAAGCTCCCCACATTCGTGATGGAAAACGTGCTTCCCTTCAAATCCTCCAACGCTATTTTCCGAGCGCGGGCTTTTTCAGACAACTCCTGCATTTCTTTGGCAATCTGTTCAATGTTTTTTTGGTCCGCGTTTCGAATCACCGGAACCATTAATCCCTCTTCCGTGTCCACCGCGATACCGATGTGATAATATTTCTTGTATACTATTTCATGGGCACCATCATCAATGCTCGCATTCACCCAGGGATGGTTTTGCAAGGCAGCCGCGCAGGCTTTGGCGATGAAAGCCAAATAAGTTAATTTGATACCCTTTTTTTCCAGCTTTGGTTTTGTTTTTTCACGCAGTGCCACCAATTCGGTTACATCGCACTCGTCCATGTGCGTCACATGCACCGCAGTATACATGGATTTGACCATGTGGTCGGCAATCGTTTTTCGGATGCCTTTCAAGGGAATCCGTTCTTCACTGCCCTCGCTCTTCCAGGCTTGCTTTTCCGCATGCGTGTGCGCGAGCGGGGAAACGATGGAAGGAGGAGAAACAGGTTCAGGCATCTTAGACGGGGAAATCGTGGGTTTGGGTTGCACAACTGTTGGTTTGGTTCCAAAAACAGAACCCATCGCCGCGGCATTTTTCACATCCTCATCGAAGATTCGTCCACCTGCCCCGGTGCCTTTGACTTTTGAAATGTCCACATTCAATTGTCGAGCCAATTGCCGTGTGGCGGGAGTGGCTAAAACCGTTCCACTCGATACGGGGCCCGATGACGACACTGAAATTTCGTGGGAGGGAGCTGCGGCTGATTTTGGGGTGACGGGAGGAGCCAATGGAATTGGTCTGGCTCCGACGGTTTCTCCTTTTTCTCCAATCGTGGCGAGCACGCTGCCCACTTTTATTATATCCCCTGATTTTCCATACAGCTTCAAAATGACCCCCGCACGCGGGCAAGGGATTTCGACCACGGCCTTGTCGGTTTCTATTTCGGCAATCGCTTGATCCGCTTTAACCTCGTCCCCTTCCTTGATCAACCATTTGATGAGTGTGCCTTCCGTGGTCCCCTCCCCCACATCCGGGAACTTGAAATCCAAGGCCATGCGAAAGAGAAAAACGCAGGCAATTTAAAGATGCGTCCCTAAAACGCCATGACTTTCCGTATCGTCGCTTTCACCCTTTCCGCATTGGGCAAATAATAATTCTCGAGCTTGTACAAGGGCATGATCGTGTCGAATCCGGTGACGCGCTGCACGGGGGCTTTCAGATTCAGCAAATCCTTTTCCATGATGCGGGCGGAGATCTCGCTGGCAAGGCCTAATGTGAGCGGGGCTTCTTGGACCACGACACATCGCCCGGTTTTTTGCACGCTATTATGAATCGTATCCCAATCAATGGGAGACAATGTCCGCAAATCGATCATTTCAACCGACAAATGTTCCTCTTCTTGGATCTGTTGCGCCGCTTCTAAACTCGTGCGGAACATGCTTCCCCATGAAATAAGAGTTAAATCGGATCCTTGCTGCGTGACTTTCGCCTGACCTAAGGGAATGGTGTATTGTTCATCCGGAACTTCTTCTCGGAACGCGCGATACACGCGCAGGGGTTCGAAAAAAATCACGGGATCGGGGTCGCGCATCGCGGAAGTGAGCAGGCCTTTCGCGTCGGTGGGATTGGAAGGAATCACCACTTTCAGTCCGGGCGTGTGAATAAACAATGCTTCCATGGATTCGGAATGGTGCTCGGGCGCCTTGATTCCTCCTCCATAGGGGGAACGCAATGTCATCGGACAACTAAACCTTCCCCTGGAACGATTGCGAATGCGCGACGCATGCGAGATGAGCTGGTCAAATCCCGGATACAAAAAACCCGAGAATTGGATTTCGGCGACGGGGTACAATCCATACGCGGCCATTCCGATGGAAACCCCCACGATTCCACTTTCAGCCAATGGGGTGTCAATCACCCTATCTTTTCCATGCTTTGTTTGTAACCCTTCCGTAACCCTAAACACGCCGCCGTCCACCCCCACATCTTCTCCTAAAATCACCAAATTTGGATTGGACTCCAATTCCAAATCCAGTGCGTGGTTCAATGCCTGCACCATATTGGCTTTCATGGAAATCCCGGCCCTTCGCCCGCGTTCTCATCCATCTTTTTGTTTTGAGTTTGGTTTTGGCCAGATAAAAAAGACAAAAATTCGTCTTTTTGCTCGGTGAGCTCTTTCGGTTGTTGTTTATACAAATAATCAAACATGTCCTCCGGCTTTGGAGCGGGCATGCTTTCATACTCTTGCACGGCTTTCTCCACGAGTGCCACGGCTTCGGTTAGAATTTGTTGGTCTAAAGCCTCTGTCAAAATCCCGGTCCGTTTCAAAAACACTTGCAAACGCAAAACAGGGTCCTTTTTTCTCCATTCTTCCAATTCCTCTTTCGTACGATAACGCGTCGAATCATCCGCAGTCGTATGATCCCCCATGCGATATGTGAACAATTCCAACAAGGTGGGGCCTTTTCCGGCGCGCGCTTTATCCACCGCTTCCTTCATCCCCACATACACGGCCAACACATCATTCCCATCCACTTGCAAGCCTTCAAAGCCATAAGCGAACGCTTTTTGGGCCAGTGTCTCGCTCGCGGTCTGGTTTTTTCTCGGAACCGAAATAGCAAACTGGTTGTTTTGGCACACGAAAATACAGGGAGCATTAAATGTTCCCGCAAAATTCATGGCCTCGTGAAAATCGCCCTCACTCGTTCCCCCATCCCCAAAGTAGCAGACCGAGACCGAGTCTTTTTTCTTCAATTTCATCCCTATCGCACAACCCACCGCATGCAAGGGTTGCGAACCCACTGGAATCGATACCGGAAAAACATTGACCCCTTCTTCGGCTTTGGAACCGCGCTCATCGCCTCCCCAATACTGGAGAATTTTTACCAACGGGGAGCCGCGAACCATGAACATCCCGTGCTCGCGAAACGCGGGAAAACACCAGTCCTGGGGTTGCAAGGGTAATGCGGTGCCAATCGTGCAGGCTTCCTGACCCAAACTCGACGCATACGTGCCTATTCTTCCTTGGCGTTGCAACTTCAAGGCCTTATCATCAAACGCGCGCAACAACACCATCCACGAGTAAAAATCCAAAAACTGAGCATTAGTCAAACGAGGCATCAGTTTCTCATCAACCTGCCCATTTTCATCGAGGATAGATAATCGATACACCGAAAAATCGGCCAATTTTTGCAACGGCATAAGGGCTCACGCCGAGGATGAAATTCTCCTATTTAAAACGAGGCTTCTTCCCGCATGAAAGAGGCGCGTTTATTAAGAAAACGTTTATTTTTTCGAGTGGAGGATAAAGAGGAAAAAACCATGTCGATCGAAATGAACGAACGGGGTCTGGAATGCGCCAATCGAATAGGGGGCGAGGACCCACGCTTCTTGAGCCCGGATGCCAAACCCCAATACGCGCCGCACCGCGACTTCAAACCAACCCATATTCGGCTGGACTTGAAAGTGGATGTGAAGAAAAAAACCGCGGAGGGAACATGCACCACCCACATCGAATTATTCGAAAAAACCCCAAAAATTTCATTCAACGCGGTAGAAATGACCATCCAAAAAGTCGAAGTGAACGGAAAAAAAACGAAATTCGAGTACGACAAAAACGAAATCAAAATCCCCGCCGAAAAAATGCCCAAAAAAAGCGTGATCCGCATCCATTACGCCGTACACCAACCCAAACTCGGAATCTTTTTCATCCATCCCACGAAAGAACATCCGGAAAAACCGTATCAAGCCTGGACGCACTCGGAAGCGCAGGAAGCACGGTACTGGTATCCCTGCCAAGACCAACCGGAGAGCAAGGCCAGCATCGAACAACACATTACAGTCGAAAATCCCTATCGAGTGGTGGCGAATGGAACATTAGTTGGAACAAAACCCGCGAAAGAAAAAAACTGGACCACCTACGCATGGAAAATGGACACGCCCAACTCCCCTTACTTGAATGCATTCATGATCGGGGATTTCGCCGTAGTAAAAGACAAATGGAAGCACGTCTCGGTGGAATATTACTGCACGAAAGGGAGAGAGGAAGACGCCCAACGCGCATTCGGAAACACTCCCAAAATGATCGATTTCTTCTCCAAATTCACGAATTACGATTACCCGCACAAAAAATACGCTCAAGTTGCGGTGGCGGATTTCATTTACGGGGGGATGGAGCACACCACGTGCACGACGCAGACTGATCGGTGCCTGCAAGACGAAATCGCGCACAACGAGTTGTGGTATTATCCTGAAATGCTCGCCAGCCACGAACTCGCGCATCAATGGTTCGGAGATTTGCTCACGTGCAACGACTGGATGCACGGATGGCTGAATGAAAGCTTTGCCACGTACTTTGAAAACTTGTGGATCGAACACAGCAAAGGAAAGGACGAGTTTGATTTTGAGGTGTACCAAGAAGCCCAAACCTATTACGAGGAAGACAAAAACAGGTATCGAAGACCGATTGTCAGTAACATTTATTCCGAACCCTCCGACGTGTTTGACCGACATTTGTACGAGAAGGGTAGCCAAATCCTAAACATGATTCGATTTATTTTAGGAAAAGAAGGATTCCAAAAAGCCATCTCCCATTACGTGAACAAACACGCTCACACCGCCGTTCAAACCGAAGACTTGGTCGAAAGCATCCGGGAAGCAACTGGAAAAAATCTCACTCAACTCTTTGACCAATGGGTGTACAACGCAGGCTATCCGGAGCTAAAAGTCAATGTATACTATGAGCGTAAAACAAAAAAAGTGGTTATGAGAGTCATCCAAACGAGCAAAACCGATGACAAAAGTTTGTTTCAATTTCCCGTGAGCATTGGCATTACACACTCCAACAAAAAAATCGAGGAGAAATGCGTGGATATTACCCAGCGCGAGCATCGGTTTTCGTTTCCAGCGAATGGAGAACCACATAATGTGGTGTTTGACCCTGAAAACGTGATTCTAAAAAATGTGGTGATGCAAAAGCCGAGAAAAATGTGGGTGTATCAATTGACCAACGACCCTCATCCGGTGCAACGCATCTATGCGATTCAAGAGCTCGCCAAAAGCCATTCTCCCGATGAACGAGCCAGCGTCTTCCACGCCTTGCGACACGATGCATTTTGGGGGGTGCGTGCCCAAACCGCGCTGATCTTAGGAACGCTCAACCACCCCAAAGCCGAGGAAATGCTCCACCAAGCCTATCACTCCGAAACCAACCCTCGCACCCAACGTGCCATCGTGCAAGCGCTGGGAAACTATCAAACCAACGAAAGCACCAAATTGTTGAAACTGGCTACCAATCGCACGGACAGTTACATCGTTCCCTCGGATGCGTACAAAAGCCTCGGCAAACGAAAAAACCCAGGGGATTTGGACTACTTGAAAAAAGGGGCGGAGAAAAAATCGTGGAATGACATCATTGGAGTAGGGGTCATCCAAGGAATGGCTGCCCACCAAAGCCACGAGGCACTAAAACAGATTGTACAGTATGCTCAAACCAGATACAGTTACTCGATTCGGATCGCGGCCGTTACGATGTTAGCCGAAATAGGGGTCGGGAAAGAAAAAATCGTTCCAAGACTCATCGAACTCCTGGAGGACCCCTATTACAATTTGCAAATCGCCGCGACCAAAGCATTGGGCGCGCTCGGAGACGAACGCACCATTCCCATTCTCGAAAAACTAAAAACAGGCCACCGCGACGGAAGATTAAAACGTATCGCGCTGGAAAGCATCCGCCAAATCAACGGGGGAGTGGATTTGCCACCGTACAAGGAAGAGAAAGCAAAAAAAAAATGAGTTATTGGTACGCGTGTACTTTTTGCTGCAAAAACAATCCCCCTGCTTTATAGGAACTCCTCACCAAGGGCCCAGATGCAACAAACTCAAAACCCATCTCATCGGCCTTTTGTTTGAGTATACCAAAGCGCTCCACACTCGAATACTCCTGCACGGGCAAATGCCACGCGCTGGGCTGCAAATACTGCCCCAACGTAAGCATGTTCACCCCATTCGCACGCAAATCCTTCATGGTTTGAATGATTTCATCATCGGTTTCGCCATGACCCAATTGTATCGAGGATTTGGTGTATTTCATCCCCTGATTTTTGGCATACCGCAATACATTCAATGATTGGTCATACCCCGCCCTTCGATCCCTCACTTTGCTTTGCAAGGATTTCACGGTTTCGATATTATGCGCGAACACATCCGGTTTTGCTTGCAGTACAATATCGATGAGTTTTTCATTCCCTTGAAAATCCCCCACCAATGCCTCGACCAAGAAATTGTTCTTTTTCAGTTCGGAAATGCATTTTGCCACATGCTGCGCGCCTTGATCAGGCAAATCATCGCGATTCACCATCGTGATGACCACGTAATTCAATTTCATCTGCTTGGCGACCTGCACCAGTTTTTGGGGTTCATTCTCATCCACCAACCCCCCTTTCGCAGCCGCTTCCACTTGGCAAAACTTGCATCCGCGCGTGCAGGTTTTTCCCAGCACCATGAATGTGGCCGTGCCCATCGACCAGCATTCGCTTTGGTTGGGGCAATGGGCTTCCTGGCAAACCGTGTGTAATGCTAAATCGCCAGTGAGAACTTTGAGTTGCTGGAATTGTTCCGTGGAAGGGGGGCGGATGCGGGGCTTGTATACGGAAAGGACCATGCCTCGTTTA
Source organism: uncultured archaeon (assembly GCA_964372665.1). Classification (GTDB taxonomy): domain Archaea; phylum Iainarchaeota; class Iainarchaeia; order Iainarchaeales; family VGJJ01; genus VGJJ01. The sequence continues at coordinate 4,115 of CAYJRE010000023.1, read as the reverse complement.
CTAATTTTACCTTAATTAGGTTAACCCCACTTTCCTAATGTGCTTTGATTGTCATCCTCTGGCTTTTTTTCTATTTTGTTGAGCGCATTCGTTACACGCACGTGGTCGAAGCCGTGCTTGTCGCAATAGAAGGCGATGGCTTTGTCTCGATCCATTTTGGTTTCGGGGGTGGATTTTATTTCGTGCACGGAAGGATGAAGGAAAATGTCTTCGACTTCTTCCCACTCGTAATTGACTTCGGTCTTCAATCCGCGTAACACGTCTTCGAAATTCTTTTTTCCCTGCACCGCTTTCAACGCCTTTTTCGGACCCACCAATGGGATTTTTTCATTGAAATCGGTTCCAATCAGCATGCCAATCCAAATGAGCTGGGGACGATTGATTTCGTTTTCTTTCAACACTTGCTCCAACTCCACTTTTTCGGGCTCCACATTGATGTAGGCATTGCGATAGGGAAGTTTTCGTTTTCCGGTGACCGCCATGTTTCGAATGACTAACGGGCAACCAAAAAGCAACGCATCATAATCTTGCGTCGCGGCCGCGTACGCCATTTTCTGTTGCACCATCCAACTTGCTTGCGCCTCCCCCTCTTGTTTGGCTTCGATCACCGGAAAACCCAAATAGGCCATCGCTTCCTTGGCTTCGGCAATCATATCCTTGTCCAGGCTCACCGCGCGTGCGCCCATCATTTTGGCTTTCGCCAAATCGCCTGCCTCAATCGCGGCTTCCATTTCTCTTTTAGCCTGCATGCGAATCGCGTGCCTTTTTTCCAATGTTTCTTTCTTCAAGGGATGCGGTTTTCCATCGAAAACGAAAACGGGTTTGATTCCGAGCTCAACCAAATTGGAAGTACGATACAACAATCCGGCTAAATGACTTGTGACTTGACTTTTGGCATTCATCAAAGGCCTTCCATCCGGACCCCGAATAGAAGAAAGGAATTGATACAAAATGTTGTGGGCATCCACCGCAATGACTTTATTTTTGAGTTCGGACAACTCGATCTTTTCGGTGGAAATCAAATCCCCGATGGCAGTACCCATTCGAAAACCAACTCCCTAGCAACAAACTCTTTCCTCATAAAAACCCAACAAATTATGTTTAAGTTTGGGGTGGTTTTCCCAAGAGACAAGGTATCCTTATATAGTAGTTTAACACCAGCATTGCCTCACGTGCTAGGCACGGGAACTTAGAGGGTGAGCCTATCCCAATTCTATTCTAAGTTCGTGGGGCAAGAGGATTTTTCTCCTCTTCCCACTTCTCTTTCTATTTTGGGCGAGAATCACGAATACATGCGCGGATGCGATTGATTTTCAGGTTCGAGGCCGTTACGGGCAGCTACCACTTTGGTTAATGCCTGTCCAAAATGCTTCGACCGAATCTTACTCGCATCCTCGCGCAACGCGAGCATGCCGGCTTCCATGCAAATGGCTTTCAAATCCGCGCCTGTAAATCCGACCGTTTGTTCTACGATTCGAGTCGCATCGACATCCTTGTGCACGTTCATCCCGCTCGTATGAATCTGAATGATTCGCTTCCGCGCTTCCTTGTCGGGCAACGGAATCTCCACGATTCGATCAAACCTTCCGGGACGAAGCAAGGCCGGATCCATCACATCAATGCGATTCGTTGCGGCCATGACCTTCACATTTTTTCGATCCTTAAAACCATCAATTTCGGCCAGCAATTGAATCAAGGTACGCTGGACTTCCCGGTCCCCCCCGCTCGTGTCATCGGTTCGAACCGTGCCAATCGCGTCAATCTCATCAATGAAAATAATGGCATTATCCTTCTCTTTCGCCAATGCAAAAACGTCCCGCACGAGCTTGGCGCCTTCTCCAATATACTTGTGCACCAATTCACTTCCAACCAGTCCAATAAAGGCGGCCTTGCTTTCATTCGCCACCGCTTTCGCGAGCAACGTTTTACCGGTGCCGGGGGGACCGTTCAACAATATCCCTGAAGGGGGTTTGATGCCCAACCGCTCAAACTTTTGGGGGTGCGTCATCGGCAAAATGACAGATTCTCGCAATTGTTGAATTTCATTTTCCAACCCACCCACATTCGAAAAGGTTTCCTCGGGCCTCTCTACTAATTCCATGGCTTTGGCGCGACTATCCTTAATGTCGGGCAGGACTTCAATCACCGCTAAATTTTTTTGGGACATCGAAACACGCTTCCCCACTTCTTTACCGGTCAGGGGACCTTGCGATTCGACCGAAACCAAAAACTCGACCCCATTCGAATTGCGAACCACGCATTTCCCATCCGGCAAAATATCCTGAATCGTTCCCACCATCAGGGGAGGCGCCTTGAACCGTTCCAACTCGGTCCGCAGGCGTTTGACTTCATTATCCAGCTGAAGGGTTTTCTCCTCCATCGTTAAATTGTGGGTCTGGAGGGAACGAACTTGCTCCTCGAGGGTAAACACATAATCGTAGAAGTTGGTCACACTCCTCCGTGTGAGTGGAGAGGAAATCTCCGGCTTTCCATTCGCGGTTTCAGAAGAGTCCATATCAGCCATAAAGGGGCCTCTATTTTTCAACCACACGTTCCTTTAAATAGGTTTTTTTCCTGGATTCAAAAAATATACAAAAAAAGAAACAAAATAGGCTTTTTCCTTGGAAAAATTACGAGGGTTATAAAGAAACAGGGCTTGGGTTGAATACGAATGGCAACCGATTTGGAAACGCTCGGATGGATAATAGGGATCCTAGTGGGGCTAGGGCTTACCACTCTCCTCATCAAACGATACGCCAAAAACGCTCAAACGTGGTACATCGCGAGCATGCTCCGATTCACGAAACCCCTGAAAATCTTTGACGTGTTCCAAAAAAAACCCAACCTGGTCAACGCGTTGACTGACCTCGGTCTCGTGCTAGGATTTGGGGCCATTGCCATCGATTATTTGTGGATGCAAAAGAAAAAAAACTGGCAACGCGTACTCGTCTTTGGTTTTTCGGCCACCGCATTAGGGTTTCTAACCTCCTTGGTCTTTCCCACGAGCAACCCAATCGTTCCCGTTCCCCCATTCGTGTTGGAAGCCACCTTTGGAGTGTTTGGTTTTGCCGGCCTCATTTTGGTGAGCCTATTTTTCTCGGCCATCGACATTTTCACGAAACTCTCGCTCGGAAAAAATGCGTGCGCGGGCGTGGCGCCAGTCATCCCCGGGGTGAGTCTACCCAACTCTCCCATTACCGTGCCCTTGCATGCCTGGCTTTCCTTTGTCATCATCCTAATCGTACACGAAGCCTCCCACGGGTTTGTCATCCGAAAACTCGGAATGAAAATCAAAAGCTACGGATTATTGTTGCTCGGTTTCCTCCCTATCGGAGCGTTCGTGGAGCCCGAAGAGAAAGAATTGAGACAATTGGAAAAAAAACAACCCCGGGAAGCGCTGCGCATGTACGCGGCAGGACCGGCCAGCAACTTTTACTTCTTTATCGCGGGGGGAATCATCCTCACCTTGATTGGAGGATTCGTCATCGGACCCCTACTCAATCCAACCCTGGACCAGATCCACAAAAGCTCGGTTCTAGGCGTTGAAATCACCGAAGTCAGCGAAAAAATAAGCATATGTGGCACCGAATTCGACGCGCCTGCACACAATGTGTTGTTTGCCGGCGACCAAATCTTGAAAGTGGATGAAAACAACGTTCATACGTTCCAGGATTATGCGGCCGCGGTCCGCGGAAAAAAAGACTTTGAAATGACCATCCTTCGAGACGCCCAGGAAAAAACCATTGCCTTCGAACCAAACGAATTGGGACGAATTGGCATCCTGGTGAAAAACATTCCTAATCCCGATTACACGCCCCCCGATTGGTACCAACCCTTCTTGGAAATAGCGGGGTTCATCACCGGCTTTTTGGGATGGCTCTTGCTCCTTAACTTTTTGGTGGCCACCGCGAATTACATCCCCGTGGACCCGTTTGATGGCGGAAAAATGGTGAAATTAGTATTATCCCCCTACTTGGGATTTTTGAAAATGAGCGAGCAAGACACCAAAAAACTCGTGGGAAGAGTATTCGTGTTTGTATTATTGATTTTGATAATAGTGAATGCGGCACCGTTGCTCATCGTGAATCAGAGTTAGCGAAAAATATGTATCGAAA
>CAYJRE010000022.1:0-16630 GCA_964372665.1 uncultured archaeon | reverse complement strand
CACGCCTTTAGGCGTGGGAGTTTCACGTGATTAGCTCAACGTTCTTTTCATTTTTGAAATCGGGGTCCCCGGTTATGATTTTAGCCCCTTTTAGTTGAGCAGTGGCCAACACGATAGCATCCGCCAACCCCATTTTTTTCTCATGACATATTTTGGCGGCGGTTTTGGCAATTTCAGTGTCGACCGGGATGACGTTGGCGCGTGCGAGAATGAATGAAAGATAATGCTCTGTTTCGCGGGGTTTCTTGGCTAAAAAAAATCGGTACACTTCGGCAATGTTGATCGCGCTGGTAATCGCAGGCTCATCCCCTTCAATGTAGAGTCTAACTCTTTCGCTTTGGGGGCTTATCCTCGTGTATTCAATCCACGCCCATGAATCAAGCAAAACGGTCAATTTCTTCCCTCTCAAAGGATGGTAAGTCTGGGAAGGCGCCGAAGAACGATTTTTTTGGTTTCTTTGTTTTGACGATTAATTTTTGGATTGTTTCATCGAATGAGCGCATGCGCCATTCGCTCTTCAGCGCTTTCAATGCATCCACGGTGTGTTTTTTTACCGCAATCGTTGTTTCTTCCATCGTCATATAGAATATAGGCTATGGATTCTATTTAATGCTTTGGTTGGCGGACCGCCGTAGGTTGGTTTATTTTGTCTTCGCGGCGTATGTTTTGGATATGGTCCCCCTTTCCCAGTTGCAGTATGCGCGGAAGTATCCGTATACGAGTACCGCTAAGAGCGTAGTCAAACAATTGGTTCCTGATTTTTCCTCGTTGAGCCAGGAGTCGTTTGAGCAGGCCTTGGCGATGGTCCAGATTTGTGCGGCAACTTCGCCGAAAGATAGGAAGTCTTTTGTAGAGGATCATTTTTCGCGGAGAGAGTTGACGTACCCGGATTTTTTGGCGAACGACGTGTTGGCTTTTCCTCTCGCCAAAATCCTTTTGTCTTATGCTAGGAATCCGATGCTATTCGAGCGTTTTGCTTCCATAATGGGGGATTTGGCGTTTGAGTATTTGGTGAACGAAAAAAACAAGATGTCTACCGTTGTAGAGATTGGCAGTGAATTGAATTTACTCCCTGAAGTCGTTTCGGATGGGAACAACACTCAATTGGTTGCGCCGTTGTCCGATTATCTTTCGTTCCCGTTTAAGGATGGGCAATTGCATTTGGTGCACCAATCCGTAAGTAAGGGTTTTGTTGAATTGGAAATGAATGCCGCCTGCAGATGGGTAGCGGAAGGCGTTCATAGTCATGTCTTGCGAAGCTTACCCGTTGAGGTGAAAGGGTTACCCCTCCTCTTTTGGGACATGTCCAAAGTGGCGCTCTCGCGGTTGCAGAAAGTTCAAGCGGCCGAAAGAAAAATCGCGGGAGACTCTGGAGTTTTGTTGCAGGCCTTTCCTCCCTGCATGGAGAAATTGCATGCCGAAATTACGAGCGGGGTGAATTTGCCGCACATGGCGCGGTTTGATTTGGCGACCTTTCTCGTGAATATCAACGTGCCCCATGAGGAAATTGTGAACGTGTTTTCGAAGGCTTCGAATTATGATGAGAAGGTCACGCGCTACCATTTGGATAATCTCTCCGGAAAGTCGAATGGTAAAAAGTATTCGGCTCCGGCATGTGCCAAGGTGAGGGAGCATGGTTTGTGCATTTCCCGCACGTGCAACGTAATGCACCCCTTGCAGTTTTATGCTCGCGAGTCTCAAAACGCAGTAAAACCAAGCGAGGATAAAAGCAACGAACGTGAAAATAAAGGGGAATGAGTATTAGTTCGTTGAAATTTTTGGGACAGGCCACGGGGGTTTGGCGGTTCCATTTGGAGGATGCGTCAGGTGCAACCATATTTTGTTCACGTAGGGCACGAGCATCGCACTCAAACCGGCTAAGGCGATGACTCCCCAGTCTTCGAGGCTAATTTCTTTGGTTCCAAATACGGGGTCCAGGAATGGGGCATAGACTGCCAGCACCTGCAATCCGAACGACGCGAGTACCGCAAGCACGAGCCAACTATTGGAGAAGGGCGAAACCTCGAACCACGATTTTCCCTCTTGGCGCGCGTTGAACACGAGGACTAACTCGTATACCACAATCGTGGTGAAGGCCATGGTTTGGGCATATTCCATTCCCTTGGGCAACCCGTAATAATACGTTCCAAGAATGGCGATGAGGCCGATGATTCCTGAAACGAGGATGAAGGACCCCATTCGATTCAGCACTTTCTCGGTTTTGGGTCGGGGTTTTTGTTTCATCACGTTTGGAGAGGGGGGATCCTCTCCCAGCGCGAGCGCGGGCAAGGCATCCGTGGCCAGGTTGATCCATAATAATTGGATGGGGGTCACGACCTCTCCGAGTTGGAGGAAGAATCCGAACGAAACCACCAATACTTCCATGAAGTTGGCCCCTAACAAATACCGGACAAACCCTTGGAGATTTTGGTAGATCGTCCGTCCTAATTCGACGGCGTTGACGATGGTGGCGAAGTTGTCGTCGCGCAGTACCATCGCGCTGGCTTCCTTGGCCACATCGGTCCCCTTGATTCCCATCGCGATTCCGATGTCGGCTTTCTTGATGGCCGGTGCATCGTTCACCCCGTCTCCCGTTACTGCGACGACGTGTCCCATGGTTTGTAATCGCTCCACGATTTTGTATTTGTGTTCCGGGTCCACGCGCGCAAAAATGGTGTGCGTTCGAACGGCTTCGGCCAGCTCTTGGGGGGAAAACTGGTTTAACTCCAACCCCGTGATCACTTCTCCGTGCATTCCCAGTTTTTGGGCGATGGCTTTCGCGGTGATGGGATGATCCCCCGTGATCATCTTTACTTGGATTCCGGCGTCTTGGCATTTCTGGAGGGCCTCACGTACTTCTTCGCGGGGAGGGTCGCGTAGCGCCATGAGTCCGGTGACAATCAGGTTTTGTTCCATTTCTCCTTGCACGCTTTGGATGTCTCGGTAGGCAAATGCCAAGACTCGGTACGCGCTTTGGGAAAGCGTTTCGGCTTGCTCCAGAAATCGTTGTTTTTGGGTCGGAGTTAATGGTTTTTTTTTCCCGTTCTCTGATGAGATGAACGCGCTTTTTTCGAGCACCCGCTCCACCGCTCCTTTAGTGAATACGCGAAAGGTGGTGGAATTCATTTGGTGAATCGTGCTCATCATCTTTCGTTCGCTGGTAAACGGTATTTCTTTCACGCGCGACAATGCGCTGCTAATGCGGGCCTTGTGGCCGACCACCAAGAGGCATCCTTCGGTGGGGTCTCCCACTATTTTTTCGGTTTGGGGATCGTATTGGGCGTTGTTGCAATGAACCCCTGTCTCGAGTGTGAGGGTGAGGCCATTCTCTTCGTCACGCGGAATAATGGTTTCATGGTCATACACCAATTCTCCTCTGGGAGAATACCCTACGCCCGTGACATGAATCAATTTTCCATCCGCATAAATGTATTCCACCGTCATCTCGTTTTTGGTGAGCGTTCCCGTCTTATCCGAACAAATCACGGTGGTGGATCCCAGCGTTTCCGCGGATGGGAGGTGTTTGATGAGCGCGTTCCGCTTGGCCATCTTTTGGATCCCCAATGCGAGTGTGATGGTGGTGATGGCGGGCAATCCTTCCGGGATCGCCGCCACCCCTAAGGCGATGGCCACCAGGAACATTTCCACGAAGCTTCTTCCCTGGAAAAAGAATCCGATGATGAACAGGATGATTATGACCCCGAGAACCCCGATCGTCAATTGTTTGGCCAGCAATTCCATGTTTTGCTTGAGGGGAGTCATGGGTTCCTCGACCTCTTCCAACTTTTGAGCGATTTTCCCGAATTCGGTCTGGAGTCCCGTTCCAGTCACAACGCCTGTTCCGCGTCCCCGCACGATGCTCGTGTTGGCATACCCCGTGTTTAATCGATCCCCCACAGTCTTGGTTCCCTGAATGGGCTCGCTCGTTTTGCTGACGGAGTTGCTTTCCCCCGTGAGGATGGCCTCATCCACTGCGGTTTCAATCGTCTCGATGAAGCGAATGTCGGCGGGAATCTTGTCCCCTTCCTCCAGTTGCACAATATCCCCGGGCACCAATTCTTGGGCATTGGTTTCTTTCCACTGCCCGTTTCGTTTCACGCGGGCGTTGAGCGCGGAGAGTTTTTTCAATTCTTCGATTGCTTTTTCGGCCTTGTACTCTTGCAAAAAACCCAGGAGCCCATTCAGGATGACGATAGCAAAAATGGCTATCGTATCAATGGGGTCGCCCACCCAATAGGAAAGGATTCCCGCCCCGATTAGAATGAGCACCAACAATTCCGTGAATTGGCCAATAATCATTTTCCAAACATTTATTTTCTTTTCCAATTCAATCGCGTTTTTTCCGTATTGGTGCAAGCGTTTGCTGGCTTCCTCTTCCGTCAGCCCGTTTAAGCTGGTTTGAAGTGATCGCAGAGTTTCTTCTACGCTCATTTGGTAGAACTCGGGCATGTTTTCATCCAGCGGCTGTTCGAATTTAAACCCGGTGGCGCTTTTCCTCCGGTTTGCTTAAAATGACTCTATACTCAAAATGATGGGGTTCGTATTCGCATGCTGTCATATTCGCAGGACCGGGTTTGGTTGAAGGGTCTGTTCCAGAAATACTATCAGCACCATTTCATTACACCCGATTTTGATGTCTCGCGGAGAGAATTTGGGTGGGGGATTCTCAAAAAGATCGACACGAGACACGTTTCGTTTGCGACGAATGAGGAGGTAAACAACTTTTTGAGGAACGCGAGTCCGCTTTACCTTTCTTTTTCCGTTTCGCACTACCAAAACCCGGGAAACCAGCCCATTTCGAGCAAGGGATGGCTGGGCAGCGATTTGGTGTATGAGTTTGATGCCGATGACATTCCCACGGAGTGTAAGGCCGAACACGATTCGTGGTCGTGTTCCCATTGTGGGGCTTCGGGGAAAGGTCGAGTGTTGAAGTGCACGAGTTGCGGTCATGGAACCAGTGTCAACGAATGGGTGTGTGAAAAATGTTTGGATGAAACAAAGAAGCAAACATTCCAGCTCATTCAATGGCTGCAGGATGATTTTGGGATTGTTGAAAACGAAATTTTGGTGAACTTTTCAGGAGGGAAAGGCTATCATATTCATGTGCGTTCCCCCTCTTTTTTTGGTTTGAGCAAAACAGCTAGAACCGAACTCATGGATTATCTTTCCATGCACGAGTTTGACTTGGAAATGCACGGCTTTTCATTCGATGGAAAATTGTTTCACAGCCCAACGTATGCGAAAGCGAAAGGTCATGCCAAACGAATCGTGGAAGAGCTGCTACGCTTGATGGAGAATGGAACGTTGGAGGAATGGGTTCTTGCCTCGGGCTCATCTCCTCGTACCCTAAAATCGTTTTTGGGGTACCGTGAAGAATGGTTCAAGGATATGATGAATGGGGTCTTGCCGCCGTTGCCTGGGAAGAAAACCGAAGCGTTTTGGAAAGGGGTCCTTACTTCAATAACTGAAAAACTCCGTTCTCGTTTTGATCGGCAGACGTCCGGGGATATGTACAAGATTGTCCGCGTCCCCAACACGTTGCATGGAAGCACGGGCTTGTTGGCCAAGTCCGTGCCGCTCACCGAATTGAAGGAGTTTGACCCTTTTTCACATGCGTGCGTGTTTTCGTTGGAAAACGAGCGAAAGCTTTTAGTTCGCTCCACTCCCAAAATAAGAGTGGGTTCTTTTTCCTTGGAAAAAACCCAGGAAGCCGAGGTCACGGTTCCCGAAGCCGTTGCCGTGTATTTGGTTGGAAACGCGGCCGCGGAAATTAGGTGAAAGCAACAGGGTTGGATTGTCAATGCCGCTCGATTTTGAGGAAATGCGTCGGATTTATCGTTTAGAAAAGAGCACGACTCGACTCGTCGAGGTCCCCGAGGACTTTTATGGTCAGTTGCATGGTTTAATCGACGAGGAGCGAAAGAAATATTTTGACTCGTTGAAAGACCTCAATACGACAAGGGCGAGAGATTTTGGAAATCTCAAAAAACTGGTAGAGGAATGGTTTTTGGTTCGAGAAAAAAAGCTGTTTAATAATGTTCTCATTTGTGCGAGCTTGGGGGAGACGGACCAAACTCATTTGGCGAGGGAGGAGAAAAAAATGTTTGAGGACGTTTTTCATGCTCTGTCAAATCATCGGTTGTTGACCAAGCAGGTTTTGGATGCGAACGGGGTTTTGGCCTCCGAATTCAAATCCACTTCGCCACGCGTTTTGGGCAACGAAAAAGAGAAGGGGGCGGAAAACGAAAATCTAAAAATAGTGGAAACACCAAACGTTTCATCGCCCCCAGTCAACGGGTCGCAATCTTCTTCATCGGGTTTTCTTTCCATCAAATTGTTGGCCGAAATTCCGAGCTTTGTGGGAACCGATTTGAAGGAGTATGGTCCTTATCAGCAAGGTCAGGTTGTCGAATTGCCTAGCAAGATTGCCCAGTTGTTTATTTCGAGAAAATTGGGAGAGAAGCCCAACTGACACTCTCGCGCCCGAAGCCCCTGCCTTTCAGGCAAGGGTAAAGGCGTAGCCGTTTGTCAATCGTGCTCCTCCAACGCCATTTCAAAAGAAGCCCACGCCTTTAGGCGTGGGAGTGTCACGTTTCTTCCCAGGGCCCCTTTTATAATCCTATTTCCCCAGTTTTGGAGTATGGCTTTCCAACCCCGTCCCACTCGCTTTCATTCATCCAATCGTCCCGCGTTTCACGGGAATCGATCGCATGGGCCTTTTTCTTCGCGGGGAAATGCTCCTTCTCCCCAACCGTTTTCCCGGAACAAGTTTGTGAAGCGCTGGCCCAATGTGGGAGAAATCGTGGTCGTGCGCGTGGACAAGGTGTTGGATTATGGGGTTTTTTGTTCTTTGTTGGAGTACGAAGGCGCCACCGGATTTGTTCACATTTCCCAAGTCGAATCGAGTTGGATCAAGAATATTCGCAATTACGTGAGCGAAGGACAAATGCGCGCCGCGTTGGTGCAGAAAGTGGACAAGGAAAAACTCCAGATTGATTTGTCTTTAACCAAGGTGGGGGAGCGGACCCAACGTTTGCGTTTGGAAGAGTTTAATCAACTCAACCGGAACAAGAAGTTGATCGAGCAGATGGCCAAATCAAAAGGGAAAACGCTGGAAGAAGGGTTGAAAGCGATTGCCGAGCCGTTGATGCACGCGTATGGAACGTTGCCCCAAGCGTTTGAAGCCATTAGTTTGGAGGGGGAAGCCGCGTGCGAGAATGTTTCCAAGGATTGGGTTCCCATCCTCGTAGAAGTGGTTCAAAAAAACATTCGTCCCGTTGAGAAGGAAGTGAAGGGCACATTGAAGATTGCGAGTTGGGACGCTAATGGAATCGACCAAATAAAATCTTCCTTGCTTGAAAGCAAAAAAGGGATTCACAATGCGAGCGTGAATTTTTCGTATTTAGGGGCGGGAAAGTATTTAGTGAAAGTGGTTTCGTTCGATTACAAGCTGGCCGAGAAGGCGTTGTCGAATGTTCAAGAAAAACTCGTCAAGGGATTAGGGGACAACGCCCAGATTTCGTTCGTACGTCAGGAGGCATGAAAAAAAAGCATGACCACGCAAGTTTTTTTGCTCGAAAAACCACCGGTGAAGAATGGCCTTGTTTTCATAGGCTTGCCCGGGATTGGTTTGGTAGGGAAAATCGTCGTGGATTATTTGGTCAAGGAATTGAAACCCAAAAAGATTGCGGACATTCACAGCGACTCATTCCCTCCCGCCATTATCACACGCAGTGGGATGGTGGAAATGTTCAAAGACCACATCTATTATTTGAATTACAAAAAAAAGGCCTATTATTTCGTCGCGGGTCCCGTGATTCCGAACTGGGACCAGGGACAAGGAACGGTGGCCGACCAGCATGATTTTTCGCGAACACTCGTGGCGGCATTCAAAGAGCTGAACATTTCTGAAATTTGCACGATTGCGGGGCTGAATGTGGGAGAACAACGCATGAAAATTACTCCGCACGTGATTGTTTCCGCCACCGAGAAAAGCGTGCTCGAGAAATGGAAAAAAAAGGGGGCAAAAGTGGACACCACAGAAGGAACGATTTGGGGCCACGCGGGCTTACTTTTAGGGATTGGAAAGATGCAGGGGATTTCAGGCGCGTGTTTGATGGGTGAAACGTCCGCGCGCTTAGTGTACGGGGACCCCGGCGCGAGCAAAGTGGTGTTAGATCTATTGAACAAAGCCATTGGTTTCAGGCTTCAAATGAAGAGGATGGATGAGGAAGCCAAAGAGATAGAGAAAGCCTTCCAGAAACTCGCCGAAACCATGCAAGCCGAAGAAAGCGGAGACAAACGATTAGACTTGCCGTACGTGCGTTAGCGCGTCTGAATTAAATAGTGCGTCCATTGTTTTTCTGTATGTTTCGCCGTCCACCATCGAGTAGGAGACCACAATTTTCACGCGAAATAGCAAGGGGTGGCAACCGCACCGTTTTCGAAGTTCAAGACAACCCCGCCGAAATCGCTAAGATGGCGCTTCCCTTTCACATCAAAAAAACAGGGAGAATAAGAATTCCCATGCGGTGGCGTTCCATACTCTGGTTGGGTGCCTCCGATGTCAATCGAGCAGAGTGGAGAAATTATAACAAGTATTTCACTCATGTCCAAAGGTCATTACGGGAAAGCTTTGCTCAATTGCACCACCTGGAAACCGCTAAAGGAGTGAGCGTGCTTTACATGGAAGCGGTGCGCGACGCGAGCGGTGCATTATCGAAAACCCTTGAAGACACCGGACCGATTTCCAGCCCATCATTTTGGTCTCGTTTCGATGCGATGGTCGAGTGGTTAGCCCAAAAAAGAATCCTTGTTTTTGATTTGAATCCAAAAAACGTTTTGGTCAAATGGAAAAGCAAAACCGAATGCATCCCAGTGTTGATTGATTACAAAATCGTTGGAGCGAGAAATTATCCCCTGCAGCCCTGGTTGTGGATTCCTTCTCAAGCCATGAAAAAAATGCGACGGAAAGCAAACCGAATTCCTGCGCGGTTCAAAAAAAACACGTGAACAGTTTATTTTTTCACTGAATGATGCCCAAAAACGCCAACACGAGCAACGCGCCCAATCCCGCCAACCCAAAAATCGCACTCACGAGTAATGAGGCAAGGAATGGGAGTTGCACGTGAAACACGTACGTTAACACGCCCCACCCCATCAATCCTACTGCGGTGTTGATCACTATGTTTTTCAAAAAATAAATCACGATCGCGGCCGCGATGAACAATGCGATTCCCACCGCCAACCACGAAACGTTTCCCGCAATCGTATTCTGCACGGTGTTGGAGACTGAGCCCACGGCCCCCTCCACGGCTTGAAAAGTCAAGGCCATGCATATCTTGGAGGCGTTCGCCCTATTATTATTGTGTGCGTCCCCCCAAACCCCCCTTTTTTAAATTGCGTTCTCCTGATTTTGAGTATATGGCCTTGAATTTTAGTGCGGCCCAAAAGCAGATTTGTTTGGCGTTGCTGGAGGGTCCGCGCTCCTTAGAAAGCGTGGCAGAGCGAACCCGCTTGAAACCAACTGACATCGTTTCCGAATTGAAGCTCCTCACGCAACTCAAACTCGTCTCCTTGCAGGGGACCCCCCCCGTGTACGCGTTGAAGGAAGAAGTCGTCCAGGAATTAAAGCGTCGAAAGGGCGTGGAGGAAGAGGACGATAACCTGTTTCGGATCCGGGTCATGATTGAAGTGCAGGGGATTGAAGAAACCCTGGTTTTGAAGCAAGTTGAAAAAGTCCTCTCCAACCTGAAGAATGAGCCCTTTTACACGATTTACAGCGTGAAAACCGAGAAAATAGAAAAGGTGGGGGAGATGTATTCTACTTTCTCTGAAATCAATCTCTCGGTGAGAGACTTCCGAGGGTTGGTGCGCTTGATGTTCTTTTATGGGCCGACCTCGGTGGAGGTCATTAAACCCACTAAAATAGAGTTTACCCTCGACGATTTCCAAGATGGTTTAGTGGATATGGCCGAAATGGTCCACGGGTACGCGGAGTATATCATGGGGATTCTCAACCGGAAACAGGTGGAAGAATTTCATCAAAAGCTGTATACCGGCCTCGTCCAAGCCAAAGCTCTCGACGGGGCGAAAACCCCCCTTTCGCACGAAAAAGGCCGGTTACCCGAAGATTTGCCCACCATTTGAGAAAAAATCCCCTCTTTTTGTCCCACGGAATTTCAGACTCCCTATCTGTTCGAGCATTGTCTTATCCCCTTACGATGATTGTACGAGGTTTTGTCGGGTGTCCATTATAAACCAATGACCTGTTTTCGACAGTTGCCGGACAAAACTCGAAAGATATTTAAAGGGCTTGACGCTCGGTAGTCCTTCAATGAGCCAGTCACCGATACCGCGTTTTCTTTCTATGCTCGTATTGGTGGGGAATTGCTCGTGTGTGAATCGTGAGGTGAAGCACAAATGAATGGTTTGAAAATACGAAAGCTAGCGGCCGTCGTGGCCGGTGGTGCCTTGCTGGGAGCTGCAGCCGCTCCAATGGTTTCTGCAATAACTAGCGCGGAAGCAAAATCGGTTGTGTACAACGCGGACATGTCTCCAGTCGTGAACGTGGTCGTGGGTGGCACCGCTGCCGTTTCAGACGGGGTATGGGCGGGTAACATTGCTCGCGCCATCGTCGCCAACGCCATGCAAACCAAAACCTATACAGGTGGCGGAGCTGGAGGAAGCGGGACCGCAGTCGTAACGGATTTGGCCGCGGTTTTATCGCTCGGCGGAACCGTGACCGTGACCGGGGGAAAAACATTCAATAATGTCAAATTGAACTCTGTTCAATCCGGAAACGAGTACGAGCAAAGCATCGGAAAAGACCCGTTGTCTTTTTTGACGGAAAAAACAATATCGTACAAGTATAATGATAGTTCGAGTAACATCGATGTCAAGGAAACAGTCGGTGTCCAATTGGACGCGGACTTCTCCCAAGACTCCGATGTGAAAGATTTGATTTTGAATATGGATGCCGCAGATGTCAACTTTTTAGTGAATCTGGGAGCCGGAATCCCTAGCGGAGACACCGCCGCCTCCACCGCGGACTTTGTGGATGGCGCGAACGATAATATTCGAATTCCCTTCTTTGGAAAGACATTTTTGGTCCAAAAAGTGGATATCGACTCGTCTCGGATCGTGTCAGAACTTCGCTTGATTGAAGACAAAGCCAAGCAAACCTTCGTGGCGGGTGAATCGTTCACCATGCCCGGAATAGGCGACTACGCTGGACAGACGTTGACTGTGACCGTTGTTTCGGTCGTGGCAACAGGGCCTGCGGCTGCCGCCTATCAAGCCAAATTCAACGTGACAGACGAAGCCGGAAACTTGATTGACACGCAAACGCAATCCGCCGGAAACTTTGTTGAGTTCGAAGACGCGCAGGGCGACGACGTCGTGTCCGGAGACATCTATTTGGATACGGCTTCGGTTACTACGGGAACCAACGAAGGAACGGTTGACTTGTTAGTGGGAACCAGCTCAGTCCGATTAAAGGACGGAGAAAACTACCCCTACCGAGAGGATGCCGATGCCGAAAACATCAACGGCCCCTACGTGGTCCAATTAGGAGAGACCACCGACACCAACAAGCTGACGAGCATTCTGATTAGGACTCGGGACACGACCAACTTTGGTACTCCCGACACGACAGCGGAAACCGTGGTGGCAGGATGGGGTAAGTCGGTGTTTGACGTAGACAATCCCATGTACTCCAAGAACAATACCTTAGTCGCCGCTCACGCATCCGGCCCTAACTCATTCAAATGGTTGAACGGAACCGGCGCGTTAGGAGAAGGATTGTTCACAATCACCTTCAACGGGTTCAAAGCCGGAGAAGAATTGAGCTACGTGCAAATAGGAAACAATGAACTTGAATTCCGAGACAGCGCGGATACGTTGCACCGCATTCCCTTTTGGGTCAAAGCAGGGTCCGAAACCGGAAACAATGCGTCGACGGCCGGCTCAACGCAATACACCACGCAACAAAACAATTCGAACGGGGTCACATTCCCATTCGATGGCGGAAACAAAACGTTGTATTACGATGTGAACACGCTCAGCACGGACTTCAACGTCGCCAACGGAACCGTTATCAACGGAGTGGCCATTGTTTTGAATGCAGCCAATCTTACATTGGGAACAGACCTCGGATCCGTGGACATCAATTCGGATGCCCCGACTGCGGTGACCATTAACGGAGTCACGTACTTGACCGTGAGTCCATCCACGAACGCGACCCAAGTCACGTTGCGTGCGGACGGGTATGTTCGATTTGGGAAAGCCCAACTCAACAGCAGCACGGCCACTTCGGACTTCCTAGCGGGATTAGCGGGCGCGACTGCCCCGATTGGACCAACCGGATTGATGACTACGGCCAATTTGGCGAATGTGTTCTTCTACGATGATGCCAACATCAATTCGGCGGGAACCGCCGGAATAGGGTACGGTCCCCTGTTGTCACTGTCGGGAGACAGTTATTCAGCGGCGTATTCTTTCTTCGTGAACGAAGGGGGAACCACCATCAACGGCCGATCGGCCAGCAAAGGATTGTTCCTGGGCTTGCTCGGAAACATTACCAATGCCAACACGACTGGAGACGGTCAAGCCATCCCCACGAGTGGAGGGGTCCAGAACTCCAAACAATTGACCTTCTACGGCACGGATACCGGAGAGAACATGGGTTTGGATGCCAACTGGTACATCCCGCAGCGGGACGATTGGGGATTCGACTCCTCGACCGACAATGTGCTCATCTCGTGGTTTGGTGTAGACGAAAACAACGCGAGCGACTATCAATCGCGAATCTATATCGACAACCGCGACGACGAGATTCCCCAATTAGGTGGGACCGGAAACAAGATTTCGTCTCCGGGTTCGGATGTCAACTATGGAAGATCCGTTGCCGCATTGAGCGGTCAAACCTTTTCGTTGAGCACCGACACCTCGAGCACGAGCTCGTTGGTGGCCGCTTTCTCGGACTTTGGTACCAAAATATCCATCGCCGACGGAGAGACCGCCCAATTCTGGATTCCAGAGAATCGGACCGACGTCGAAATCATCGTGACTGGAGCCTCCACCACCCAAACAGTAACCGGTGGGGAAGAAATCACTGTGAAAGAAGGAGAAACCGGAAGCTTCTCAGCTGGAACGCAGATTACGGTGAAAGACATCACCTATACTGCGACCGTCGAGGGAGGAGATGGTTCTACTTCCCCCACTGTCACGAGCGGTGGAGCCTTCACGTACAAGACATTGGCTCCATTGAATGGGAAGGCGCAAGTCTTTACCACCAACGCGGCACCAGCCGGACCCAAAGTGATTGTGGGTGGACACCTCGTCAACACGCTCGCGCAAGGCATCGCGGATCGATTGAATGCGCCGGGTGACGTGGTTTCGGAAGTCGTCAATGGAAACATTGTGGTAGCAGGGTACACGGCCGAAGACACCGGTACGGCTGCAGCCGAATTGATTGACGCCCTCGACGCCATCTAACTAACCAATTGAGCATTTTGCTCGCTTGAAAGGGAGTGGGGAACCAAAAATTTTCCACCCCTTTTTTCTCTTTTTTTTCGTTTTTTGTTGGGTTTCCTCTTTTTTTTTTAACCAGGTGTTTTTAAGGTTTTTTTTGGGAGTATTCTTCATCATGAAGAACACATCCTTGTATGGGGTGTTCCTCCTCTTCCTGGGGGTGGCGGCCTTTGCCTATGTAAACCACATTACTCCTACCACGCTCTGGGAAGACCTTTTTTCGAAGAAGTATGCCTATAACCAAACCCAGTCCGGTATTCGTCTCGTTTCTGACGTGGCCCTTCCTAGCGAAATTTTGGCGTTCTATAGGATAAAAGGGAGTTTCATCCTCTCCCCCCACATGATACTGGGCGAGCCGGGGGAACTGAATAGTTATATGTCCCAGGCCCTGATACAGCAACAAATCGTGTTGGTCGGGTACAATAAGGTCACGACCACTCTTGTTCGGGTCTATGATGCCCCGAACGGAAAATGGGTGGGGTGCCAGACTGATTATGGAACCGGAAAACAAAACGAGTTTATTTCAGTGGAGGAGTGCGGCCCTTTATTGAATAGCCCTGACTCCCTTCTCTTTTCGATCGAGTTTCCAGATGAAAAAAAACAAACCCCCTTGATCGCGCTTTCCGAAAGCGAGATTCGCATTATGCCAGTCAAGCCGTCCGACATTCCCGGACTCACTTTTTTAGTATTGCGAAGCGCATTTCCGGACGCGGAAGAGTTAATTAAGGCCGCCAACAAGGTAGTGGAGAACACCCAAAACCAAAAACAACCCGAACCGTTGGACAGCAACATCTTGGTCTGAATATTTCAAAAGGAGCCCACGCCTTTAGGCGTGGGAGTGTCACACTTCTTTTTTTATTCGTCGTCGTTTTTTGTCAGTTCCCGTAAAACGGTGGTGGCATACATTCCTTTCTCTAACCAAAATGAAACAACTGCTTTGGTTTTTCCTTCGAACAACTCGTCTTTTTCAGCACCCAAAATTTTGAGTTCATGCGCTTGAAGGAGAATGGGTTTTCGTGCCCCCCAACTGGATAATTCTCCTATTTTGGCGCGACCAAAAAAGGAAGGCTCCACGCCTTCCCGTTGTAACACGTTTTGTTCTATTTCTCCTGCCAATCCTTTCGCGAAGATGGTGCGAATTCCGGGAAGGGGCGCGGTCGGAATTCCATTTTCCAAAACATCTCCTTCGATTGCATAGGTGATTCCTCTTTTCACGCGCTCCGCGATGATTTCGTTGAACACGTGGCTTTGGTACGCGTGCGTGAACAAGTAGCGCGTCTGCCGAGGCAGGGCCAAAAAGGCGCCTGTAAAATCGCGAGGATTGACGTGCAAATGGTGCAGCATGGTCTTCTCAAAATGAAGCTTATCCGGGAATTCGTTCAACGCGGCCGAAAAATCCTTTGTCTCCGCCACGTTTTTTCTCGCCATTTTGATTTCTTCTTCCTCTCCCTCGGTTTCCTTGGTCAAGTAGGTCATGACGGCTTCCTCTATTTTGTTTTCCAGCAGCAGTTTTCCCACCACGTGGGTTATTTTTCGATACCCTCCAAAGCGCTGTTCTCCATAATAGTTGGGTAGTCCTTGTTTGGCCGCATCCCAAAATTCGTCGATTATTTTTCTTGTTTTTTCTTCGTTGTGCGGAATGTTTCGAATCGTTATCACGAATTGGTTTCCCCTCAAATCCCCCAATTCAATTCGTTTGTCCGACCATTCGGCATGGTGTAGAGCTATTCCGCGCACTCCGAACTTTTTTATTTTTTCCACGTCGGGTTTCCACAATGAAATCCGTTGGCATGTTACTGCGCGTTTATCCTTCAAGCCCGCGTATCCTATTCGTTTGATGCTGGAATTGATTCCACGGGACAACTGACGGATGGCAAAGGTTGTTTCCAGATTGAATTTTTCCATTCGCACGTGAAGCTGGTCCCATTTTTTTGGGTTCGTGTTTTCCGGGATTTCCTGCTGGAACCGGGGGGGAGGGTTTCGGTTTAATTGTTCTATTTTACAGATTTCCCCATTCGGCAAAATCTCTTCTACCACAAAATCCTCGATTCGCCGCTTGAGCTCGCCGTTCAGGGGTTTTGTGTGGGTCAAATACGGGAGATTCATCTAAAACATGGCCAGCAATATCCCTTTAATGATTCCCTTGTCCAGTAGGGTGTATGGAGCACGATTATGCGCCCAATTTCATTCGAGCGATTGAGAATCCCTTGAAACCGTTGGCGGAAACCTTTTTGGCTGAGCAGGCATGCTTGCTTAAACTCACGAGCAAAAAAGACACGGTGCTGGACGCGGGGTGCGGGGCGGGAAGATTGGCTCGCTTTTTGTCTCCGCACGTTCGGCAAATGGTTTGCATTGATAATAACAAGGAAATGCTTCTCTACAACATGCAGCGCTACGGTGGTATGTTAAACATTACCTGTACGTTTGGCGGGCCCTTGAGAACAGGCTTTCCTCCTGCAACCTTTGATTTGACGTTTTCCACTTACAATTGGATCGGCTCCATCGAAAAGAAAGATCGCCAGCAATTGGTGAATGAGATGGTCCGCATCACCAAGGAAGGGGGAAAAGTATTGAATATTACCTGGAAGCGCGATGAAAAAACAACTGATTTGTTGAAGCAATATTATCCTTCCATCGGAATCGACATTCATTCCATTTCTGAAGAAAGAACCATTACTAGCAAAGGCGTGTTTGAACGTCTTTCCTATGAAGAAGTAAAGGAATACTACGAGAAAGCGGGCCTGAAAGACATTCAAGTCATCGAAGTAGGGCCCATGTGGGTGGGAGTGATTGGAACGAAATAATTTTCTCCTTATTTTTTGCTTTTTTTTTCGCGCTGATAAATCGAACTCTTTTTTCGATATCATGCAACCTCCATCGGAAAAAAAGAAATCCAACGATGGCCAGTATTATTGCCAAAACAAAATTATCGATGATCACGATTTGCTGGATGTTTGTCCGGATTTCAATAATATCGAAGAATTTTCCGGCCATGATAGCGAGGCAGAAACCGCCCCACGCCCGGGCGTAAACCAAATACTTACTGACACTCTCGCGCCCGAAGCCCCTGCCTTTCAGGCAAGAGTAAAGGCGTAGC
>CAYJRE010000021.1:0-18263 GCA_964372665.1 uncultured archaeon | reverse complement strand
GTGAAAAAGCATATGACTGGATTACCCCCGCCAGTCACATTCGTCCGCGGGTTCGCAACGAACAAGCTTCGCGAATTGGGTTCGAACGAACCGTTGCGCGTGGAACCTAAAAAACCCGCAACCCGCCTTTTGCGAAAGGATTTGTCGGACCCCGATTGCAGGGTTCCCGTTTCAGACATTATTAGGCTAATCAATCGCTGCAGAACCCGAAAAGATTTAGCAAGACTTTGGCAACGGATTCGGTTATCGAATTTTACGAATCCGACCAATCCTCCATCGATGTGGCATTTCGTAAAAAAATGGGCCGTTTATCCCACTAGCAGGGATAATTGGGCCAGCAACCCGGTCATCATTCCCTGTTTCATGTGGATCGAAGATCGTTGGAAGTTCTTTTCGGACAATTCCTTGCCAGCCCAAACAAAAACGATGTTTGAAATCGTGACCAGCAGTCCGAACCAGACCAACTTTCCATACCCGAAATAGAGGGGCAAATAACCCGTGATGAGGCCAAGCAGTAAAATGAAAAAAGTGAAATATTGCACGTGTTTTTCTTTCGCGACCAATGGCAGGGTGAGTTTGTATCCCTTGTCCTCGTTTTGGTCCTCCACATCCTTGATAATCTCTCTTCCCCAATTCGCAAAAAACGCGGGGATGGCAATCATGAGTACGAGGGGAGTGATTTGGTTGGCTGCGGAACCAAAGATGTAGGTGAAGGCTACACTCAACGACACAATGACATTTCCAACGAATTTTATTTCTTGCATCAAGCTAGAATACAAAATCAATAATAGTGAAAAAAAGCCCGCGATGTAAAGGGAAATGTCATTGATATAGGATGCGAGCAAAATCCCGATTCCAAACAAGCCCAATGAATAAACCAACCCCGTTTTCTTGGAAATGATTTGGTTGGCCAGCGGGCGATTCGATTTTCTTTTTCGGTCGATTTCGTAATCGAAATAATCATTGATGGCTTGCCCTCCCCCCGAAATGAAAAAAACGGCGAGCATGGCATACAAAATGGTTGGGTTGAATGTGAAGATTCCAACGGAAAGCGAATACCCGATGTATACCCCAATCATGGACATGATGCCGTTCAAGGGTCGGAGCAATTGAACAAATCCTTTCAAAATAGCGGTATTGGACCGTGCTGGGTTTTTTGGGTTCGTTTTTTTGGTTTTGGAAAGGGGCATATTATGCTTTGGTCACTTTGCCTTTCTTCTTTAATCTTAAGGATGTTGACCCGCATTTTCGGCAAATCGTGGGCTTTTTTCCGGTGTTTCCTCGGTTTCGCGCATTGCAGCGCATACAGATGTACATGTTCGCGAACACGCGTGCCATCGCTTCAGGGAATTTGGCCATACAATCAATCCTATTCTCAAATCGTGGGAGAGAATGTTTAAATAGGCGCGCGCTTCATCCCTCGCATGCCGCGCAAGTTCGGGTCTCGAATGAAAGTCAAAGGGAGGAGGAAACTAATACGGATCGAAGGCAAGTATGGCCCGGGATTTTTCCTTACTTTTCGTGAGCGACAGAAGATGGTGCGCAGGGAAAGAGGGGAAGGGACACCAACACGATAAAGATTATTTCTTTTTGTTTCGTGCGGGAGAATGTTTATAATACGGGGCGTAATCTGCATTATTTTTCCCCTTTTTGTTTATCGCCCTCTTTTTCTCCGGTAGCGTGAAACAACCCCGCCCGTTAAACCTCGGGCACGCTGTTCTCTTTCTCTCCATTCTGCTAGTCTTTTTTCATGGTCTTGTCTTTGAGTGGGGTTTCCCTGGGCTTTCAACTCATAGGTTTCTTCTCTCGCTCGGCCCCTCAGCATCTGTCGGATTCGCATGGTTCGGTTGAATTGTTCGCGGGCGCGAAGACCATCGAGTAATTGTTTTCGAAGCGCGGGTTGTCTTTCCATTTGGTTTCGGATTTCGCGGCCTCCACGGGAAAGAGCAGAGAGCGGAGAGGCCGATTCTGGCTTCAAGGCCTCTCGAATGGCACGGAGAGTGGACGCGATTTTGATATTTGATGTGAAAGGATTTTCCAAAAATCGTTGAGTGGCTCGTTCCCAGTCGACTCGTTTCAATTCGGGAGGAGTAACGAATTGTTCGTAGAGTTTTAACAAAAGCGGAGCAGCGGGTTTTTGGGGGAGTTTGTTTTTTTTGATGCGGTCCGCGACAATGGCATACGAACGCACGACTACTATCCCTTGACCGATGCGTTGAGGCGCCATCCAGGGGCGGGGAATCAACCACTCCAAATTTTTTTGGACTTCTTCCACTTTTTTTAACGGAACCGAATACCCCGCCATTTCCAGAACATCCCGAACGTTTTCAGGGGAGTCTACTGTTTGTCCGGTTCGGGTATACTCCAAAACCGCGAGGATGTACCGCAACTCTTGGAGGGGGTCATTAGGCATATTACAAAAACCGTATTGGGGAATAAATATGGTTAGGAATGAATGCCCCGGGTGGGCGTTAGTTTGTGGGGCTATATCCCTGCATTTGATGCCTTTATGGGTACTTTAGAGAGTGGTTTGCTTAATAAAATTGCCTTTATTTTTGGTGATTTTTCGAGAATTTCATTTCGAGGGCTGGCTCTGGCGGATTATTTCGGTTGTGCCGATGATTCGTATTTGGTTTTGTTTTTTGAGTGCTTTGTCGTTGGTCCATATAGGACATTCGTAGTGTAGTGCAAGGGCAAAATAGTGAGTGTCTTTGGGGTCGGGGCTTATTTTGGTGGCTTTCTCCATTTTGGCTTCGTATTCGGCCCTTGGAATGACTTGGATTCTGTCGTGGCACACGTTATTCCGTTTCCGCAGCTTGGTCCTCCGTCAAAGTAGTGTTCGGTAAAGTTTCCTGTAGTATTTCCTGCACCAATATGTTGTAAACGATCTTCATAGTGTCGTGAGATTCCGGCCACTCCGCTTGACTGCGCCTTTT
This sequence comes from uncultured archaeon, assembly GCA_964372665.1. Lineage (GTDB taxonomy): Archaea > Iainarchaeota > Iainarchaeia > Iainarchaeales > VGJJ01 > VGJJ01. The sequence goes on along the minus strand of CAYJRE010000021.1, from coordinate 15,327 downwards.
TACTCGTCATCAGTGGCTTATTGGCATTTTATGTAACTTTTTCAACGAAAGAAAAGACGAACCTTCCGGCAGGTGTTGCATTCGTGGCGGGATTCATTTCATTTGCGTGTCCCATCTGCAACTATTTGCTGGTCACCGCGTTGGGTTTTCCATTCGTCCTTTCAACGATTGAACCCCTGCGCCCTTTTTTAGGAATCGCCTCCATTGCGCTATTCTATCTCCTTTTTTATTTACAATGGACCAAAAAGTGCATGCGACTACCAATACACGTTTTTTTTTTAAATCAAGAAAAGCAAACGAGCATAATGTGAGTAAGTAATGGAGGAATGCGGATGGATCAAAAACAAATCGTGATTGGAATGGGAATAGTCATCGGCTTAGTCCTAATGATAAATGCAACACTCGCCTCGACGGGAAAAACAATTATAAAAACAACTCCTTCATCTAAGATTGAGGTGGTGAAATGAAGCACGAATCCAAAACATTGCCAACCAATGGGTGGATAATCCTTGCGGGAGTGTTACTGCTTGGAATTGCCGCATTCATTTTTCTCAATAACCTAACAGCACCCATCAATAAATCGAATGATCCTTTCTATGCGCGGCATAATATTGGAAACGTTTATCTGCCCGAAAAATATGTGGAACTCCTCCCCGTTAAAGAGGCCAAACTGGGAAATGGTTCCACATTTACATTGAGCGCGGAAATTGTACAATTTGAAATTGACGGAAAAATAGTTTACGGGTATGCTTACAACCAACAAATCCCCGGGCCCCTGATTAGAGTCAAAAAAGGAGACCGAATAACCGTCCAATTCACCAATAACATTGACCAGTCCACCACGGTCCACTGGCACGGCCTCCGATTGGAAAACAAAAACGACGGCGTTCCGAATGTTACCCAAAAAGAAGTTTTGCCCGGCGAATCCTTTACCTACACGCTGGATTTTCCCGATGAAGGACTGTTTTGGTACCACCCTCACGTTCGCGAGGATATGCAGCAGGAGTTAGGGTTGTATGGCGCCATTCTCGTTTCATCGGTGAAAAGTGAGTCAGCCTACAATGAACATGTTCTCGTAATCGATGATATTCGAATGGAAAGCAACCAAATTGCCCCGTTTCCAGGAAAGGAAACCAACTTCGCGATCATGGGCCGGTTCGGGAACACATTTTTGGTAAATGGGAAAACGGATTATTCTCTTTCCCTAAACGCGAACAAAATAAATAGATTTTACTTATTGAACACGAGCAATGTTCGCCCCTATCGATTAACCATTCCCGGAGCCAAAATACTATTTGTTGGCGGAGATGTCGGAAAAGTCGGACAACCATTTTTAACCAATGAGATTATTCTGGCACCATCTGAACGGGCTATTATTGATGTAGTGTTTCCCACAAATGGAAACTTTTCATTAATGAATGATACGCCTGCCGCCAAGACAACATTAGCCACTTTCCAAATAAAGGAAAACAATGGCGAAAACCAAACATTAAGTCTAGAAGCGAATACGGAAGCTCAGGCGGATATTGAACAATACCGCGAGTATTTCGATGACCCTGTTGCTCAAACCTACGAATTAACGATTCGTTGGCCGGTCATGGATACGATGATGCAAAACATGCAGCACGGCGGAATGGAAATGAAACAAGGAATGGGCCGCATGGAACAAAGCGCGATCGAATGGGAAGATGAAATGGAAGGGATGAACGCTATTACCACGAATGAAGAAGTAACGTGGATTATTCGAGACGAAAAAACAAAAGTGGAAAACATGGATTTCAAATGGAACGTAAAAAAAGGAGATATCAAAAAGATTCGAATCAAAAACTTGTCCGAATCCTCCCACCCCATGCAGCACCCTATTCACCTGCACGGGAACAGATTCCTCGTATTGACCCAAAATGGAAAACCCAATCCGCATTTGGTTTGGAAAGATAGTGTGCTCATCCCGCAAGGAGAAGAAGTAGAATTGCTCGCGGAATTCACCAACCCCGGAGAATGGATGCTGCACTGCCACATTGCGGAGCATCTTTCCTCCGACATGATGACTTCCATTATGGTAGAGTGAACGGATGACCAAAAAATATCAATGCGCGGAATGCAAACTATACTATAAAGAAAAAAAGTGGGCAAAGAAATGCAACGATTGGTGCAGTGCCCGCCGGTCATGCAATTTGGATATTGTTCACCATTCCATCCCAGAAGAGAATAAGTGACTTCTCCCACCCCTAAAGGGGTGGATGTCATTCGTCATCCCGTATCCTATGAAGGTTGTAGCGGGATTTATCTCCAGGAATCAGTGCCCCCGGCGGGATTTGAACCCGCGTCAGAGGCTTGAAAGGCCTCGATCCTTAACCGGGCTAGACGACAGGGGCGAACTAGCTCAATTAAGCATGAGATTGGGGTGCTTTTTTAAACCGTTGTCGGTCCTTTTTGCTTTGTATTGGTGATTTTGTTTGGGTTCGCGAGCCAAGGATTCCAGCCGTTTCAAGAAGACGCATGCGCGTCAGCGCTGGAAATGGAAGAAGAAAAAGATGCGCCGCGAACGACGGAAAAAGCGGTACCTGCGACAGCGCGCGAGACAATAAGCGTATTTTTTCCCGTCTCGTTTTTATGGGACGGCGGGTTTCATTTTCCATGCCGTCGCCTCGTCCCCCTCGCGAACCGAATCGGCGAAGACGTAATCCCTTCACTCGCCGGGTGTTCGGGTCGGTCAAACCCGACCCCCATTACAAAGCGACACCGGACCACGTTGAACACCTCGCGTTGATGGTGGATCCGACCGAGTATTTGATTCCGTCCCGTCGTCCAAAACCAATGTCAATGCACCAAATCATGGACGAAATGGTGCAAAAGGATCATGTCCGTTTGGTGCGCGTGCGCAGAAAAAGCGGACCGAAGCGTGTGATTCCCATCCTGACTTCGCGGGGAAACGCATTGTTCACCCTCAATCGTTTTCTTCTCAACAAACGGCCTTTTTTCAGCTTGCCCAAAGAGACGCGGGAACGCTTGGCGCATTATCATTTGTTCGAATTGATCCTGTCCTGCGATTATGATTCATTGACCCGGAAATACGATCACCGTCACATGAACCGGAAACACCTCTTTTCGTTGCTGCGGGACGAGAGCGATTTGGATCGGCTGAACCGGTCGTGTTTACGACGATTTGGTCCGCCGTCCGGTTGGGTGGAGTTGGTCAAGCGTTATTATCATTATCGTGTCCAAAAAGCGGCGTTGGCCGAAGAGACGAAGACGTTGCTGAAATCGCGCGGGCAATGGGATTATTGGATGGAAATGAGGAAGAGGGGGGAATTGGACGATTTCTTGCCGTGAATTCGTTCCAATTCCATGATACATTCTTCGACCCTTGAACTACCTTTAAAAATCTTCTCCAACCCTTTACTTGCTCCGCTCGAAGCAATTTGAGCGTTTTCGGCGCATGGTGCCATTTTTGGTGCATCACACGCGCTTGTTTCATACCGCCACCCAAGGAAAAAGCACGAAACCCCATCTTCGGGGTTTTGGGGGAAAAATGAGTTCCAAATCACGCGAAAGCCTTTGGGATGAGTTAGGTCGAGAAGCAACCTTTTTTGGTAAAAAAGGTTGATCAAAAAAGACTATGTGGGGATTTTTCAAATCCCCGATAATAGATTTTCTGGTTGACATTTTTGCTGAAAAGGGAAGCACAAAGCGAACGAATCATATTTTTTGATTCGGCCAATTTTTGAAAAGTTTTAGTCCAATTCGAGAATAATTGTACACGATGTAGGATACAGAAGCAAACAAATTTTTGATCAAACTTTTTTTTAAAAGTTTGGCGGCAATGTTTGTTTTTGGTGAAAACATCTTTTTTTCAGATTGTGTGAGTGAGAGTATGGGTACCTGCAAGGTACCCTGCCTTTTTTTCACGCATCTTTTTGTTAAAAAGATGCCATTCCAGCTGATCCTGCTGGCGGGTACTGCTATCGAACTTCCACTTAGACATGCAAGTCAATGAACACAGCCATGAGTGTTCTTGGCGTACGGCTCAGTAACACGTCGTCAACCTGCCGTCGCGAGGCGATAATCCTGGGAAACTGGGGGTAATTCGCCATAATACCAAGAATCTGGAATCGATTTTGGTGTGAAAGGATGCACGCGCATGCTGCGTGTAATCGCGCGTCGATGGGACGGCGGTCGATTAGCTTGTTGGCGGGGTAACGGCCCACCAAGGCGACGATCGATACGGGCCTTGAAAGAGGGAGCCCGGAGAAGGGAACTGAGATAAGGTCCCTAGCCCTAAGGGGTGCAGCAGTTAGGAAACCTTTACAATGCACGAAAGTGTGATAGGGGGAGTTCGAGTGCCATCTCTGATGGCTTTTGCCAAGTGTAAACAATTTGGCGAATAAAGGGGGGGTAATATACGTGCCAGCCGCCGCGGTAATACGTAATCCCTAAGTGGTATCCACGGATATTGGGCCTAAAGCGTTCGTAGCCGGCTGTATAAGTCCTTGGTGAAATGGGCTTGCTCAACTTGTCCAATGGCTAAGGATACTGTCCAGCTGAGAGATTAGTAGAGGTGCATGGAATTGCGGGGGTAACGGTGAAATGTTGTGATCCTCGCAGGACCACCGGTAGCGAAGGCGATGCACCAGGATAATTCTGACGGTGAGGAACGAAAGCTGGGGGAGCGACCCGGATTAGATACCCGGTTAGTCCCAGCTGTAAACGATGCAGACTAGGTGTTCGGTTTTCTACGTGAAAACCGAGTGCCGTCGCGAAGGCATTAAGTCTGCCGCCTGGGAAGTACACTCGCAAGGGTGAAACTTAAAGGAATTGGCGGGAGCTCACTACAAGGGGTGGAGGCTGCGGTTTAATCGGATACAACGCCCAACAACTCACCCGGGGTGACAGCAGGATGATGGCCAGTCTAACGGGCTTGCCTGACACGCTGAGAGGTGCTGTATGGCCACTTGCAGCTCGTACTGTGAAGCGTCCTGTTAACTCAGGCAACGGGCGAGACCTTCAGAATTAGTTGCAAATCCATTCTACGGAATGGGTGCACTCTAATTCGACTGCAATTGTAAAATTGAGGAAGGAGAAGGCCACAGTAGGTCTGTATAGCCCGAATCTCCGGGGCCACACGCGGCCTACAATGGTAGCGACAATGAGTTCCGAGCCCGAAAGGGCAAGGTAATCCCCTAAACGCTACCGCAGTTCAGATCGAGGGTTGAAACTCACCCTCGTGAACGCCTGGAATCCCCAGTAATCGCGTGTCATTAACGCGCGGTGAATCAGTCCCTGAGCTTTGCACACACCGCCCATCAAGCCAGTTGAATAGAGTCTAGATGAGCAGCAGAAAATCATTTCTGTTACGATTCTGGATTTTGTGAGACGGGCTAAGTTGTAACAAGGTGTCCGTAGGGGAACCTGCGGACGGATCACCTCCTTTAAACGCAACGCAAAAGTGTTGCATGATGTGAAAGAAAAGGGGGAGAATGAGAAAGCAATTTTTCATTTTCTCCCTTTCCATCACGTCACGAAAATACTTTGTTCACATGACGTGTGCATTAATCTGCAAATATTCTCGACCTTTTTCCCTTTTTTTTCCTATTGCTATATATTCTACCCATGTTTTGGTTGGTAAATGCCATCCATCAAAATTTCGTTGGCAGACTTTTTCCTTCAGCTAATGCAAGAGGCTTTAGGCGGGTTTTGTTTCATGGTTGGCATTTTTCTGGCGTATGCTTCGATTATCGCACCCAAACAGATTGGAACAACGTGGGCCGGCGCTTCCCTATTGCTTCTTTTAGCCGGTATCGTTGCTTTGCCTTCAACGAATGCACTCTTCTATTCCTATTCAAAAAAAATCTTGCCAAATTGGTTGCGTTGGATTTTATTTGTGGTTTTAATCATCCTTGCTTTGCTTTCCTTGCTAATGATAGCTTCGCCAATGATAATAAATTGAAATATCTTGTTAACACGAAGTGTGCAGGAGCCTTTTAGAAAAACCCTTTAGAAAATGGTTTATCGAAATTTTGATTGACCTTTTCTAAAAAGGTCAAAAGGCTCGCGAAAAACGTTTCTCGACATCCGCTTTTCCCTATTTCCTTCACATTTTCCTCAAATATTTTTCCAAATCCTTGTAATCATGTTTCCGTTCTAGTAAACATACAATGACAATATTGGGTTCAATCACCACGTAGATGAGTCTTTTCTCCGCGTTTTGGATGGTCAAGCGTACGCGGAAAACTTTCTTGTAAAGCCTCGAATGGATGGATTTGAAATGAAATGGGTTTTCTTTTATCAAATCTATTTTTTCTCGGATGATACGTTTGCTCTTTTCATCAAGGGGCTTTATTTGTTCAAGAAAAGTCTCGGTGGGTTGAACAGTAAATGTCATTCCAATGCCTTGTAAAGTTCTTTCTCACTTCGGAGTTTTCCCGATTTCAAGGATTTTTCGATGATCTTGTCGATCAATTCAATTTCTTTTTCGGTGAAGGATTCATCGTACATGCTTTTCTCATAAATCTTTTCGCGCAGGGAATCGGTGGTAAGTTCTTGGATGTTGCGATATCCATACGTTTGGGCAAAATCCTCCGCCGCGTCGTATAGGGCGGGGGGCATTTTCAAATTGACTTGTTTCACTTTTTCTTTAGTAGCCATAGATATCTATCGCTATTTCTATTTATATTCGTATTGGAAATTTTGAGGTAGTTTCGATTACAATTGTTGCTTTGCACCCTGTAACTTTTAAGGAGCGGTTAGATGTTACCTAATCATGCTCCGCCAATCCCTCGTCCAGTTCGACACGAAAGACAAACTTACTTTGCCCGGCCTGCTCTACGAGCCTGCGCATAAAACAAAAAAAGTTGCTTTATTTCTGCACGGGAATGGGTCATCCTCCATTTTTTACACGGCAAATTTCAACGAAACGATCGCAAATGAATTAGCCAAGAAGGGAATGGCCTACTTCCCATTCAACAATCGCGGCGCGCACTTGATTAAGAAGTTTTCTCGCCGCGTGAAAGGGAAGAAAGTTTCGGTTCGCTACGGAATGACATACGAACTGATCAAAGAGTGTCCCTTGGACATCGATGCCGCGATTCGTTTTCTAAAGAGGCGCGGGTACAATGAATTTTTTTTGATTGGTCATTCCACCGGCGCCAACAAGATTTGCGTGTACGACCATTACCGACCCAAGAATCCTATTTCGAAATATGTCTTGCTGGCGGGCGCGGACGATATGGGGTTGTATTACAAAGAACTGGGAAAAGAATGGTTCCGCCGCTTGCTTTTTATCAGCAAACGAAAAACAAAACAAGGGAAAGGGAGAGAATTGCTGAAAGAAAGGGAATTGCGCAACATCATTTCGTACCAATCCTTGTATGACACTATCAATCCGGATGGGGATTACAATTCGTTTCCTTTTTTGGAGTATTTTTCAGGCGTGAAGCTCTCCAAGAAGAAATTATTTCGGCAATATGCCCGCATCAATACGCCCACGCTGGTCGTTCACGGTGAAAAAGATGAATACCTGATTGATTCCGCCCAAAAGACGATGGAATGCTTGAGAACGTTCACCAAGCATCCCGAAAAATTCTCTTTCAAGATAATCAAGGGCGCGGACCATGGATTCAGGAGGCACGATAAGGAATTGGGAAGGGTCCTGGCGATCTTTTTGGCGAAGTGATTGGTACGTTAGAACGTGGAGAATAATCAAATTCCCTATTTTTCATCCTATCCATATTGCTGAATCGTTCAGTCATGATGAGATTTTAAATAGGAAAACCGTGTTTTGCCGATATGGCCAAGGGAAAAGGCAATCGTGGCAAGCGAAACGGGTGGGGGCGATTGGCGGGATTGCCGGGAGTCCATCCTAAGAGGCCCCGTTCTCATTCCGGCGTACGCCCCCACGGCATGCCCGGTGACAAACGGGTTAGAGAATTGACCGAAACGGGTTTTTTTCCCATCTTGCATGCGGCATTGAAACACGTCCCGGATTCTCGGCGGTCTGAAGTAGAACAAGCGGTGGCCCGCCGCGTTTTGGGAGAAAAAGTTCGAGGAGGAAAAAGCAAAGCGATTGAGGTCATTCGAGGCTTGCAGAGACAATTGGCGGGATTACCAAAACACCATAATCAACATGCCGATGTGCGAGCGCAATTGAATCGCATGGTCGCCTTGTACGAATTGGCATATGGAAAATTAAATCACTAATTCTTTTCCATGAATCTGGTTTTCAGTCACAACGGACTGGCATGACTTCATCATGGATTAGTTTTTCTTGTCCATTTTTTCGAAACGCAATCCCTTGAAAATGAAATAGACGATGGTGGCAATGATGAGGAAGTCGAGGAGAACCGAGATGAAATCCCCATACAGGATTTGGGCGGGACCGATTTGCAGGTAGGCCGATTTGAGTCCCTGCGCGGAACCCAGGAAAACTCCCGTGACCGGATTGACGATGTCCGTGACGAATGCGGTGACCACTTTCGAGACGCTCGCCCCGAGGATGAATCCTATCGCGAGTCCGACCACGCCTTGCTTCCGGATGAAATCAAAGAATCCTTGCATACGCAATCCTTCTCTGTTTTCACTGGAAAGGATAGACTATAAAAATAGAGTTCAACCCGTTTATGGCGTGCGGGCCCCTAGCTTAGCCTGGTAGAGCGCCTCGTTTGCAACGAGGAGGTCACGGGTTCAACTCCCGTGGGGTCCACTCATTTTAGGGGGATGGGAGATTCCCCTTGTTTTTCTTTTGACTGGGAGTCTACTTTTCTTTTTTTTAAAAAGAAAAGGAGTTCTTCTGGCTCCCGTGGGGTCCATTGAATTATCCCTCTGGATATTCTGTTACGGCAATTGGGGAAAAGACCGAGTTTATATTGTGAAACTCCCTCGCCTAAAGGCGTGGGCTCCTGTTGAAATGGCGTTGGAGAAAGCGCGATTGACAAACAAAGACTAACGCCTTTACCCCTGCCTTCAAGGCACGGGCTTCGAGCAAGGGAGTGTCAGTGAAAAGTTCATTAAAAAAGGGTTGGGTCCACCGGAAAACAAAGATTTTCAACTAAGCCCCCCTCTTGGGAAACACCTTAATCCATATAAACTCTGCCCGAATCCCTTTTGCATTAACTGATGGGTTGGAGAGTGATAATCGTATGTCAAGTCCGGTTGTGCATTTCGAGGTGCCGGTGCGCAAGGCTAAGTTGAATAAGGTGCGCCGGTTCTATGAAGACGTATTTGGTTGGAAAATAGAAAAAGTTCCCAAGATGGATTATTGGACTGTCCAGACCGAGAAGACCGATCCCAAAACGCGCATGCTGAGAAAGCGAGGCATGATCAACGGTGGATTGATGAAGCGCCGCTCCGAAAAAGGTCCCGTGATCGTGCTCCAAGTCCGCAACGTAAAAAATCATGTGCGAAAGGCCGAAGCCCGCGGGGCCAAAGTGGTCATGCCCGTCATGGAAGTCGGGGACATGGGTTGGTATGCCCGCGTCACGGACCCGGACGGAAACATGATTGGGTTGTGGCAGAACAAGTGATCTGCCCTTTTTTTTAATTGATTCGTCGTAGCCGGGTGGGCGGCGGTTGCGGGTGCTCGACACCTGGGAAGGTGAATTGTCGGATTGTATTCCAAAAGGTTTGAGCAGCGGACTCTTTTTTGAACACGCGCACGAACGGAGTTGGGGGTTGTTCATACAACTCGTCGATGGTTCGTTGGATTCCCTGGATTTGGATTTCGATCATCTGCATTCGTCGACGCAATTTGTCCGAATCTGCTCGCGGTGAAATCCGAAGGCTTTTGAGTAGGGCAAGATCCCTTGAAGTCAGTCGGGTTTTCGAGATGATATCGGATGCCAGACCAAATCGTTGGAACAGATTTTCGAATTCTATTTTTAGCATTTCCATCCGATGCCGTTCACGCATGCGATCGATGGTCGCACGGAGCAAACGGTTGAAAATGTCCTTGCTGTACAGCCCCCATTTTTGGCACTCGTGTTCAACACCCGCCCGTACCCGTGCGGTATTGCGATCGCTTAATTCCTGCTCCACCGAAATTTCACTCGATTTGATAGGATGGCGGACCCGCGAGGCAGATTGGAGTACTTGCTTCCATTTCTTATTTATTCCTCCCGGAAACGCTCCGGGTTTTCGTCCTTGACTTTTTCGACGAGCCAAGTTGGCAATACGGCCTCCCCTTCGCGATTTCATGGCAAAATCATGCTTTTCGACCTATAAAGGATTTGTCTACGGGTTCGTTTTTTCCCTGCGTTCTTGAGCATATAGGTTGGAATAATGGTTGAGGTCTCCAGCATCAAAAGCCATATGCGAAAGCTCGAGAACAATGGGGGAAAAGCCGTTGGGAAACCCATGGGCATGGGGGAGATGGGCTGGTACGCGTGGGCGAAAGACCAGGAGGGGGATTCGATCACGCTCTGGCAGAAAAGGTGAATCATAAAAAAAAATAAGTAGGGTCAGGGATCCCTGGCTCTCTTTTCTTTCATTAAGGGTTCGTGATCGTATAATTCAACATCGCCCCTTCGGGAATGATTTTTTGGCAATGGATTTCAAACCCGTGTTCCAGACTTGCTCCACTCACCCAGCAGGGATTGGGGTTTCCATACAAAATGGTGAATTGGATCACCGATTTTTTCTTTATTTGGTTTTCGAGAATATACACTCCGGTCACGCTTCCTGGGTTCCATCCTTTCGCGTGGCCCGATGCATTGTCTTCTAAGTGAACGATTTTGATGGTGGGATTCGAGTCTCCTTCGCCGTCGTTCGTACCATTCGATTGTAAGGCGTTCTCGACGCGCGAAACCCTATCATGCAATTCAACCACATTGTTCTGGGTTCGGGTTAAACCTTGGCGCAAATCCAGTGTTTCGAGGGACATCGAATCATAATAATCAAATAGGGTTCCGATATCTTCTTTGTCGACTCCCATCCAATTCGTAAGCCTTTCATTCATGTACGTTTGCTCGTCCACAAAATTTGCCAACCGGTTAGACACCGCGTCTATTTGGTGGCTGTTAGTTACGATGCTGTTTCCATTATCCACCACTACCTTTTCCATTCGGTCCATTTTTTGGTCATAGATTTTAATGGCATTCGTTATTCGGTCTACTTTTGTTTTGAGTTCATTGGCCATATTCACGATTCGCTGCAAGGAATCCGCTCTCGCATCCTGTGCCAACACAAATGGCGAAACCAAGACTACGAAAACAACCCCTATTCCCGCTAGCATCTTTTGTGCTTCATTCATACCCAACCCAACCCCTGTTTGTTTGACGGAAATGATTCAAATATTACCCAAATAGGGTTTTTGGGTTATTTAAGAATGAGGGAAGGATTTAGCTCTTCAATTCTTTTTGGGTCGGCGTCTCCTTTATATTTCTTCGCCTGAGCATATAGGTTAGTATATTCCGCAGCCCCACTTTTGATGGACCTTTTTCTAAAAGGTTCTTGGGTTACTGTGGTTGATGCTCATCATCATCCGTTTTTGGGTGGAAGACCAAAAAAAGCGGGCCAAATACCTGTTTTTCTTGTTCTTTTTACCTGAATCCGTGATAGTTGATTGCAGCACCCGAGTATTGCTCGAGAGAGCCCGGGTGTCACAGGAGGAGGGTAGTGGGATTATTTGTTGGATCCAAAATTAGAGGTCGATCCTGTCCTATTTTGTGTCCGTTATTGGACACGATATCATACTTTCGGATTGCCGGGATATTGCGCAAGTAATATCCCTACGTTCGGATGGGGCCTACGAAATGGCCCTGTGATTACCAATCAATGATTCGTCACAGGTCCACAATCAATAACAATTCAGTTAAGTAGAGTTCAAAGACGACTGTTTTCGTTCGGAAGAATGAGAATGGTCGGTCCCGTCCAGTTTTGGTTTAGTTGAGGTTGACCATGAAAGGAGGGGGGTCGTTCACAAACGATACCCTGATACTGTAGTGGCCAGCCGGAACTGGCCCGAAATTGGACAGATGAGATCTCACAATAAAGTCAAGTAACCAGTTCGTGAATGGCTGGGTTTGGGAGCCGAAGAAGGACGTGGCAAGCTGCGAAAAGCACGGGGGACCCGCAGGCAGGGGCTGATCCCGTGATCTCCGAATTGTTCTGTTGAAGAACGGGCACCCCGGGAATCGAAGCATCCTAGTACCGGGAGGAAAAGACATCGTAATGAGATGCGGGGAGTGTAGGGTCGACCGAAATCCGCAGAGGGCAAACCGAATCTGGCGTGGTAACACGTTAGAGATGTGGGGTTTGGACAGGAGTCCATCCCTTTTTTGTGAGGACAAGTCGGCTGGAACGCCGTACCGTAGAGGGTGATAGTCCCGTGTCTCAAACAAAGGAGGGTGATGTCCTATATCCAGAGTAGGTTGCATCAGATATTGCTGCCGAACATTCCGGCCATTTTCCGGAAACCCTAAATACATCCCAAAACCGATAGCGCACGAGTACCGTGAGGGAAAGCTGAAAGAGCACTCTCAAAAGAGGGTGAAAAGCGCCTGAAACGAATTGGTGACGGAGAGATGCGGCGCGAAAGAAACGACGCTTTCTGAAGAGCAATCGAAGAAAGCCGATCGGCGTTGCATCGTACGTCCTGAAGCACGAGCGAGGGAGTTTGTGCACGTGGCGAGACTAAGCGTGTTTAGCGCGAAGTCGTAGGGAAACCAAAATGTCTGCAACTCCAGCAATGGAGTGAGAGACGCCGTGTTAACTCGCGGCGAGTCACGAGCACCAGACCCGAAGCCTGGAGATCCACCCCTGGGGAGGTTGAAGTCGCGCTTCCACGCGATGGAGGACCGAAACCAGTTCTAGTCCAACTGTTTGGGTCACCTGGGGGTAGGAGTAAAATGTCATTCGAGCCAGGTGATAGCGGGCTCCTCTTGAAACGGCCCTTAGGCCGGCCTGGATGGAGAAGGAACACGGTGTAGAGATACTGATTAGAAAGTACTGTTCGGAAACTTACAGCTTTCTTGTCAAACTCCGAATTTGTGTTCTTCGTAGAAGTCCAGAGTGGGGGGACGCGGGTAAGCTGCGTTTCCGAAAGGGAAAGAACCCGGTGTGCGGTTAAGGTCCATAAGTGATGGCTAAGTGTGAATAAACTGCGTTGGTTTCCATAGACAGTGGGGAGGTAGGCTTAGAAGCAGCCACCCTTCAAAGAAAGCGTAACAGCTCACCCATCTAGGAATTATCAGCCGGGAAGATACGCTGGGCTAAAGTCATTCACCGATACCGCATGACACGCTTTGTAAGCGTGATTCAGTAAAGAGGTGGTTGCATCGCGTCGAAGGAGGGCCGAGAGGTCCTTTGGAGCGGTGTGACACATGGATCCTCGCGCTAGTAATAACATAGAAGAGTGAGAATCTCTTCCGCCGAAAGGGCAAGGGTTCCTCAGCGCTTGTCATAAGCTGAGGGTTAGTCGGTCCTAACCGCACGCATAACTTGTAGGGCGGGAAAGGGAAACAGGTTCATATTCCTGTACGACACGAATACGAATAATTGGCAACAATAGGCTGGCATGAGACGTGTCGGGCTATGCGATGGGAGGTCGTCGCCTCCTTCAACAACCATAATTCCGTGGAGAATCGTGATGATGAGAAACGGAATAAAGGTTGGGAGCAGCAATGTTTCGCAAAGGCCGGACGCCCGTGAAAATCGTGTCCGCAAGGATTTCGTGTCCCCGTACCGAGAACCGAGAAAGGTGCCCCTGGCTGAGAAGGCCCAGGCGTTCCGGGATAAACTCTCGTAAGGGAACTCGGCAATCTAGCCCCGTATCTTAGGTAGAAGGGGTGCCTCTGCGTGCACAACGCAGAGGTTTCAATAACAAGGGGAGTCCGACTGTTTAGCAAAAACATAGGTGACTGCAAGGCTGCAAGGCTGAGTATAGTCACCGACTTCTGCTCACTGCAAGTACCTGAAACTCCGGTTCAACGGAACTAAAGGCTTGTGAAGAGCGGGCCTAACTCTGAGGCTCTCACGGTAGCGTAATACCTTGCCGGTTTATTGCCGGCTTGCACCAAGGAAGTAACGAGATTCCTGCTGTCCCTACGAGGGGCCCGATGAACTCACTACGCGGTGAATATGCCGCGGAACTCCAACGGGAAGAGAAGACCCCACGGCAGTTTACCACACCCAGCCGTTGTTGTAATAGCGCGGGCGTACAGAGTAGATGGGAGCGTCGAAGCGCAGTCGCCAGATTGCGTGGAGCGAAAGTGTAACACCATCCTCTCGCGCTGTTACGGCTTACCTTTCGAAAGGAAGGGACACCGGTTGGCTTGGTGGTTTGACTGGGGCGGTACGCTCCTGAAACGATATCAGGGGCGCCCAAAGGTCTGCTCAGAAGAGTCAGAAATTCTTCGAAGAGTGCAAAAGCAAAAGCAGGCTTGACGGTGAACTACATAGCAAGGTTCGCCGATGGGAAACCAGGGTTTAGCGAGCGATAGTGGGCCAGAAATGGGTCCCTATTCTGACAGTGAACCGATCCTGGGGGTAACTGAGTGGTTGCGGGTGAGAGTCCATATCGACCCCGCAGTTTGCGACCTCGCCGTCGTCTCAAGTCATCCTGGTTGGGCATAACCAGCCAAGGGTGGAGGGGTTTACTCATTAAAGACTTTCGTTAGTTGGGTTAAGAACGGTGCGAGCCAGTTTGGTTACTATCTGTTGGAGTTGTCGTTGGTTTGAGGGAAAGCTTCGCTGAGTACGAGAGGAACGGCGAGGCGTCGCCACTGGTAGACCAGTTGTCCGACCGGGCATCGCTGGGTAGCTACGCGGTAGTCGATAAACGCTGAAAGCATCTAAGCGTGAAGCGACCCCTGAAAAGAAACCAACAATGCAGAACTATCCGGAGATAAACGGATGTCCACTGCACAAGCGTCCCCGTATAATACGGGCTTGATAGGCGCGGGGTGTAAACACGAAGCCACGGCGACGTGCTCAGCCCACGCGTACTAAAAACGCAAGGATAAATTGTGAGCATAAATAATCTCTCAAAAAGAACTCTACGAAAAAAAAATTGAATGTTGATTGTGGGCCTGGGGCGAATTACCTATTTTTTCTATGGTAAACCCAGATGACGACTATTTTTTTCTTTGGTTTCCAATAGGGAATTCTTTGCTTATTTTCCACCTTCGATTAAAGACTTCTTTTAATGAAGATTTTATGTCACTCGCAAATTCATTCGAACTTTTTAGAAAAAAGTTCGATCAAAAAGGTCTGATACCTCGCCCTTTAGGGCGACATTCGTCGCCCATTGTTTGGCGAGCGAGCACGCGAGCAAGTGTCGCTCATGCCCAATTGGATACCGTGGCCTTTAGGCCACGGAGGAGGTCATTGCTTAAT
>CAYJRE010000020.1:0-18567 GCA_964372665.1 uncultured archaeon | reverse complement strand
AGCGGGGGCCGAGAGTTGAACTCGACTATCCGGCTCTGCAGGCCGGCGCATAACCGCTCTGCCACCCCCGCGCCGTTTTCGTCCGGCGGCACCGATGGACTTTGAGGGTGTTGCTTTCGCAAACCCTCAAGAGGCCTATTCTACTATTCCCATCCCGGCAAGGGTTTTAATGGCACGCGTTGTTTTGGCTTGCATGCTCAAGGCCGTGGTCTTCGATTTTGATGATACCTTGGTTCATTCCGGGGAAACCTCTTACCGAAACCATTGCAAAACCGCCCGTCTATTGGGCTTGCCTAAGCCCAAATTTTCCACTTTCTTAAAGTTTTGGGGAAAGCCCTGGCACTCCTTGGTTTTGGCCATGTTTCCGCATTACGATATGAACAAGTTCATTGAAGCCTATTCCAAAGTCCGTTTGCAATCCAAATACCCGTTGATTCACGGCGCGTTGGACACCATCAATTTTTTGCATGAGCACGAAATAGAAATGGGAATTCTCTCCAACAAGCCAACGGATCAGCTATGGCAGCGTATTAAGCAGTCCGCGCTCAATCCGAATATTTTTTCATTCGTTTTCGGGGAGCAGAGCACGCAATACAAGAAACCCGATTGCCGCGCATTCAATGAGGTAATGATTGTTTTCCGCAATGCCAAAATCCGAAAGGACGAGGTGTTGTATGTGGGGGATTTGACCGTGGATTATTTTGCCGCACGCGGAGCCGCTATCGATTTTTGCGGCGTGTTAACCGGTTTTCATTCTCCCCGGAAATTCATTCGCGAGGGCTTGGAGCCTTGGCGATTGATTTCCAGCGTGAGAGGCTTGCCCCGCTGGTTGTACGAGCATGAGTACCTGCCCCCCAATCCCACTTTTCATCGCAGGCAGCGAGGGTTTTTCCCATATCCTTAAATGAGTCCAAGTCCTACTTCTCCCCATGCGCCTCGCCATTGTTTCGGATTCTCATTTGGGGTACGGAAAAGGCACTCCTCGCGCGGGAGACGCTTTTTTAGGTTTTAAGCAAGCGCTGGAAATGATTGTAAAAGAGCAGCCTGATGCGATTATTCATCCGGGAGATTTGTTCGATCACAAGATTCCCGAGCAGGAAACCTGGAACGAATGCTTTGAACTCTTTCACCAACTCCAGCACGTGCCTGATTCGAAAGTAAAAATAACCCATCTGCCACGCAATGAGAATCCTCACTTGTTTCATTTTCATGGGATTCCAGTTATTGCGATTGCAGGCACCCATGAGTATCGAAGCAAGGACCAAAAAAGTGCATTGCAGGTCTTGCATACCGCCAATTTTTTGGTGAATTTGCATGCCTCTCATGCCTTGATTGAAAAAGAAAATGGGGAAGGGGAATCGGAAAAAGTCGCGGTGCATGGGATGATGGGTATTCCCGAAAAGCGCGCCTTGGAAGCTCTTCGTCTATACAATCCCCAACCCTTGAAGAATGTTCCCAATTTGCTGGTGTTGCATCAATCAATCAAAGAGTTTTTGCCGAGTAAGGATGATATGGTCGCCACGATTGGTTTTTCGGATTTGCCAAATGGTTTTGATTTGCTCGTGAATGGTCACCTTCATTGGACGAGTCTCACGGAAGAAGGCGGGAAGCGCTTGCTCATTCCCGGTTCAACCGTTTTCACGCAGATGAAGCGCTTGGAGGGGCAGCGAAAGAAGGGTTGGTACATGTATAACACCCAAACCAAGGAACTGAAGATGCACCATTTGCCGTTGCAACGGAGATTATTCTATCATAAAATTAAATTCAAAGATTCCTCTCCTGAAAAAATCATTAAAAAATGTCGGGAAACAATTGTAGGCGATTTAGCTGAAGAATTTGCAATGCCTCCATTATATCGTTTGAAGCTGGTTGGAACGCTTGCAAAAGGATATACGCAAGCCGACATAGAATTGTCCAAGATTGTGCACGATTTTGAGGAGAAAGCCATTTTTTCGTGTGCTAAAAGATTCGATTCGCAAAACCTGACCTTTCGCATGGAAGAATTGCGGCAGCTGCACCAATCCAAAGTATCTATCTCCTCCTTAGGTATTGAAATGCTCGAAAAAAACCTTCAGCAAACCCCTTTATCCAACCGCTTGGACGTGAAAAGACTATTTGAATTGCTTGAAGACAAAACCAATGTGGATAAGGTCGTGGATTTGCTCGAAAAAGGGGAACTGGTTCTGGCAAAAACCGGGGAAAATGGGGTGCCTACTACCAATAATTCGGATTGATTATTTTTTCTTCCCGTGATGGTAGTAGGTGAGCGCGTGCATGGCTTTCGCCGCATCGATGGGCTCCTGGAACGTGTTGATCCCTTCCTTTTCTAGTAATTTCATATGCAATTGCGCGTACTCCCCCCCCGCGCTCACCACGAGCACGGGTTTTTTTCGTTTGGTGAGGAGTTCGCTCATGCCTTCCACGATATCCGAATCCAATGTAGGCACTTGGAACAGCAAAATCAAGATGACGCTGTCCACTCCCGGGTCTTTCATCGCGTTCTCCACGGCAATCATGAATCGATCATTGTCCGCGTCTCCTGTCAAGTCCATGGGATTCTTGATCACCGCATAGGTTGGGCTCGCATGGATGATGGGCTTTCTATATTCTGGGGACATTTCCGCCAAATTCATGCACGACTCCGAAACTGCATCGGCAGTCAGCACCCCATACCCACCCCCATTCGTGATGATTTGCACCCTGTTCCCTTTTGGGATTGGTTCGCGTTCGAATGCACGTGCGATGTCGAACACTTCGCGCAAGCATTCCGCATAAATGAGTCCAGTCTGTTTGACGAGTGCTTCGAACACTTTGGCACTTCCGGCCAGGCTTCCCGTGTGCGAGGCGGTGGCTTTTCCTCCGGCCTCCGACAATCCTCCCTTAATCACCACGATTGGTTTTTTTCCGGCATATTTTTTGCATGTTTCGAAGAATTTCCGTCCATCGCGCGTTCCTTCCACATAGAGGGCAATCACCTTGGTCTCGGGGTCGTTCACCAGATACTCCACCAAGTCCGACTCATCCACGCTCATGGCGTTTCCGTATGAGATGAATTTGTTGATTCCGTAGTCTTGGCTTCCTGCCCAATCCAGTATGGCGCTTCCCAGCGCTCCGGATTGGGAGATGAATGATATTTTCCCTTTTTTGGGTCGGTTTAAGCGATACCGGGGCAAAAACAATGTATCGATTCCGGAGCGCGTGTCCAATATCCCGAGGCAATTGGGTCCCACCACCGGCATATTCGGGTATTTGTTCATTGCCTGCTGCAATTTTTTTGTTAATTCTGTGTTTCCCACCTCCAAGAACCCGGCCGAAATGATGACGCAGGCTTTTACCCTTTTTTTTCCGCATTCTTCGATGACTTTCGGAACCATTTCTCCGGGCACCGTAATAATTCCTAATTCCACCCTTTCGGGGATGCTCAATACAGAGGGATAGCATCTCACATTCAGTATTTTGTCCGCATTCGGATTCACGGCAAAAACTTTTCCTTTGTAGTTTCCCTTCACGAAATTTTCCAACACCACATACCCTATTTTTCCCGGGTTGCGCGAGGCACCTATGATGGCCACGCTCCTGGCCGAGAATGCGGAGCGGAGATTGGCGAGCATGGCCGAAACAAAAATTTGGCGATTATAAAGGTTGTTATTTTTTGTATAGGTGTTGTTTCCACCATTTTTTGGTATAGGGTATCGTTAACGTGGATAGGATGAAGCCCACTGCAGGAACCAATGCATTGATGTGGGGGTTGGGTGCGTTTATGGCAAGCAAAAATACGAACACAATAATGTAGGTTAATCCTGCAATGAGCACTCGCCTCGTTTTGCTCGTTTCCCACGCTTTGTCGATTTCCACTCGGATATTTCGTTCTTTGATTGATTCTATTTTTTGTACGACGCGAACGGTTTTCATGGCAAGAAGTCCTCGTCCTTGATTTTCTGGGGCAAATATGTTTCCGTGATGAATCGTATCCCTTTCTTGGAGAGCGCTTCGAGTTCCATTTTGATGTTCTTTTCCTTCATTAAATCGAATTCGGCTTGCCATTTTTTGTGTTTGAACCATTCATATGATTTTAGTTCTTCTAATCGTTTGATGTCCAGTTGGTTGAGTTTGATGGTGACTTCTTTTGGAATCTTGAATTTTTCCACGTCTCCAACGGTTAATCCGATGTATTTCGTATCAGGAGTTGCAAGCTTTTCTTCCGAATAGGATAAGGAGATGCTTCCTTGTTTGATGACGGAGTAGATGTACATTCCCCATGGGTCCGCATCCATGAGCGCGAAGATGGGGAGCTTGTGCTCGCGGTTCAATCGTTGAACCAGTCTTCGTTCGCCGCGCGCGGCCTGTCCTCTTCCCGTGATGATGATACAGTTATTCTTCTGCCAGAACCGATCTTCATTGAATCGGCGCCACACCGCGTCCTTTTCGATGAACAATGCGTAGTCCGCTTTTATTTTTTTGATCTCTATCCTATCCTCTTCCACATTCGAGGGGACGCTCCATCCTCCGCTTCCCATCTTGTTCAGGTCGATCGTGTCGTTCCCATCCTGTACCATCATGTCTCCCGCGATGATTCCTTTGGCGGATGCAGCCAAGTGCAATTCTTCGCGGAGCAGATTTAATGAAGCTTCCAAATCCTCTATCAGGGGATCGCTTTCCGATTGATCTGTGAAACTTTCTTCATTTGTTCCTTCAATCGTGTGTTTCAATGCGTAGTATAAGTCACGGATGCTCACCGTGGCGCTTTCGTTGATGACTTTTTTTATTTCATTCGCCACGAGAACGGTTTGCATGAATTTTCGAGTGTGGGCGATGTTGAGGAATTGTCTTTCCGAGGTTTTGTCCCCTAATTTGATGGTGCGTGATTTTTGGTCGAAATAAATGTTTCCGAGCGAGCGTACCGGCAGCTCCACGGTTGGGTTGTCTCCTTTATTTATTTGCTGCAAGACTTGTTGTCCTAGTCCTTCGAGTTTTTTGATGACTTCCTTGTCTTTGGTTTTGGTGTCGACCATTATTCTTCACCTTCTCCTCCGTTTCCATTTTCATCATTTTTTGTCTTCTTTTTCTTCCCTTTTTCGCCTTTCATTTCCTTTTCCTTTTTGCTGAGCTTTTCCAATTCTTTCTGCAATTCTTCGTCGCTTTCCTCTTCGAGTTTCTTTTCCTGTGCCTCATCCAATCGCAAGCGTTTAGCAACGGTTTCCAGCAATTTGTGTTCGATTTGTTTAGGGTCCTTTTCGGTTAGTTCTCCTACTGCAATGGCAACTTCGATGGCATATTTCTGGTATATTCGTTTCTTTTCTTGTTTTAATCGTTCGCGTTCTTTTCCCACGATGTATCGTGCGGTTCTTCTTCCCACGTCCATTAATGCCAATCGTATTTCTTCCACGACTTCTTCGTCGTTTGAAATCGCTTGCTTTCCCGCCCCCGTGTAGGGGATGTGCACCGAGATGAGGTTTACAAATATGGTAAAGGGCGCGGTTTCGGCTTCTTTGATTCCGTACCTTTTCCAGTCAATGCTTCGTACGGCTTCCGTGATTCCACACCCTCCTGCATCGAATAACAGGGGTGCTCGATTGGCGAAGCGCATGATTTCCATTCGCATTTCTTCTCCCACTTTTCTTCCGGCTTTTCCTCCGTAGGCCACTGCAGTTTCCACCTGGAAGGGATATCCTCCTTCTCGCACGGCCGGTTTTCGCGTCACAACGGATAAAAATTCGGGTTCTACGATGCTGCGCAGGGATTTTTCTACTTGTTCTTCTCCAATCGGGTGCAGCACGTCGGTTCGTGGAGCGATGAACGATGCGGTTTTGAACGCTTTCACCAATTCTTCTATTTCCTGCCACGACAATTGGTGGGGGTCTTTGTCTAAATCGAATGAAACTTGTTTTTCGATCTCATTGAGCGCGGTATCGCCCATTCGGTCCAGCTCTGTTTTCAGGAAGCTGTTTGTTTTTCTCGAGCTGGTGGCTTTAGCCATGTTCAGCAGTTCGTCCACCGTGATCCCGCGTGGGTGTGGTTGCACTTCTTCGGGTTTTTCGGGAATCGTTTTGGCGGTTCGTTCAAATACAACGGTTTCCTCGCTGGGGTCGGTGAAAGTGATTTTGGCATGGGGGTTGGCGATGGCAGTTCTTCGTACGTATTCCAACGGCCCTTGTTCGTTGTTCACATATTTCATTTCCTTGAACTGGGCTTTCACGATCGTTCCTCTGAATTTCTTGTGTAAAAGGTGGATGTTGGAGACTTTGGCTTGGTTGTATTTGGTGTCAATGCTCACGTCGCACGAAATGACTTCGTGCGAGTTTCCCGTGATCACTTTCACTTCTTTTCCCGTGGTCATTTGGGAAAGCATACTGGCTCCGCTAGCACCTATTCCTTGTTGTCCGCGCATCTGCATCAAGCGGTGGAACTTTGTTCCAGCCAGCAGTTGTCCAAACGCTTTCCCAACCGTTTCTCTGGTTAATCCCGGTCCGTTGTCCGTGACGGTGACTTCGTAATGCTCATTCCCCAATTCCTTGATTTGCACGTCAATGTCGGGCAAAATGTGGGCATTTTCGCACGCGTCCAGAGAATTAGTTACGTATTCGTGTACGATGGTGGTTAATGCCTTCGTTTTCCCGCTCAACCCCAGCATTTGCTTGTTTTTCTTGAAGAATTCCGCGACGGAGTGCTCCCGGAATTCCTTTGCCAGTTCTTCGGCTGTTACTGTTTGGGTTTTGGTTCGACTTATTTTTTCTTTTTCGGGCGTATTGGGGGCGGGAGCCATTTCTTCTTCACCTTTTTTCTTCATTTTTTATCGGAACTCGAATTCTTCGCTTGTTGGGAATGATTGTCGTAAGTAATTTAAGACTGTTTGGTGTTCGGCCCCTTTGATGAGCATGCGTATCGCATGGCTGGCCTTTTCCACTGCTTCCGCTTTTCCGATGATTCCGATGGTTTTTCCGTAAACGGAAATGCGGGTGTGCGTGTCCTGTTCTATTTTGCTTCGAATACTTCCTTCCCTTCCAATGACCCTTCCTTTTTTGCTTTGGATGGTTTTCCAGTTCTTTCCTAATTCTTCGTTCAAGTTAATCAGCTCTAAATAGTATTCATCACTTGTAAGTTTCATGGCATGTTCGGGGGAAAATCCTCTTCCGATCGCGCGAACGATGTTCGAGGCTTTAAGGGTTTGGGCCGCATCCTCTCCGATTATCTCCACATCCCCGTTTTTGCTGTCCACGTGAATCTTGGTTTTGGTTTCCTTTTCCACGTTTCTCTTGGTTCCTCCATTCGGTCCAATCAAAACCGCTACTCGTTCTTTGGGAATGGGAAACTCTTCCAAACTCGTCATAGGGGTGGTGCTCCAAGCCAGGCGTTTTCGTTCCTGACTACCTAAAAAAATGGTTCGGAACATTTAAGAGCATAGGGTTTGGTCAGCGTCCTAAACCATCATATGTGGCTCCCATTGGTCAATTTAATGGGTTTTATGAATTTGGTCATTTTTCTCTCTTTTCTTTTTCTGCCTTTACATCCGAATAAAACCGTTCGTACGTCAATTCTTTCATTCCGAGGCGATGGAACACTTTGAGCATGTTTTTGAGGTCGCGTTCATAATAGTGTTTGGCGTTGGGATGAATGGTGGGAATGCTTTGCCCGCAGTCGATGATGATGGGTTTGTCTTCGCGCACCAAGATGTTATACTCGCTCAAATCCGCGTGGATGAGTTTGGCGTTGAGCATGTTGGCGATAGCGTTCACGATTTCGTCGTAAAACGTTTCCAAGTCTTTCACATGTGCATCTTTCAATCGGGGGGAAGCTTCCCCTTTTTTGCCGATGAATTCCATGACTAGTACATTGTCTCGTGCGGTCAGGGGAGTGGGGACTGGAACGCGGTGTTGTTGTAGCTTGCGCAGCGCAGCGAATTCTTTTTGGGTCCACGCGAACACGATGCTTCGCTTGTCGTGCTTGGTTTTTTGGAATCGTTTTTCGAATCCTAGATAGTCTTCCATTCGTTTGAAGTCCGAGGTTTCTATTTTGTATATTTTGACGGCGCGATAATGCCCCGCTTTATCCACCGCACGAAAAACGTGGGCTTCTTTTCCAGTTGAAATAGTGAATTCCACGTGGTCGAAGTGTCCCACGCTCGCCACGGCATGCAAAACCGCGATCACATGGCGGTCAAACACTTTTTCGAACGTTTTCCGCAAGTCCTCTTCCGGAAAGAGCTTGTTGAGGTTGAATTCGTCTTTGATCATGATTGGAAAGAAAGTTTTCTGTTAATAAAATAGGTTCGCTCTATATTGGCAGCTTTTCGAGCAAATGCATGCGTTTCAATTTTTCGGTCTGGATAGGTAAGTATCGCCATACCACGTCGGCTTTGATGGGTTGGAAGTCCCACAAGCGCACGATAATCACGTCTCCTTCTCGCATCCAGACTTTTTTCTTGAGCTTTCCCGGTATGCGACACTTTCGTTCTTTTCCGTCTTCGCAGGCGGCTGCGATTTGGTCAGTACCATGTAGTTTAATCACCACAGCGAACATTTCTCCGATGTCGCGGTAGGGTAAGCGCATTTTGAATTCGGTTTCGCCCCCTTCTGGGTTTTTCCCTTTTTCGGATTGGTTCATTTGTTTTTCTCCTGCGTGTTACACTTTATAGATTTGGGCATGGGGGACTCCTGCGATCCGAAATACTTTTTCTCCGAGAAAACCGTTATTTTGGGCCACCCTGCAGCTTCTTTCTCCTACGAGGTTGATGTTGTGAGCATCCTTCAGTTCTTTTTCCAATTCTTCTTCTGTTATTTTTTGGTCCAAATAGAATTTTTCGCTCACCACAAAAACTATTTTTCCTTCCTTCAGCGTTTTTCCCACCCATTCCAAATCGGCGGCTGCCAGGACAGTATTTTTTTCGTTCGAATGCATGGCCATCGCAATGTTTTTTTCCTTCAATGATTATCCTCTCCTAATGGGAGAAATCGCTCCGCATGCTTCGCATTTCAATTGTCGCACGCCATTGTGTTCGATGTAGTGCGTGTCAGGCTTTCCGCATTCATTGCATAAAACGAATTCTTCAATGAAACGTGTAATCCACCCGTTTATTTGTTTTTCGGTGAATTTTCCAATCATAACCAGTCTGTCTGCTTCCTGTTTCGCGGGTGCCGCGCTCTCTTTGGTCAAAAACTTCAAAATGTCTTTAGGGTCTTCCCTCCGGATGATTTTCAACAATTGTGAAAAGTTTTTCACGTAGGTTTTGGGTCCTTGGGTAAAGCTTTCCATTTGTGGAAACTCGAAGCGTTCTTTTTCGAGCGAACGCTTGGGTATTTGCTCGTATAAGCGGTCCAGCATTTGTTCGTAGGTTAGGTTCATGGTCACTCCAAATGGCCTAAAATAGTCTTATAAATACCTGCACGTTTTTGGACGGGTTTCAGACATACTCTCGATCGATTTTGATTTGGTGGGCGGAGACGAACCCGCTTTCCTCTTCTTTTTTTGGGATTGTTTTTTTGCTTTCGGTTTGATGGAACGGTTTTGATTGGATGGGTTGATTTGGTTTTAGTTGGTTCAAGGAAGGGTGCTCCTGGATTATTTTTTCCCATTCCTTTTGGGTTGAACGCATGCAATAATCGTATTCTTTTTCGTCTATTTTTTTGATCCATTTGGCGGCGAGGACATGCTTTTCGTCGGGTTGACGAGTAATGGTTCCACATGCACGAATTTTCTGTTCTTTTTCAAGGGTCAAGTTGGATTGCATTTCGAGATAGGCTTCCCATTCTCCTTTTTCGTCTCTTGCTTTCACGACCGTTTCTCCGTTTCGTTGCTTATCTTCGCTTATCTTTCCGTGAACGAATACGAGTTGTCCTTCCAATGAAGTTTTGGGAAATAGTGCCGGGGCAAAAACGAATCGGACCGGGTTCAAGGGGGGCATGGGTTATATGTTAAGGGGGATTCTTTTTTTATCCGAATATGCCGGAGGCCAGCAAAACTCCATACATGAGGATCATGAGTCCGACTTGCAACGGTAATGCGGGCAAGGCTTTTCCGATGTTTTTGCTACCATAATCCAGTGTGATGGCCAGTCCGGCAAACGACGCAATCAGGATGGCAAGGGAGGGCACCACCATGTATGGGAATGCGAAGCCATGGCTCACGCTTTCTTTGAGCACGGAAACGCTGAAAACCAAGGGCATGACTAAGTCCCCTGTTCCCAATTCGAATTGGTGTTTGGGGGTTGGCATTCCGAAAGTAAATGAAAGATTTTTTTTGGCGACGGCTTTGGCCATGGTGACCATGTGTTTGGTTTTGAACACGGCAATATAGTCATAGATTCCCAGTAAAATAAGGAATACGATTACGGGCCACACTCCAATGCTGACCCCCAACAAACTACCGACTCCAATCGTGGCTATCGTGGAAGAGACATTTCGCCAGAACAGGTATTGCGGCGCAAAGATTCGGATGCAAACGAGGGCGATTCCGAGCAAGATGGCAAACTCCTCCGGGGCAAACGCAAAAAGCACGATGAGTGAAGTAATGAGCAGCGCGAGGACTTCGATTCCTTTGAAAACCCAATACAAGATGTTGTCAGGCAAGAATTTGATGGCGAGCAGGATGAAAACCGTTCCGATGAGCATGTATCCAAGCAAACCAAACGAGTTGATCGGATCCTGGGGGTTATCATTGATAATGATGGGTTGGATATCCTTCTGGATGTACGTGTACCCCACCCACCATCCAACGGCGTTGATGATGAGAAAATATATTCCGAGTTGAAAGAGCAATTGCTTGTCCATGCGAGAATTATAGAGCCATGAATGCTTTAAATGCACCCCTAAAATGGGGGCTTATCTCCTACACCTCGAGCACGATTTTTCCCACAAATTGTCCGTTTTCCAGTTTCTTTTGTGCTGTTGCGGCTTCTTTCAATGGGAAAATCGAGTCGATGATTGGTTTTAGTTTTCCTTGATTCACGAGTTCAAGTATTTTTTCGAATTCGTGGGGGTAACCCATCCGGCTCCCTAAGATAGATAAGTGCAAGTAATACACATCGCTAATGTCCTGCGTTGTTATTTTTCCACTCGTGGTCCCGGCAATGACAATTCGGCCGTATGGTCTAAGCATGTTCACCGAATCCTTCCATGTTTTGGTTCCCACGCTTTCCAACACCACGTCAACCCCTTTTTCATTCGTTAATTGTTTTACTTTTTCGGCCACGTTTCCTTTTGTATAAACGACTGTTTCGTCCGCTCCCCTTTTTTTTTATTTCAGTGGCCATTTCTTCGTTTCGTACAGACGCAATGACTTTCGCACCCAGATAGTGGGCGATTTGGATGCCAGCCGAACCCAATCCTCCGGAAGCGCCCCATACGAAAACGGTTTCTCCTCTTTGTAGGTTTGCTCGTGTGGCAAGCATGTGCCATGCCGTCAAAAAAGTAAGTGGGAAAGCGGCTGCTTCCACAAATGAAAGATTTTTTGGCTTGGGATAGATTTGGGGTAGGGGAACCGTGGCATGCTCCGCATACCCTCCTTTTGTTTTGGCTCCGAAGATTGTCACTATTTCGCAATCCATCCCTTTTTGGCAGCGTTCGCATTTTCCACAGGGAATTCCTGGGTTGATGACCACTTCATCTCCAACCTTCAGGGAACTTTTTCCGTTAATTTTTTCAATGATGCCCGAAACATCGGATCCGGGGATATGGGGGACTGGGAAAGCGATGGGTCTTTTTCTCAGCCAAATATCCAAATGGTTGAGGCCGCACGCTTTGACTCGGATAAGGGCTTCTCCATCATTCGGTACTGGAGTCGGTTGTTTCCCGTACGTGGTACTTCAACCCCGCCCGTGCGTTCGAAGAAGACGGCTTTCATTTCAATCATATCCTACTTGGTTTGATTCGTTTCAATCCTTTTACTCGATCAAAAATATGGTCGGTGGATGCAATGCGTTTGTCGTGTGCAAGAGTTGAAGCGGCGTGGTAGGAATCGAATATTCCCATCGCGTATTTTTTTCGTAAGGCCAAACTCTCGTTTAATTCATTTCGATTACTCGATTGAATAATCAAGCCCGGTACTTTCCGTTTGATGGCTTCCAAAATATTCATACCCAAATCATCCGATATTTCTCTTTTTGCAACAATTTCTACTTCGAGGATGGTGATGACAGATGTATAAATTTCTTCTTTTGACTCGATTATTTGCTTAGCAAACATTTGATGTCGGTCGCCGGGTTTAAGCAATGAGAAAAGAATGTCCGCGTCGAGATACATTTAGTTTCCTCTCTTGCTTTCGCGATACGCATATTCTTCGGCTCGCACGTGAAAGCGTCTTTTGATGATATCCAACTCTTCTCCAATATGGACAAGGGCGTAGCGTAGCGCCTCGGCTTTTGTTTTGGCGTACCCTTCTTTGACGAGCGCCTCTAATACTTCTTCAGGCACACCTGAGAATTCAACCGTTAGTGTAGACACTTTTTTCACCTCAAATAATCACTATTGATTCCCTATTAAAAGCATAGCGTCAAAAGGGCCTATTTTGAGTGTTTATGCGCTTTTCAAGAATCCGTGCGAGGGTTCGTAGATTTCTCCGGCTTTTTTGAGTTTTCCGATGAGTTCCCGTACTTTCTCTTCGTCGATTCCGCGTGAAAGGGCTTCCGCGATAACGTCTTGTATGGGCACTTTGTCCATTTCCTTGCTTTTTCCTTTGATTATTTCCACGAGCACGCGCATGTGGTCGCGGCTGGATTGAGTTTGTCCACTTGTTACAATGTCGATATCAATGCGCCCGGTTTCCGGGTCGCGCACCACATCTTCCAACGAAGCCTTCACCAATCGGACAGCGCGTTCAGCATCTTCAATCGTTACTTCATCGCTTATTCGTACGCGTGCGCTTGCTTCGGCCAATCGTATCAGTCCTTCCAATTGTCTTGCGGTGGCGGTGTAGCTTCCTTGTTGCCTTCCCTGGTCGCGTAGCCCCACGTAAAAGTCTTGGATGCGTTGGGCGGCATCCATGCTCAAGACCGGGAATATTTTCTGTCTTCCATACGAAATGTATTTTCGGAGAATGTCGGTGTCAATGATGGGAGTCACTTTTTCCTGCATTTGTAGGATTTCACTCATGTTGGCGAGTTTCTTACCTTGCTGGATTTGGAGCATTTGTTCTCCCACTTTGTGGGATGCCAATATGTGGGTTGCAATGGTTTCATCCCGTTCCTTGTTCAGGGTATCGCGTATCATGAAAAACAAATCGAATCGTGAAATAAGGGAGGCGGGCAAATCGATTTGTTCGAAGAAGGGTTTGAATGTGTCAAAGCGCGAGAGTTTAGGGTTCGCGGCCGCCAACACGCTGGTATCGGTCTTGAATCGCGTGACGATTCCGGCTTTGGCGACCGATATTTTTCCTTGTTCCATGGCTTCGTGCATCGCACTCCGGTCTTCTTCTTCCATTTTGTCGAATTCGTCGACCATGACCATTCCGCCACTCGCCAAAACCAATGCGCCGGCTTTCAATGTCCACCCCCCCTCCCCGAAATCGTCCTTGACAGCTGTCGCGGTGATTCCTGCCGCCGATGACCCTTTTCCACTCACGTAAATGCTTTTGGGAGCGATTCGGTCGGTGGCTTGGAGAATCATGGACTTTCCAGTCCCCGGGTCCCCAACCAGTAAAATGTGAACGTTTCCTCGGATTTGGGTGGAACCAGGTAATGTTTTTTTCACGCCTCCAAATAGTTGGAGGGCAATGGATTCTTTTACGACTTCATGCCCATGAATGGCGGGTGCAACCGACTGGATGAGTATGTCGTAGATCCCGGGGTTTTGCGATAATTCTTTTATTTTTTTTTCGTCCTCTTCGGAAACAGTTACATCCTCAAATTCTTTGTCGGTTTCCTCCACATGAATGGCTTCCAAATATCTTCCATACACATTCTTTTTGTCTTTGTTGGGGGGATACAATCGCAGAATTCCCGTGATTTGGGTTCGGTTTCCCGGGTACACCTTGTTCACGAAATCACCCTCAATGTACACGTCGAGATTAACCGCTTGTTCGCTTCCCTTGAGTATTTCCAACGGTTCCTGGATTTGGATTTTTTGGTAATCCACAAACCCTGATTCTTCCGGAACGAGTTCGAACTCGCGGTGTTTGCATGAACAAAAGCTTGGTTTTCGTTGTTGGTGTCCGTCTTGCTCGATGCGGTACGTGTTACTGCAGCGTTTACATTTCCATTGTGCGCTTTTGAGTTTGGGCATGACCTCGGTGACTTGGCGAATAACGCCTTCCACCGAAATGAGCTTTCCCAATTGGGCAGCCGAAATGTCTCGTACTAATGGTTGTTTATCCTTGGGTAGGTTTCGAAACCGTACGTTCGGGGCAAAGTTTTCGACGTTTAATACAGGCACTTCAATTTTTTTGACGGCCAAGCGGGCGGCTTCGAGCAACAAGTCCGGGTGTTCTAATAGTTCTTCAGCGAGTTTGTAATCAAACTCGTCCAACTCGTTAAAGTCCACGACCAAGGAACGCGATTGCGGGTATTCGTGCGCGAGCTTCTCTATCTTTTTCTTGTATTCCTGCGTGGACAAGAATTCTTCGAATTTGGGGATGAAGGGATTAGCTTCCCCTTTTCCCGTGATGGGGGCGAAGCCTTCTTCTTTCGGTGCTTCGGCTAACTCGTACCCATTCGTTTCCATAACTGGCCTCGCGACTCCTCTATTTTTGCTCATTTATAGCGGTTTGGTCAGCAAACCGCCGTAAACAGTCTATCTTTCCTACGTGAATGGGAGATGGGATGATACGACCAAACTCATACTTAACCACATTCACTTCGCTTTCTCAACTATAATCTCCCTCTTCCGCTTTGGGAAGCAAACCAGCCTTTTTTTGGTAAAACTTTGCAGAACCCTGTTCTGCGAAGCCAGTAAAACCCTTGGTTTTACTTGGAAGCCCTGGGGAAAAAAAGAGTTAGGGTACCAAATGCCTTTGGTACCCATACGTCGCAGTCTTTGGTTGGATTGAACCAAGGGCTATATTCCTTGAATGGCCTTTTTCGAGCATGGGCTACATGAACCCCTTTGAAACTCAAAATGCGATTTATGTGGTGAGCTTGGAAAACCACCATCAACCAGATTATGAAGGATTGGATAAAGGAAATGATGATGTGGGCGCACGCGTTAATTTTTGAGTATTTTTTCCACTCTTTTTTTCACCCATTTGGGGCATTTTTTCAGATATTTTTGCAGTTTTTTTTGGTTTAGGCGTTTTTTGATTTCATTCAGTGTTTCCGGCAATATTTTTTGTTTATAATATACAAAATCAATGAGCGTTTTTTCAATGGTGGAAACGGGCAGCCATTTGCCGTAATACGGAATGGTTTCGTACCCGAAAAAGAGTTTAGGGTTTATTCTCCGGATGATGACGCGTTGTCCCATAATTTCGCGCGTGCCCGTTCGTACCTTTCGGGGCGTAATAATAACCAGATTCGTGGCTTGGTTCCACAGGCGATGCAGGGTGAGCGCGTGCTGCAGCCCGTAATAGAATGGTTCAAACGCGAACCCTGCAAAAGAAGCGTCGTCCTGGAAGGTGTATTTCCCTTTTCCTATTTTTTTGATATCCCTTTTCTTTAGTAGGTTATGGATTAGTACTTTGAGATAAGCCTGGGATATTTTGAGGTTGGATAAAAATATCTTGGCATCCCGCAGGGTGAAAAATTCTCTTTTTTGGAAGTGTTCCAGGAACGCTTTTTGGTATTTCATTTTTTCAGCCTTTGGCGGATTATTTGTATCATTTGGGGGTAGGGAGGAACGGCTCCGCCCAGAATCAGATTCGGCAAGTTTTTTTCGTCAAGAGGGTTGGGTGGTTTTTCGATCAATGGTTTTATTTTTTCTTTTTGGGTTTTGGTTAATTCGGCTGTTTTGCTCAAATGGTATGCGTCGTAAATGTCTCTGATGAGCTTTCGGTTGGTATACGCGTTCAATTTTTCAACCAATAATTCGCCTGCGCTGGGCGTAAAAATATCCATTGCGGTGCCGTTTATTTTTTCATATTCCCTTGTGGTGGGATTTTCGTACGGCCGTAACGCAATTTCTAACGCCACCGTCGTGTTTTCATTTTCAATATTGGAATAAATGGTGTTGGGCGTGTGTTTAAATTTGGTTAATCGAAGACGTAAGAGTTGCATCTGTTCTTCGAGTTTTGTTTTGAAATCATCTTCCATCTGAATATAAAAATCCAAGTCTTCCGAAAAACGGTTTCCGTCGAAACAGCGCCAGATAGCGGTTCCTCCATGTAATACGGCGTGTGGCATGAGGTAGTAAACTATTTCGACGATTTGGTCTTGCAATTCAGCAACGTCTCGGTAGGCTTGTCTGCGCAACCGTTTCTCTAAAGGAATCTTCATACATATGAATCAACCAAAGTTATATAAAAAGCTAACTTTGAGAGTTTTAACCTACGTTTGGGGTTTTCTCCTGTTTGTCTTTCTCTTCTTGCCTGTTCCTGCACTACTACACTTTTAACTCGTATTATTCGTTCTTTGGTGTCATGAAAGCCTTCTTCATTTCCTGTGCCATCGATTACCCGAATGCTTCCCTGCACATGGGTCACATTTATGAGAAAACCATTGCGGATGTGCTCGCGCGCGTGCACCGCTTGAATGGGGAAAACGTGTTATTCACCGTTGGTACGGATGAGCATGGCGAGAAGATTGCGGAGGCCGCCAAAAAAGCTAATTTGCCCCCTAAAGAATATGTGGACCAGATGTCCAAGGAGTTCCAAGAGCTATTCAAGATTGCCCATTTATCCTATGACCGCTTTATCCGCACCACCGATGCTGACCATGTGAAGGCCGCGCAGTATTTTTTTCAAAAAATGATGGATAGTGGGAGCATTTATTTGTCCGAGTATGAAGGCTGGTATTGTGTTTCAGATGAAACGTTTTGGATGGAGAGAGAATTGGTGGGGGGGAAATGTCCCAATGAGCATTGCGGAAAACCCGTCAAAACAATAAAAGAGCCGAGTTATTTTTTCCGCTGGAGCAAGTATCAAAACCAATTGGAAACGTGGCTAAATGAAATCCCCCATCACGTTTTTCCAGAGTTTAGAAAAAATGAGATGAGAAATTTTCTATCGCAGGGCTTGCACGATGTTTCTTTCTCTCGAAAATCGTTGAAGTGGGGAATTCCCCTGCCCAATGACCCTTCGCATGTGATTTACGTGTGGTCCGATGCCTTGGTGAATTATTTGACTGTTTGCGGGTATCCCGCTCAAAAGTTTGAAGCGTTTTGGCCGGCCGACATTCATGTGATTGGGCACGATATCAACCGCTTTCATTCCTTGTTGTGGCCGGCCATGTTGTTGAGCGCGGGTCTTCCCTTGCCGCGGCAGGTGCTGGTGCACGGTTTTGTCAACGATGAGAAAGGGGAGAAGATGAGCAAGAGCAAGGGCAATGTTGCCGATCCCTTGGTTCTCATCCCTAAATACGGGATTGAACCCATTCGCTATTATTTGCTTCGCGAAGCCCCTTTAGGAAATGACATTGCTTTTTCTGAAAAAAATCTAGTGGAGCGTACCAATTCCGAGCTCGCGGATGGCTTAGGGAACTTGGTTTATCGGGTCCTATCTATGCTCGAAAGATACACTAATTCCCTTATTCCGGCCGCTCCGGTTGATGAAGGATTGGTTTTCAAGGTGCGTGAGCGTGCCCAGGAAGCCTATGGGTACTACCTTTCTCACGACCTCCAGAACGCGTTGATTACCGCGTGGAAAATCGTGGATTTGGGGAATAAAGAGATTACGGACAAGCAGCCCTGGTTGCTCATGAAAGAAGGAAAACGGAGTGAAACCGAGTCCTTGTTAGCTACCGAAGTCGAACTCATTCGGATTCTGTCTATTCTTATTCACCCGGTCTTGCCCCAAACGAGTGAGACCATTTGCACGCAGTTCGGTTTTGATAAACCCCGTTTCATTTCCCTAAACCAAAAAACAAATTTGGCTGGCAAAAAAATAAAGAAAGGCAGCGTGCTATTCGTGAAACGCGAACCGCCCATGTCGTTGGGGTAATTTTTCATTTTCATTTCCCTTTTTTCCACGTGTGGCTACATACAACCATCCCATTACTATCGAAACCAAAATCAGGCTCATCCACCATGGTGCATCCGGCACGGCATAGGTTTGGGGAGGTTCTACGCTGGTAAAGGTTCGGAAGGCCGAATTGTTGGCGGTGATGGACTCATCGGGGGAAGGGATAGTCGCCGGATCGTCCCAGGGGACAATGGTGGCGTAAAGCGTGTAAGTTTCCCCGATATTCAGGAAGTGGGGGCTTAGCGCGGCTTGTTGGATGGTGAACGAGTAGGTGGCGCTCTCCACCGGACTTGCCCCGGCAAAGTCGAAGGCGTCCTGAAATACTAAGTTGTTGTATATGGAGACTGGGTTTCCCTGCTCATCCCGAATCGTAACGCGTAAATCAGCCAAATCAGTGGTAGGGTTAGTGGCATCCCTGTTCCGCGCCGTGATATTCACGCTAATGTCTTGGGTGTCAAACAAATTGGGAAACACAATACTCTGTACCACATACGTGTCTCCCCCGGCCCCAACCCCGGGTCCGCCTCCGCC
>CAYJRE010000019.1:0-19051 GCA_964372665.1 uncultured archaeon | reverse complement strand
CAAAGAAAATGACCTCCTCCGTGGCCTAAAGGCCACGGTATCCAATTGGGCATGAACGACACTTGCTCGCGTGCTCGCTCGCCAAACAATGGGCGACGAATGTCGCCCTAAAGGGCGAGGTATCAGACCTTTTTGATCGAACTTTTTTCTAAAAAGTTCGAAGGAAAAATAGTTGGCGCGATCATCGCCATCAAAACAGTTCAGAACGAAACACGGGTGTTGGATTGGGTCGTGGACAAAAAACACCGAAGAAAGGGGGTTGGAGAAAAACTCTATCTATCATTATTACAAAAATTCAGAAAAATGCCATTTATCGCCTATGTTAATGCCAAAAACACGCCATCTTTCAGAGCCCATGAAAAGCTCGGGTTCAAAGTCACCAAAAAGATGAATGACCCCTATGGACAAGGGGTGTACGAACCAACGCTCATTTTTCGAAGGGAATAAACCATCCTTTTAATGCATTGCACGACTCAATATTCGGTATACTACTTGCGGGAGTCCGATAGCGGCAATTCGGCCAGGTTTAGGCCCTGGTGGCTTAGTGCCTACGCAGGTTCGAGTCCTGCCTCCCGCACATAGTATTTTTTAGAAAAAAGTTGCCCGTGTGGTGTAGTCTGGATAGCATAAGGGCTTCCGGAGCCCTTGACCTGGGTTCAAATCCCAGCACGGGTGTCTGGGGATTTGCAAAAATCCGCTTTCCGCTTTTTTGGTCGAGCTTTTTTACCAAAAA
Organism: uncultured archaeon; assembly: GCA_964372665.1. Classification (GTDB taxonomy): domain Archaea; phylum Iainarchaeota; class Iainarchaeia; order Iainarchaeales; family VGJJ01; genus VGJJ01. The sequence goes on along the minus strand of CAYJRE010000019.1, from coordinate 18,318 downwards.
AGGTCGGTTCCGAATCCCAGCACGGGCGCGTTTCCGACCGCGCGTGCCGGTATCGGGGTATCGTTAAAACGATACCCCTCCTTTTTCTTTTGACTGGTCGTCGTACCGACCTTTTTGTCTTCGACAAAAAGCCTCGAGGAAAAATAAATGGGTTATTGCTAAGCAATAACCCTATACCGCAGCAGCCAGACGGAACTGGCTTTTTTCTCAAAAAGAAAAGGAGTGCGTTTGAATCCCAGCACGGATGTCGCTTATTGAAGTACCCCAAAAAACAGGTATTTATAGTAGTTACCTAATAGGTGACTAGTATGACTGTTGAAATTCCTGCCTTCGGGTTGAGGGCATACGCCTTGTTCTTTACCAAATATGGGACTAGCCAGCCGTTTCGCCAATCCGAGTTGGATTGGATTGTGGGCCAGAGCATGAAGAAAAAAATATTCTCCTTATTGGTTCGCGCCGGATGGATTCGCAAGAAAACAGCATATACCTATGTTTGTGTTAGACCCGATGAGATTGTCAGCGGATTATTGGCGTTCAAAGTCCCCGAGATAATCAAAAAAACGGAAAAGGAATATGCCTTTACCCAATTATCCGCGATTGAGATTTGGTCGGACTATTCTTATGTGCAACGGGGGATCGAAAAGTCCCCTTATTACATCAACGTATTGAAAAAAGATTTGCGGTATTGGAAAAACTTCTTCAATCAAAACGGAATACCCAATTATGTAAAAAAAGGGTCCACGATTGGAGAATACGTTATCTTGATTCCCGTCGAGAAAGTAAAATGGGTGGAAAAGAACGGCTTGAAAGTGGAAGTATTAAAGGAAACGATGAAACAGGCGCAATCCAATGAAATTTATGCGTATGCATACAATTACATGAGGAAAAAGTATGGGTAAAATCTAAAGTATTTAATTCAAGAAAGAGTGAGCTATCCTCATGACTATGGTTTCTCTCATTGATGCGTATATCAAGGGAACGCGTGCTATTAAAAAAATAAGATTAAATGAAAAAATTGATCTTGCAAATAGCCGGCTAGATAGCCCCACGTTGTTCTTGCGACTCGGGTGCTATATCCAACAACATGGAAAAGAAAAAGAAGTTATTCTACCCAAAGACAAAACATCCCACTATGTTTTATCTAAAATCCTAGATGACAAAATGCACATTTCGCAACGATTAACCTATTTTTCAGGTTCCATGTTGCCAGCAGAGATAGAAAAGGGAAAAGAAATTCTGACCCAGATCAGCTCTGTTCATGAAGAGGGAAAAGAATATGGAGGCAAAACCGCATTCAATTATTTGTTGGGTGAAATATTGGATAATGTCTACACGCATTCAAAGTTTGAGCACGCATGGGTGGTTGTATTTCGTGATGAGGTTGCAAAGAAAGTTGAAATTTGTTTCTTAGATGATGGAGTCACAATTCCAGGAAATTTTACGAAACACAACATTCCTTTCACTGATGAACCCAATGCGGTACGAAAAGCGGCTACAGGCACATCGACAAAGAACGATGTAGAGCGTGGCTATGGCCTTCCTACGACCTTGAAAATCGTGACGAAAGGGCTTGGGGGAGAAGCCCTCATCTTATCTCGCGCAGGGGGATTAGCGATTAACGGAGAAAAAAGCACTCTTTATAGGCTCGCAGGACCGTATGTATTACATGGCACAATGGTTAGCTTTCGCTTCCCATTTACTATAAAAACGCTGAATATTTACGATTACGTGGAAAACAAGGGACAAAAATGAAAAAAATCTTTCTAAAAAAGGCTATTTCAAGCCACCTATTCTTGCGACAGACCGCCGTCAATTTCTTCAAAGAAATAAACAAAAGGAAAGATCACGAGATAACAATTGATTTCAAAAATATTGAATTCATGAGTCGATCATTTGCACACGAATATTTGCAACAGAAAACAAAATCCAAGAAAGAAATAAAAGAAATGAATATATCAACGGATATCAAAAAAATGCTAAACTACGTACAGCATACGCAAGCAAAACCGGTCATTATTACGTCAAGAGAGAAAGTGGAAGTAGTGGCATTATCGTAAACAAACTGTTATTTATGAAAGATTTAGCGCAGATAAAAAATGAAGCTGATTTTTTCCTCAAAAAATATGAGGAAGCAACAAACGGTCACAATTTTTCTAAAGTCAAAGAATTACTTAGCGAAGATCTGGTCTATTGGTTTTCGGACGGAAGCTATACAACCATTGATGAATTAGAAAAAGCCTTCATTTCCACATGGAATAGAATAAAGAACGAAACATATTCAATCAATGACGTTAGATGGATCTCATTAGATCAAAATTCAGCAGTATGCGTCTACAAATTTAAATGGAAAGGAATGGTTGACGGGCAACCCCAAGAAGGAGAAGGTAGAGGAACAAACGTCCTAATCAAGCGGGAATCGAGATGGCATATGATTCATGAACATTTAAGCAGGCTAACATAAGAAAGTTTGAACTTTTCATCCACCGGTTTACTCAATCCGGCCGTCAAAATTATTAAGTCCAATCCTCCTTAGTTGAACCATAAACAGTTTATCAGCGGGGTTCTTATTCCAGGGATAAACACCCAGCACGGGCGGGGTATGATAAAATTCGAAGACATGAATTTCAAACAGCCCCAAAACGGGTACGCGCCGCGCGAAGATAGTTGGTTGCTCGCAAAAACCGTCCAAGAATGTGCACGAACCTTTTTAGAAAAAAGGTTCATCAAAAAAGCCTTGGACATGGGGTGCGGAAGCGGCATCCAAACAGCGGCGCTATGCCTCAGCGGAGCGAAGGAAGTCATGTGTGTCGATATCGAACGTTCGGCGATAACCGCCGCATTGCAGATGGCAGAAAGGTATTTTCCTCACATCAAAATTGAAAGCATTCAAGGGGATTTGTTTGAGCACGTGAAAGGGAAATTCGATGTCATCGTGTTCAATCCCCCGTATGTTCCGAGCGAAGAAATAAAGTGGAGAGACACGGATGGAGGAAAAAAGGGGCGGGAAATCATCGACCGGTTTTTAGTAAAGCTTCCAATCTTTTTGAAAACGAATGGGTTTTGCCTGATGCTCCAGTCCAGTTTGAACGGCATCGAAATGACCCAGCAAAAAATCACGAAAATAGGGTTAAAAGGAGAAATAGTTCTCCGAGAAAAACTATTCTTTGAAGAATTAATCGTGTGGAAAATAGTTCCCAACTAGCAATCGATTGGGACACAACAGCCCAACACACAAATATCGTGGCCACACATGCCTAACCCACAATCATTATTATTTGTACATTCAGGCTGTCCGAAAACGTCCGTGCAGCAGGGAGTCGGGTTCGGTTCGCAATTACAATTTACACATACTTGACCCGCCGAGATGCTGGTGCCATCCGGACACTGCACGCCAAACGTGGGATAACCGGAACAATCTCCATCCGATTCGCACAGTTCGCCGTTCGAAGGATCGGGAATGGGGTTGGCTATTCCGTCTCCACAAAAGCCCGTACTCAACGAAAAATTCGGCAAACCGGGACACGGTTGTCCGGGTAAACAATTGCCGCCAGCGGGCCCGACTTTTTTAAACCCCGGCGCATTTCCCCCCGAACCCGAACAATTGAGTTGGCACGTATTATTCGCGCACAGCGTTTGTCCGGGAGGGCAGCCGTTGTTGCAATACACGCAATTAGAAACGTCAAATCCCCCGCAATCACCGCGGCAAGACAATTCCCCATTGCAAAGAGGAAGCCCGCCCTGGGTTTGAAAATCGGTGCAATCCAACCAATCCCCAAAATTGGTTTTATCGCAGGCTTCGTCTACGCCTCCGACAGGGGTTCCGTCTTCGATGCGGTAATTCCCGCACGACTGATACGTTGACGAGCTCCACCCCCCGGTTCGCGCGCATACCACACTGGCTTGAATAGCTTCCACCCCGTCGTTGGCCAAATCGTCGTTGAAGCAGTTCCATTCCCTCAAATCGGGGAGGACCCCGGACAAATTGTATTGATACCCGCTCGCATTGTTTGGAAAATCCACCACCGTTTCGCAGGATCCGCTCACGGCGTAATAATCATTCGGGCAGGCGGCCGAACAAAACTTGTAGAAACACGAATTGGTCAACGGCAACGTTATATCATCCTCGATCTCTTCTTCGGAGTGGCCAAAAAAGCTCGCCGGTCCCCCAGTCAAATAGGCCACTGTCCCTGCTATCAGTAGCAAGCCAAGAGCCACTACTATGGGAAGCGAAAAAAAGTGTTTTTTGGTGACCATGCTTTTTTACCCCACATCCAGACAAATGACTTGAGCGAATAAACGCACTCCTTGACCGTGCGAATTATCGGTACAATCCCATGTCCGTTGATTCGTGGTCGCATCCGTGACTCCCCAACGGCCGAACGCATACCCAAAATCCGTAATGCAATTTCCAGAAACTGCCTTCTCACTCGCGGAACAAGACGCGCTGCAGCTGGCGCCAATAACATTGTTAGTGCAATCCGTGGAATACGTCTTGAAAACCAATTTGATCTCATCGGGAGAGTGACCAAATAAGCTCGGGGGACCCCCGCTCAAATACGCAACAGTGCCGGCCGCCAGGAGCACCGTGATAACCCCAACCAATTCCCGACGATTCATCCCGCATTCACCTTCAGGCAAATGACCTCTGCCTTGAACGAAACCCCTGACGTGTGGGAAAGGTCGATGCACGACCAAGTCGTGTTATCCACCACCCCAAAATGAGCGTATGCCCACCCCTGCGTGTCCGAAGAACAATTGCCCGAAACGGCGCGCTCATCGGGTTGCTGGCAGGATTGGGAACAAAAACCTAACCCGCTGGCCGAACAATCATTCGAATAAACGGCAAACGAATACTCGACCTCATCGGACGAATGACCGAACCTCGCCGGATCACTTGAAGGATTGCACGCCGTGTACGGATATTGACAATACCCGGTCGCCAAAGCCACCAACAGGAGGATCCCCCCCAAAACTAAAACCAATTGCAAAGCTGAAGTAAGGTTCAATGCCTGTTTCGATTTCATTTGACACGAAATGATTTTTTTGAATATAAACCCAACCGCGAGAAAGAACGCCAAGATTGCTTTAAATGCCGATTCGCGGAGAAAATCCTTTCCGCAGGGATACCCAAGCGGTCTAAGGGGCCAGACTCAGACTCTGGTGGCTTAGTGCCTTCGCAGGTTCGAATCCTGCTCCCTGCACTCCAGCATCCACCCGCGATTCCAATTCCAACTTTTAAACTCCATGTGTTTCTTTCCTTAATGCTGGAAGCGAATGAGGTCATCACGCTCATCATCGTCCTCTTCGGATACTTTTCAGTCGTGACCTGTTATCGCGACAAGCCTTCGACGAAATGGTTCTTGGCGGGTTACACCTTACTCATCATCGGAATGCTGGCCACCAACCTGGAAGCATTTGTTTTTCCAGAAATAATGAATCTCATCGAACATGGCATCGGAGTCGCGGGAGCGGGAATCGTTTTCCTGTATTGGGCGTACAAGCATTATAGCCAAGAACATTTTCTCTCCCGGAAATTGCAGGAGATAAACAAGGAACGGTGATCAACGATGGATGGCATCATTCCCTACCTGGACCTGCTCGGGACGATTGCGTTCATCCTCGCTTTTTATTTTGCCCATCACAGCTATCGCGACACTCGAAAAACAGCCGGATACTGGCTCATATTCTCGATCGGAGTGATGCTCGCATTCTTTTGGGGAGTGACAGTTACCTTCGAATGGATAAACGTGTATCCCGCTATCATGGATGACTTTCAGCAACCCCTCTTTGCCGGGACCGCAATAGTATTATCCCTCGTCGCCAGACTCACATATGATGGATTGATTTCCCCAACCCCTTAACCGAAAAAAGTGTGCGCGTTCAGACGTGAGCCAAGAGCCCGTTTCGGCGAGTTGCAGCGACGCACTACTATCGGGGATTTGCAGGGCAAATCCCCACGTAGGGCTTTTTGATAAAACTTTTTCACTGAAAAAGGTTTGCGTTCAGACGTGAGTTAAGTCATCATCCTTACGTCAGCCGGGGTTTACGTCATCATCACGCGCAGGAAATAGGGTGGTTCCCTTCAAAAAACGCATCGCAAGAAAGGGGAATTAAATAGGGGAAAAATACTCATGGAAGCATGGTGACCACGCTCTCCTTCACCCAAAAAGAAGTGTCCAAGATTGTGCACAAATTACAAGAGTATCCTTCATTGCCCACCCCTTCGGCATATGAAAAAGCCCGACACAAAGTGGGGGATGCCATTGTCACTGTTTACACGAGTGGGAAGGTCGTGATCCAAGCAAATGATGCAAATGTGGAGAAAGCGGTGAAAGAAAAAATAGTGGGTTGGGTAGGGCCCGAGAACGATGAATTGGTTTTCGGCCTTGATGAAGTGGGAAGAGGAGAAAAAACAGGGCCATTAGTAGTGGCCGGCGTTCTAGGATGGCGGAACCAGCTGCGAGGACTGCGCGATTCCAAAAAAACGAATGACATTTCCAAGCATTACCATGAGGCCACGCAGCACAGCCTCATGGATGCCCGCATTTCCATCAATGCATCCTTTATCGATGAGCTCCGAAAAAAAGGACTGACGCTCAACGATATCGAGGCCCTCATCGCCCAAAAACTGCACGAGCTAGTTCAACGCTTTTCAAGCGATAGCATCACGATCATGGACGGAAAACCCTTGAAGAAAGGAATGAAGGGAATCGTTTTCCAGGAAAAAGCGGACGACATCGAACCCAGCGTCAGCGCGGCGAGCATCGTCGCCAAACACACGCGGAACGAGAGCGGGGATAAAAATGAGCGCAAGACGTGGAAGACCCAGAAAAAGTAGAGGCGGAAAACCAGCCCGTCTCCGAGACATCCTTTTCCCACCCAATCCCGGGGTAACCCATATCGGAGTCTATCCACTCCAGCGACCGCGTCACCTCCGTCACATGGTCCCCCAGGCGGTTTGGGAAAAGGAAGTCCTCAAACAGGTGGCTCGTAAAAGGGAACGCCAAACGGGCCGTCGAGAAAGTGAACTATCCAAGCGCTACCGTTTTTTCACGACCACCATACGCAACTGGTCGAAGGCCGACTGGGAAAAACGAAACTTGGAGATACAGCCCCTCTACCATAAACTCCAAGCCACCCAACGGAAAATAGCCACCCAGCTTGGAACGAGAAAACCGGATGCAGATAAACTGCGGACCCTTCTTCAGCGCGAATTGATTTTTCTCATCCAACTTCTCCCGCACCAGCAATATTTAGCGATGAATGACCGGTTGAAACACCGGCGTCTCCAAAAAAAAGGAAAAATGCCACCCGGTGATCCATTTCGCAGCGATACCCTTCATCTTTTTCGATTAGAATTGATGTATAGGCGTATCCTTGAACGGCCGGACTTATTTCGCGCATATATGGATCAACGCCTCGGAAGAATATGAGGTGAAACTCCCACGCCTAAAGGCGTGGGCTTCTTCCGGGATTGCTTTGAAAAAACGCAATAATCATTGCGACGCCTTTACCCCTGCCTTCAAGGCAGGGGCTTCGGGCGTGGGGGTGTCAGTGAAAAGAGTTATGACAACGAGATTCCTTTTTCCAGCTTTCCCGCTTCAATTTGGGACAGTTTCCAATGCTTCACTTTTTCGCCAATCAGTGCGCTTCCCCCCAGCGGGTCCAACACGCGCACGGTGAACTCCATTTTTCCATCTTTGCATTTTTGGAGTTTTTTTAGCGTTGCCTTTGCCCCATTTGCCTGTTTTTTGTCTTCGCTCTTCGCCAGCAATTCCAAAACGCTCTCCACGCGCTCCAGCAATCCCTCCATGTTCGTGAAAAAACCCTCCGCAAAGGGACCGGGTTCGATGAGCACCCCTAATTCGGGGATTTCAACGGTTCCGGAGGAATTCCGAACAATTTTGGTTCTCAACTCTTTCTCGCCATCAATCTTGGCTTCAAATCCCATGGGTCGCTTGAACTCCAAGCTCATGGCATCCGACCATTTGAAACCGCAATGAGCGCAAGTCAGGGTTTGCATCAAAATCGGACCGAACAAGGCAATATTTTGCATCTTTTGAATCAGGTTTGCGCTTTTCCCGCATTGCAAACAGCGAGTCGAAATGTGGGAAGAAACGCCCTTCTTGGTCATAGCAAAAACTCGTATTCACTTTCTCTTGGATTTGAGTTTTTTGTTTCGAATCGGAACCGTTTCGATCCAGGTTTCATCGCCCTTTTCTTCGACCGTTTTCTTTACCGTTCCCAAACGTTTCTCCAACGCCTCGATTCGGAAAAACAATTGGCCAATCTTTTGATTCGTGGATTGAATATGGCCTTCCAATTTTGCTTCCACGCCAGAAGAAGTCGTTGTCATCGGAATGGGGGGGATAAAGGCTACCTTGACACCCAAACTTTCCACTTCTCTTTCCTTCGACTTTCGGGGAAAAAGAGAGACCATGATGTTTGCAATAATCAACACCGTGATCGCTGTCCCCAAAAAAACGGTGACTTCGCTCATACGAGAGTTTATATCTGGCTGGGTTTATAGGAATTCCGGAAAAAATCGAGCAAAAATGGTGTGTTGGGCCTCGCTTACTTGCTCCAATCCAACATTCTTTATTTCCGCGACTCGTCGAGCCACCAATGGAATCCAGGCTGGAGAGGACGGTTTTCCATCAAAGGGGATGGGAGAATCAGTCTCCAATCCAAGCAATTCCAATGGTTGATTCAGAATAAATGCATCCATGTGGGACGAATTCAAAATGGTTGGACCCACCGTGCACACCCATTTTCTTTCAATAATCAGATCTTGTTGTTTCTTGTTTCCTGAAAACCAGTGCAACAACACGTTTCTTGCCTTTTTTTGCGTCAGCAAATCCAACGACTCCTGCCTGGCTTGGCGCGTGTGGACTTGAATCAGTTTATCATGTTCATTCGACCAATCAATGAATTGACCAAAAACATTTTTTTGGGCTGCTTGTCGTCCTGGTGTCTTCCCATACTTAAAATCCAGCCCTGTTTCTCCAAAATAGGGAGCAAGCGGAATGAGGGGATTGTACTGTTGCAAAATAGAATCAATCTCATTCGGAGAGACCGCGATGACCTGCTCGGGATGCCAACCCAATCCAACAATGGCGGGGGAAAATCCGCTCGCTTTTTGAGTGATGGTTTTCCAATTATCCAAGTCCGTACTGTTGACCAGCCATTTTACTACGCCTGCCTTTTGGGATTCTGTGAGTGCAGCCTCGACATGGGGGCTATCCAATATGTGCGTGTGAAAATCAACCCAATTCATGGATTAGAAGCTTTCAAAAATAGCAGATTTTAAAGCCATTCGATAAACAGGATAGAAACGCATGACCAACCATCCTCATCCCCCGGAAACATCTACCCCTACCCACGCCCATGACCACCCGATACCCATCCACGAACACAATCATTCCCCCTCCCCAAAACAAAAGAACCCCTCTTGGATCCTCATTGCAGGCATTGTTCTTGTCCTAATCCTTGCTGTAGGAATCCTTCTATTCACCCGACTCCAAGGAAACCAAACCGACAACCTTCCTCCGGCTGTTCCCCTTGTTGAGGTCAAACTCTTGGTGGACCAAAATTGTTTGTATTGCTTCCAATCCAACACGATTCTCGCCAAATTCGACCAGAGCAACATCAAATACAGGGTAGAAACGTATGACGTCCAATCCGAAGAAGGCAAAAAACTCGCAACCGAATTCGAAATCGATTACGTTCCTACTGCATTGGTCAACCTAAAAGGATTGGACCAGAACTCAGAAATCCAACGCGCGCTACAAGGACAACTCATCAAAGACCCCTTACCCATCAAGAAAGGGTGGGTCGTCGTCCAAGAAAAATTCTTAGACAAACGACCCCATTTACTCACATTCTTGAATCCGCCCGAAGCCTGCACGATTCCACCCGGAAAAATTTTAGTTAACGCCCAACTCGACTATGGAGACTGCAAACCCTGCACCGAAGCCCATTATGGGCTAGAAAAACTAAAAGAAAAATACTCCAGTCTTCAAGTACAATACACCCCAATCCTATACAATCGCACCACGCTCAAATCCTTGTACGCCGCTGTACAAGCCAACAAAGGCGCGGTTTGCGCTGAACAATTGGGTTACTTGAATGAGTACACAAGTTGCAACTATTTTTATACGCAATTCCAAGGAACATTGGACATCAATTACATGAAATCGTGCGCTCGTGAAGCGGGAATGAGCGTCACAACAGTCCGTGAAGAATTTGAACCCTGCGTGTTGGATCAAAACGGAAGCGCTGAACCCGTACTCGTCCAAAACTCGGAAACGATGCATGAATGGAATCCCCTCAAATACACTCCTTCCTTCGTGATCGATTGCAAATATTCCTTTGTGGGATTCAACAGCCTCGAATCCTATATGTGTAGCTTCCACTCCGAACTCGAAAACTGCCCCGCGTTGAACGTGGATGAAAACGCCCTCGCCCCCGGAGACATCCCGGACGAGAACGACTCCACCAAAATAACACAAAGCACCGATGCCAACGGAACCAAATACATCCAGATCGGCGGATAGACTCATCCACCCCCCAAAAATCAATTATTAATGGGTTAACCATTCATTCATCCCTATGCCTGCGAATGTCACCAACGATTTTGTCCATGCCCAAGAGAAATACGAGAATGCCAAGACCCTCGTCGAAAAGCTTGCGGCATTGGAAGGGATGAAAAGCCTCGCCCCCAAACACAAAGGTGGCGAGAATCTTCGGGCCGAGATCAATCGTAAAATCTCCCTCATCCGCAATGAAATGGAAAAAGAGAAAAAACAGGCGAGCAAACGCGGCGGGGGACAAACCCTCGCAGTGAAAAAAGAGGGCGCGGGACAGATCGTTCTCGTGGGATTGCCTTCTTCCGGAAAAACGACCTTCTTCAATGAAATGACCGGACTTCACATGCCGGTTGGGAGTTATGGCTTCACCACCGCCAAACCAGACATGGGAATGGTGGATTTCAAGGGTGCCAAAATCCAACTCGTGGACTTGCCCCCGATCGTGGAAGGTAGCGCGGAAGGAAAAGTTAACGGGAAAGAAATCCTCGCCATCATCCGAAATGCGGACGCCATCGCCCTCATTCTGGATGGGCGTTCCGCCCAATCCGATTACGAAACAGTATCCAACGAGCTCAAAAAAGCGGGAATTCTGCTCAACAAAAAAAAACCGTTGGCCCGGATATCGCCTTCCTCCTTCCCCGGGATTTCGATTACCGGAAAACAACACCTCAAAATTCCGCACGCGCAGCTCATCCATTTTCTCAAGAACATGGGCATGTTCAACGTGCAAGTGATACTGGGTGAACCCACCACACTTGACACGATCGCGGAAAGCCTGAATGAAAAACTCGTGTACAAAAAAGCACTCGTGGTTTACATGAAACAAAAACCCGATCAAAAAATAAATGCAGGAGAAAATGTCCCCAACCTTGTATGGGACGAACTGAAAAACGAAAAATCCAACATCGCCGACCGCCTGTTCGAAATCCTGGACAAAGTATACGTGTACACGAAAAAGCCGGGGGACCCGCCCGCAATGCACTTGCCCTTGATCGTGAACAAAAACGCCACGGTCTTGGATGTCGCCACCGCCGTACACAAGGACATTGTTCAAAACCTCCAATACGCCAAAGTCTGGGGCTCCACCAAATTCGATGGGCAACGCGTGTCCAAGGATTACAAAGTCCAAAACGGGGATATTGTAGAGTTCTACTGGTAGCCGGAAACCTCCGGCTGCACGGACGGACTTTGGGGGACCGCAAGCGGCCCCTCAAGAGGCCATTCATTTTATTGTTTAGGCTGTCCAAAATACTTCCAGGCTGTTTTTCCAATCATCACCGCGGCAATGCCACCCAACACTAATGCCAACCCCGAAATCAGCGCATCCGCCAATTGTTGATTTGGATTCTGCACCGGCAAAATCCCCGCACTCTTGATTTGCTTAACCAAACTTTTAGCGGTTTGCCCAAATTCGATGACAATAGTATATTGTTTTTTTTCGAAGGCGGACGTGGCATTGCCCCACGTGGCTTGAAGTTTTGTTACATTGCTTTGGTCCTTCCACCGTGCAACATTTTCCTCTGCCAGCATGGTTTGGATGGCCTCTTCTAAACTCAAAAAATTGGTTTGCTTGCGAAAAAACTCGTCTTCCTCGTACAATTCCAAAAAAGCCTGTGAACGAAGCAATCGGACATCCAATTCGGCTTCCAATGCCGCCACTTTAGTTGGAATGGATGCGTTTTCGGTTGTCACACGCTGCTGATTCGACACTCCCAAATCCGTGTACGGAGAAACCGCACTCGTCACCGACTGGTTTTGGCCCAACGGAGAAAGTAATCCAATCAATTGTTGCTTCCCCCCCGAATCCAATTCATTCAACGTCGCCACTCTGTTTTTCACTTTGGCCACATCCGTATCATAATTCGTGGCTTGCCCGTAAATATCCTCGAGTTGCAAATAAACCGATTCGTACTTTCCCGGCAACGCATTTGCCTTTCCCGTATCAATCGTCGCATTGAACAAACTCGTTTCATCCGCGTTCAACGCCTTGATTTCCTCTGCAACGGCGTGCAACCCATCCGTAAGGCCGGAAAGTTTGTTCTTCAGTGCGAGCACATCGCTTTTGACGCTCGCATTCGTTAACGACTCCGCGACAATATCCAAATCAAATTGCTCATTTTGCAACGCCACCGACAATTCCTCTAATTTGTTCGCGCTGCTCAATGAAATCAACCAGGGAATGCTGGTTTTCAACGCGTTCAACCGCTGAATCAACAAATTCGCCGAAATCAAACTCGTGCGCAACGCGCTTTTATTCACCAATTTACTATCCTTGTCTGCTAAAGGCATGATGGTACGCAATGCATCATTTTCCAAAACGGAAACCAACCAATACTTTTGAGAACCATTCGTTTGCGGCAACGCCTTGAACACGGCTGCCCGTTCCCCTTCCTCCAAATAATGGCCGTTCACGACACCGTTCTCGGCATCAATCGCCTGCAGCGCCCATCCCCAACCAGCAAACGAAACCCAAAAAAGAACCAAAATGACCAATACCCGCTTCATATGCCGGGAAAAAGCCAATCAAAGGTTAATAATCCCTCTCCTCTACCATTTGTACTGGCCTATTTTGGGGATTCGCAGAATCCCCGAATGTAGTCCCTCGTGGCGGCCGTGCGAAATCGGCGGGGTCATAGTGTAACCAGGTATCACGGGAGGCTCCAGACCTCCAAATCAGGGTTCAAATCCCTGTGACCCCATGGCCAGTTCCGGCTGGCCACTACGGAGTTAGGGTACCAATCTTAAATTGGTACCCAGACATTCTTTTTGACTGGACGCCGCTTTTCTGTTTTTTGATGAACCTTTTTCCTAAAAAGGTTCTTTGATTAAACTTTTCCTAAAAGTTTAAAGGGGTGCGTTCCCGAATCCCTGTGACCCCACTTCAAGGTTTTCGACCCTCAAAAAATAATTTATACTGTAAACGTTCCACCTGCGGTTCCAAGTTCCACGTCACCTTCATATAGAACAATTTTAATGGCGTATTCTCCTTTCTGGCCAAGCGAAGAGTCTAAGACGAGCGCGGAAACAATTTTTTCCTCGTCAGCGTCGACGGTGGAAATGATTTTATCTTCACCAGTTATCTTGGGATGGCCCGTCTTCGTGACTTCATATGAAATGGACAAGTCCGAAAGAATAGTGTCTCCAGTGTTCTTTATTTTCAAGTCTATCGAATTAATTGTTCCACTCGCGTAAAATCCGGTGACCCATTTAGCATCCACATCCTCAAACGAGACCTCGGCCGAAGGGACTGCTATTGAAATATCGTCACTTTTAACTAGATATATAAAATTCGTTTGATCAAAAAAACCGACGTTCAAAACAATCTTATACAATTGACTTTCTTTGAGGACATCTTTGAAACAAATAAATCCTTCCCGTATAGCCCCTGGAAATAATGCGGTCGAATCAAATGCTTTGGGGCAATTGATTGTTGTGTGTTCAGACTGATTTCCTTTATCATCAAGAACAACCGATGAACCGAAAAAACTCGCATCAGTTTTCTCTTCGCCTGAATTCTTTGCTTTGACATATCCCGCTACACAATCCGTGGAATCGAAATCACATTTGGGAATCCACACAAGTTCCGTCAGGGTAACCTCTAACCCATCTTTTGTAACTGCTTTTTCTCCAATTTTGTACGACTCTTTGACAGGAGGAGTATCTGATGGAGGAGAAACCGTGTTTGAGATAGGTCCGGAAGTGGGGGCTGAAATGTCTCCCCGCGGCGTTTCACTTGTGCAACCCGATAAGACCAAAAATCCCAACACTAATCCGAAAAGGATAAACTTTCGATTCATTTCTTTTTCGCCTCCTTCGTTTTCTCGCTTTTCAATAGAAAGTAGGCCGCGATGGCAAATGCAATACCAAAAAACAACCCTAAGGCAAATCCAATTCCACTGAGAATGGTGGCACCAATCCCCGCCCCCAATGCTTCAGCCGCCCCCTCTTTTCCCGCCTCGGCCGCGGCTCTCGCGGAATAGAAAATGGTGGCGACTGGCAGTCCAAAGCTTCCCAACGAAAGCAATACGCTTGACCAGCCTGCTGCATGGCGGGCGCGATCTGTTCGCTTGTAAATGAAATAACTGAAACCGACAAATAATACCCAAAAAAGGATTGCCACATTGGAAGGAATCATCGCCTCAAAGAAAACGTACCACAGAAACGCGGCCAAAAAACCTCCGATAACTGAAACGATTGCTTTCTTCCATTCAACCAAATCAAGCCCCTCCAACCGTGCTTACTGTTCACCCCACTCCCATTGCCCTTTATAATCCTACGCTCTTTCTAACGCCGACTTTTAACCATGTGAAAAGCCGTTCCCGTCATGTGGGAGAAGGTCTCGTTTGTGCGCAGGGGAAAGCTGCGCACGCAAATCATGGAATCCTTAATCCAGCCCAACAATCCAACCGATTTGGCCAAACGACTCAATTCCCATCGGCCGACGGTTTCGGAGGCTCTCGGCGAGCTCGCGGCTAAAAGCCTAGTGAAGCGGCTCAACCCGGGAGAGAAAAACATCAGCATCTACGGCCTGACCCCTGAAGGACTGAAAGTATTGCAAACACTAAAAGGAATGAAACACCGCGTTGCGGCAGACAGGGATTGAAAACCAGCTTGTTGATCCTGAAAAGTTTTCCGTAGTTTTAAGCGTTTTTCGGTTGCCCTTGCAACGCATGGCGCGGATTTATTTGGATACGAATGTGCTTATTTCTTATTTTCGTGGAGAAATAGGAAGGGGATACCGCGGATTATTCATCGAGGCGGAAACAGTCTTGGATTTTCTTCGCTCAAACTATCATGTCGTCGTTGTGTCAGATTTTTGTTTAGAAGAACTCGAGAAAGTGGCGTATATTCGAAAGCTGGATTTGGAAAATCTGTTCGAAGTAAGAAAAATCGAAGCCATATTCGTTTCCGCCCCCCTTGATTTGAATTGCCAGCCGTTCGAAAAGGCTGGAATTCATTCTTCTGATGCATTGCATGTCGCACTTGCGATTTATTATAAGTGCGATGCGATTGTTACATTTAATATAAAGGATTTTGAGCCTGCGCGAAAATGGATTAAAATCATCGATCCGCGAGAACTTTAGTCCTGCTCCAGCCCTTCTTCTTCAAATACTCGTCCGCGATTTCCGCTCGCTTTTCGCGAGTCAATTCCTCGCCCCGATATCCCCTGTCATAGGCCTTCATCGCAAGTTTTCGGAGCGCCAAACGGGACTTCAACCGCTCATCTGGAAGGGTTTCCAATTCCATGATGCATTTCCGGATCGCATCCTTCAAAAACTCCGAACGTGAGGAATAAAGGCCCGAGCGCGAAATCAGACTATCTATTTGCTCCGCCATCTTTTCATGAACTTGGACCGACAGCATTTTCATGTTAGTCATATATTAGTAACCCATTAATAAGCATATCTTCAAAAACCGGACACGGCATGGTTTGATTTATGGTCTTCAAAATCGAACCCGCTTCCGAATACGACGCGTCCGAAATCGCAGCGCTAATCCAAACGTATTTTTCATACACGAACATCGATTTTGACGCGCAACTTCGGAGAATGAAATACCCCTGGCTGTACTTCGAACGGAGCATGGAAAACGGTGTTTTTACCGGTTTCGCGGAATGGGAAATTTTGAGCAAAAAAAAAGGGCTTGTCCGGTTGAATGGGATGGCCATCAAACCGAACCATAGAAGAAAGGGTCACGCGAGCGTGTTGATCAAAGGCGGCGAAAAATGGGCGAAACAAAAAGGGATGAAGAAAATAATGTTATTGGTGGCGGAGAGCAACGAGGCCGCCAAAAAATTGTATGAAAAAAACGGTTACACCAAAGCAGGTATCAATCCCAAAAAAATAGAGGGGAAAGTAAGCGAAATTTGGGAGAAAAACCTGGATTAGTTTGGTCAATACGCCTTGCTGAACAGCGTGTGCCACTCCGCGGGCTTTTGGCAGTGCACGCAGACCCCGCCCTTAACTGGTTTTTCATCTAAAGAAATGCATCGGGAAGTGACCGTGGTTTTCTCTTTCAATTCTCTCTCACATTCCACTTGCCCGCAAAAAAGCATGCGAATCAATTTTCGGTTTTGTAACGCTTCTTCAAATTCTTTCATGGTTTTAATCGTGACCAAATTACTCTGAATCCATTTCTCCCCTTTCTGAAACAAGCTTTGGTGCATCGCCTCCAATTCGTCTTCTACGGTTTTTTCGATCTGATTCAAGGAAACGATTTTCTTTTCTCCCGTGTCTCTCCGCACGAGCACGCACTGATTCTGCCCCACATCGCGCGGACCTAATTCGATGCGCAGCGGAATCCCTTTCAGTTCCCATTCGTTGAATTTCCATCCGGCAGAATATTGGTCGCGACCATCCACAAACGCCCCGAATTGATCCAATTTACTTTCAAGGCTATGTGCGGCTTTCATCACTTGTTCTCGTGTCTGCTCAAAAATAATTGGAATGATAACCACTTTGTTTTTGGCTGAACGTGGAGGCAAAACTAATCCTTTGTCATCCCCGTGAACCATGATTACCGCTCCAATCAATCGCGTGGAAAGCCCCCACGAGTTCTGCCAAGGGACATGTTCTTTCTCATCTTCTCCACTGAATCGAATGTCGAATACGTTGGCAAAATTCTGTCCCAAATCATGACTCGTTCCCATCTGCAACGCTTTCCCATCCGGCATAAACCCTTCAATCGTATACGTTTCATTCGCTCCTGCAAATCGTTCAAGGGGGGTTTTCTTTCCGGCTAACACTGGAATCGCCAATAACTCGTGGCACAATTTTTGGTATTCCATCAAGAAACGAAGGGTTTCCTCGTGCTCTTCCTCGTGCGTGGCATACACGCAATGCCCTTCCTGCCACAAAAACTCGCGCGTGCGGAGAAACAATTTGGTCATCTTTATTTCCCATCTCACGACGTTGCACCATTGGTTGATGCGCAAGGGCAAATCGCGGTGCGAGCGAATCCATCTTGAGTACGCATCGTACATGATGGTTTCGCTCGTTGGGCGTATAGCTAATCGCTCTTCGTTCTTGTCATTCTCATCCTGCGCGATCCACGCCACTTCCGGGGTAAACCCTTCCGCATGCTCTTTTTCCTTCCTGAAAAAGGATTCGGGAATGAGCAATGGAAAATACGCGTTTTGCACGCCTAATTTTTCTAATCGCGAATCAAAATATTTTTGGATTTGTTCCCACAATTGCATTCCATTGGGGCGAATCGTCATAAATCCATGTACTGGAGAATATTCGGCAAGCTCGGCCTTCAGCACGACCTGGTTGTACCACTCCGAAAAATCCTCGGACTTTTTCGACGTGATGCCGACCAGCTTGGGGGGTTTTTCTTTGGGCATAGATAGGAAAACAACCCCGGACAATTAATTAACAAATAGGGTAAAGTCATTCAAAAACAGGCCTACTGCGGGGTTGCGCTAGCAACTCCCGCAACGTAGCCCATAAGCGCTGCCCGATTATGCGGGCACGGGAGAGCCCGTTTCTAAACACGGAGCCTTTTAGAAAAAGGCTCGCGAAAAGACAAGCCGGAAGATTGCATGGCAATCTCCCTAAGTTCGGTCCTACCTGTCGAAATAGGTACGGGAGAGCCCGGATTCGGGAACGCACCCCTTTTCTTTAAAAAAAAAAGAAAAGTGGCGCCCGGTCAAAAGAAATGAGTGGTATCGCATAGCGATACCACGATACCGGCACTCGATCGGAAGCGAGACGGGAGAGCCCGGATT